>JAIXTB010000149.1 GCA_027484385.1 Neisseriaceae bacterium | reverse complement strand
CGCATCGCCGGCCAGATAGGGCGCCAGATAGAGCACGATATCGTCTACCAGCCCGGCTTGTGCCAGCGCGCCGTTCAGGCCGGCGCCGGCTTCGACCATCAGCTGGTTAATGCCATCGGCCGCCAGGCTTTGTAACAGCGCGGCCAGGTCAACGTGCTGATCTGGCGCAGGCAACACGCGTATTTGTACGCCGCGCGCCAGATACGGCGCGTGCTGCTGGCTATCGGCCACCGTGGTGACCAGCAAGGTGGGCGCCACGGCAGTATCGTAAATGCGCGCCGCAGGTGGCGTGGCCAGGCGGCTGTCTACTACGATGCGCAGCGGCTGGCGCGGCACGGCGACCTCGCGCACGGTCAGCTGCGGGTCGTCGGCCAGCACGGTGCCACTGCCGGTGAGGATGGCGCAGTTGGCCGCACGCAGCTGCTGCACATCCAGGCGGGCGTCTGGGCCGGTAATCCACTGGCTGACGCCATTCAGCAGCGCCGTCTTGCCATCCAGCGTAGCGGCAGCTTTCAGCGTGACCCAAGGCCGCTGGCGTGTAACGCGCGACAGGAAACCACGGTGCACGTACTGCGCCTCGGCTTGCAGGCAGCCCGCTACGGCGGGGATACCGGCCGCGTTGAGCATGGCTATGCCACGCCCGGCCACCTCGTGGTACGGGTCCACCATGGCGGCCACCACGCGGCCGATGTTTTCCTTGATCAGCCGCTCGGCGCATGGCGGGGTACGGCCATAATGGCTGCACGGCTCCAGCGTGACGTAGGCTGTCGCACCGGCGGGGCTGTGGCCCCGGGCGTAGCAGTCCTTGATGGCCTGGATTTCGGCGTGGTCGCCGCCGACGCGCAGGGTAGCGCCCTCGCCAATGATCTGGCCGTCGCGCACCAGCACGCAGCCTACACCGGGGTTGGGTGCGGCACGGCGGGTAGCGGCGGCAGCCAGGCGCAGCGCCTGCTGCATGTATTGGTAGTCTTGCGGCTGCAAGTCCAGCGCCGTGCTCATCATGCCTGGCCTTGCGCGCTACGCCAGTCGGCGGCGAGCAAGCTGTAGATGCGGGCATCCCAGAAGCGCTCGCGGATGCGCAGATAGCCGCGCAGCACACCTTCCTGGGTAAAGCCGCTACGCTCGGCTACCGCGCAGCTGCGCAGGTTGGCCGCTGCGCTCACGATATCCACACGGTTCAAGCCCAGCTCGGCAAACGCGGTATGCAGCACCTGAGCCAGTGCCTGCGGCAGGTAGCCGCGGCCAACGTAGGCGTCGGCCAGCCAGTAGCCTACGGAGCCGTGCAGGTTCAGCAGGCTCACGCCGTGCAGGTCGCACACGCCAGCGGGCTGGCCGTCGGCCACGATCAGCCAGGTGTACACACGGCCAGCGTCACGCTCGGCTTGGGTATGCTGGATAAAGGTAAGCGAATCGGCGGGGCTGCGGGTGGTATCCACCCAGGGCAGCCACTGCGACAGGCTGTCGCGGCTGCTGTCTACCAGGGCAAACAGCGCATCGGCGTCGGCAGGTTCAAGCGGGCGAAGGGTAATCGGGGAGGTCATGTCAGGCTTTCTTATGGAACTGCGAGCCCACAGACTAAGGTTGGCCGCAAGCCAGCGTCAAGCCTGTGCAGGCTGCGGCGCGTGTGATGCGCACCATGGCAGCCAGCGCTAGCCAGCTGTGACAGAAGACGCACGCCTAGCCCTCCAGCACGTAGCGCCCATGAAAAACCCTGCCGCGCACGACAGGGTTGTCTGGTTCCCCGCGCCGTGGCGGCAGGCCCGGCATCAGCCTTTGCCTTGTATTTCCTCGATGGCATCGGTGAACTCGGAAATATCCTGGAAGCTCTTGTACACCGAGGCAAAGCGCACGTAGGCCACTTTATCCAGCTTGGCCAGCTCGTTCATCACCATTTCGCCGATATAGCGGCTGGACACCTCGCGCTCGCCCAGCTGCAGCAGGCGCTGGCTGATGCGGTTGATGGCGTCGTCTACCAGCGGGGTGGACACCGGGCGCTTGTGCAGCGCGCGCAGGAAACTGGTGCGTACCTTTTCTACGTCGAACTCGGTGCGATGGCCGCCGGTTTTCACCACTTGCGGCATACGCACTTCGGCGGTTTCAAAGGTTGTAAAGCGCTTGTCGCAGCTGGTGCAGCGGCGGCGGCGACGTATGCTGCTGCCGTCTTCGCTGACGCGGGAATCTACCACCTGGGTATCGGCGCAGCCGCAGAAGGGGCATTTCATGGCTTTACAATCCTGGCTATTTCAATAGCCTGATGTTATCAGCTATCGCCGCCATGCAACAGTAATGCTCATTTTTTGGGCAAAAGCGTGTCGCCATCGCGCACGTCATGCCGGGTGGCTTGTGCGTCGCGCGCATCGGCAGCAGCCAGGATGGCCGGCAGGTGTTCGGGGAAAACAGGCTGTGGCGCGGCAGCCAACGCTGCGCTGTCAAACCAGCGCCCCGCCCCCATGCTGGCCTGCTCCTGCTCGCTCCAGCCGTCTTGCTGCAAGGCGATGCGGCCAACCCGCACATGAAAGTAATGCTCGTCGGCCCATACCTCGCGGCCATCCGGCAGACGCATGGCAAACTGCCGCCGCGCCAGCGGCTCACCGGGGTCGGCCAGCGGGTAGCCGGTTTCTTCCAGGCACTCGCGGCAGGCGGCGTCGGCCAGGCTTTCGCCTGCGTGCACGCCACCACCGGGGGTGAACCAGTAAGCAATACGGCCGCCCAGAGCGGGCGGCCGGTAGGGGAACAGCAACACCGCGCCATCGGGATCGCGCAGCAGCAAACGGGCGGCTACGCGTACCGGCAGGGCGGCGTGTCGGCTCATCGGCTCATCAGCCAGTCCACGTAGCGGTCTACGCCCTGTTCTACGGTGAGCATGGCATCGCTGTAACCGGCGCTGCGCAGCTTGCCGATATCGGCCTGGGTGAAGCTCTGATACTTGCCTTTCAGCGCGTCCGGGAAGTCGATGTATTCCAGAATGCCCTGCTCTACCAGCTCAGGCAGCGTCAGCGCCGGCTTGCCTTCGTGGCGGCGGCAGGCGTTGACGGTAGCCACGGCCACGTCGTTGAACGGCTGTGCGCGGCCGGAGCCCAGGTTGAAGATGCCGCTCTTGTCCGGGTTGTCCAGGAAGTACAGGTTCACCTTCACCACGTCTTCTACCGACACGAAATCGCGGCTCTGGGTGCCGTCGGCATAGCCGTCGTAGCCACCAAACAGCTTGACCTTGCCGGTGTCACGGTACTGGTTGAAGTTGTGGAACGCCACCGAGGCCATGCGGCCTTTGTGCTGCTCTTGCGGGCCATACACATTGAAGTAGCGGAAGCCGGCCACTTGCGCGGTCAGGCCTTCGGCCATGCGGCGGCGCAGGATCTGGTCGAACAGGAACTTGGAGTAACCGTATACGTTCAGCGGGCCTTCAAACTGGCGGTCTTCCTTGAAGGTAGTGCCTTTGCCGTAAGTCGCCGCGCTGCTGGCGTACAGGAAGGGGATTTCCTCGGCCTGGCAGAATTCGAACAGCTCCAGCGTGTACTGGTAGTTGTTCTCCATCATGTACTTGCCGTCGTGGTTCATGGTGTCGGAGCAGGCACCCTGGTGCAGGATGGCGGTGATTTCGCCATCGAAATCGCCGCTGCCGATCAGGCTGATGAAGTCTTGCTTGTCCAGGTAGTCGCTGATTTCGCAGCCCACCAGGTTCACGAACTTGTCACCCTTGCTGAGGTTATCCACCGCCAGGATGTCGGTTTCGCCACGCGCGTTCAGCGCCTTCACGATATTGGAGCCGATAAAGCCGGCCGCGCCGGTAACCACGATAGTCATGCTTGTTCCTTGTATGCGTTCAGAAGGCGCTGCCTGGCTGGGCCAGAAATGACAGCTCGTCCTGGGTAGACGGCCGCCCCAGCGCCGCATTGCGGTGCGGGAAACGGCCGAAACGGGCGACGATCTGGTGATGCCGCCGGGCAAAATCGATTACATTGTCGCGCCCCGGGCTGCCCTGCGGCAGGCTCTCGAAACGGCGCACGGATGCTTCCTGGTCGGCCAGCTGCTCGCTGTGTTCCAGCGGCAGGTAAACAAACCAGCGCGCCACCGGCGGCAGCCGGATATCCAGCCGCGCCGCCAGCGCGGCGTGGCTGGCAGCCAAAGCCTGGGCATCGGTGGCAAAGGCTTGCGCCTGGCCTCGGTACAGGTTGCGCGGAAACGGGTCGGCCACGATCAGCCAGGCCAACACCTGGCGCGCGTCGCTGGCGTCGGGCTGCAGCGCGCCGGCGGCCAACTCGGCCAGCAAGGGGGCAAACCGCTCGCGGATGATGCCGTCGAACACCGGGTCTTTCTTGAACCAGGCGTCACGTGGCAGGGCCAGCATGTCATCGCTGCTGCCACCGAACCAGAACTGCAGCACTTGCTCGTACCAGGCCATCATCCGCTCCTTGCTAAACAGGGTGGTTACAAGGCAAACAGCTCGCGCTGGTGGCACACGGCGGTGCCCAGCTTGGCCACCACAATACCGGCTGCGGCGTTGGCCAGGCGCATGGCCAGCGGCATGTCCAGCCCTGCGGCCAGCATCAGGCCCAAGGTGCCAATAACGGTATCGCCTGCGCCGGACACGTCGTACACCTCTTGCGCCAGCGTGGGCTCGTGCACGGCGCCCGCTTCACGGTACAGCGTCATGCCCTCTTCGCTGCGCGTCACCAGCAGCGCGTCCAGCTGCAGCTGGCTGCGCAGTACTTGCGCCTTGCTGGCCAACTGTTCGTCGTTCTGCCAGCTGCCGGCTACCTGCTTGAACTCGCTACGGTTAGGCGTGAGCAGCGTGGCGCCAGCGTACTTGCTGTAATCGTCACCCTTGGGGTCGATCAGCACCGGTTTACCGGCGGCACGGGCCAGTTCGATCATGCGGCTTACATGGGTCAGGCCGCCTTTGCCGTAGTCGGACAGGATCACCACATCGTGTTCGGCCACGATGGCAGCGTAGTCGTCCAGCTTGTCGGCCAGAATCTCGTTGCTGGGCGCGTCTTCGAAATCCAGGCGGATCAGCTGCTGCTGCCGCGCCACCACACGCAGTTTGATGGTGGTGGAAATACCAGGGTCGCGCTTGAACGACGGGGTAATGCCATCGCTTTCCATCAGCCGTGTCAGCGCGGTGGCGGCTTCGTCGTCGCCTACCACGGACAGGATGGTCGCCTTGCCGCCCAGGCTGGCAATATTGCGCGCCACGTTGGCCGCACCACCGGCACGCTCTTCCATGCGGGCGATCTTGGCCACCGGGACCGGGGCTTCGGGCGAAATGCGCGATACGTCGCCAAACCAGTAGCGGTCCAGCATCACATCGCCAACCACCAGCACACGGCTATCGGCAAGGCGGCGGCTCAGGTCTTCCGGGCTCAAGCCCAGCTGTTGCATCAGGGTCATGGGCTACCTCGGCTCAGGCCAGACTGGCCTGGTAGGCCTGGATATCAGCATTGATCTTGTTCAGCACCATCAGCGGGTCGTCGGCACGGGTGATGGGGCGGCCGATCACCAGGTAGTCGGAACCGGCTTGCAGTGCGGCGACCGGCGTCATCACGCGGCGCTGGTCGTCGGCGGCGCTATCGGCCAGGCGGATGCCCGGCGTTACCAGCTTGAAGCCCTGGCCCAGCTCGGCTTTCAGTACGCCGGCCTCCTGTGCCGAGCACACTACGCCATCCAGGCCGCTATCGCGGGTAAGGCGTGCCAGGCGCAATACGTGCTCTTGTGGCGGCACGGTAATGCCGATTTCCATCAGGTCGACTGCGTCCATGCTGGTGAGCACGGTCACGGCAATCAGCAGCGGGCGCTGGCTGTACTGCGCCAGTGCTTCGGCCGAGGCTTCCATCATGCGGCGGCCGCCACTGGCGTGCACGTTCACCATCCACACACCGGCTTCGGCGGCCATTTTGCAGGCGTGCGCCACGGTGTTGGGGATGTCGTGGAATTTCAGGTCCAGAAACACCTGGAAGCCGCGTGCGGCCAACTGCTCCAGCAGCTGCGGGCCGGCGGCGGTAAACAGCTCCTTGCCTACCTTGAGGCGGCACTGCGAGGGGTCCAGACGGGAAGCAAAGGCCAGTGCGGCGTCTGCGGTGGCAAAATCAAGCGCCACCAGTACCGGCGAATTAACGTTGGCCGCAAAGCCATGTGCCATTAACGGGTTCATGTTTTCCTGTCTTTCTTGTCGCGTATTCGGTTCAGTGGTTTTCGGAGCGGTTAGGCGTAAAGCTTTCCCACTCGCCGCAAGCGGGGCAATGCCAGAAGAAGGCCCGCGAGCGGAAGTTGCAGCGTTTGCAACGGTGTACGGTCAGGCGCTGTGCGTGCTTCATGATCAGCGCACGTGCTACTTCGGCGTCCAGGCGGCCTTCGGTACTGAGCTCGTCCATCTGCGATTCCACCAGGCGGTAAACCCCCAGCAGGCTCGGACGGGCGTGTACCGCCTCGCGGGCGGCTTCCAGCGCACGGGCTTCGCCTTCGTAGGTGGCCACCTTCTGGTACAGCAGGTCGGTGAGCTCCAGCTGCGAGAAGGTGCGCTGGTAGCCGCGCAGCAGCGCGATGCCTTCTTGCGGCTTGCCCAGCGCCTCGTAGGCGTCAAACAGGCGCTCGGCCACCATGGCCAGGTATTCGTAGTTTTGCTTTTCGATGGCTTGCCACGCGGCAATGGCCGCCTCGTGCTGACCCTGTGCCGTTTCGATATCGCCCAGCAGAATGCTGGCACGCACGCATTTACGGTTGGCCGCAAAGGCGTTCTTCACCGCTTCGCGTGCCTTGTCGAAATCAGACTGGTACAAGGCCCCTTGTGCCAGCTCGCAATAAAACTGCGCCACTTCGTGCTGGAAGCTGTGCGCATCGCTGCGCAGCTCCAGCGCGGTGGCAATGGCTTTGGCCCAGTCGCGGTCTTGCTGGTAGATGGACAGCAACTGCTCGCGCGCAGCGCGGCCCATGGTCTGGCTATCCAGCAGCTTCACCAGGATTTCTTCGGCACGGTCTACCAGACCCGCCTTGTGAAAGTCTTGCGACAGCTCGAAGCGCACCAGCGCTTTTTGCTCACGCGTCAGGTCAGGCAGCTCCAGCACCTGCTGGTGCAGACGGATGGCGCGGTCATTTTCGCCACGGCGGCGGTACAGCTTGCCCAGGCTGAGCTGCACTTCCAGCGCGTGCGGGTGGGCACGCGCCACTTCGGACAGCGAGCGCGCGGCCACATCGGTCTGGTCATCAACCAGCGCATCCAGGCCTTTATAAAAACCAGCAGGTACTTCACGTGCCGGCTTCAGCACTGCACGCATGTCTACGCGTGCGGCGAACCATCCCAAACCGAAAAAGGCCGGGAACAGTAACAGCCACCACAAATCGATATCCAAAATTCAACCTCGGAGCAAAAAACAGAATGGCCTAGTCGGCCAGGGCATCGCTGGGGTCTACCACCACCTTGCTGCCCTGACGGGAGCGCAGCTCTTTCTTGAGCTGCGACAGCTCGCGGCGTACGCGCAGGGAATAAGCAAAGGTGGCCACCAGACCAATGAGGGCGCCAGCTACAAAGAAAATCAGCAGCAGCAGAATGAGCGGGGCTTGCCAGCTCTGGCCAAAGAACAGCTTGAATTCCACCACGGCGCTGTTTTGCACCGTCACGGCAATCAGCAGTACCAGTACGAGCAGCTCAAACAAGCGGAAGAGATAACGCATCGGGGGCTTTCGCATCGTCGCAATGGTGCAAGTTTAAACGAAAGCGACACCCCTCCCAAGTAAAGCGCAGATAAAAAAAGCGCCGCAGACAAGCTGCGGCGCTTTGGGACAGGCAAAAAAACTGCTTAGTCGTTCGAACCGGTCAAATCAACCCGCTCTCTCAGTTCTTTACCTGCCTTGAAGTGAGGCACGTATTTCTCAGGAACGACAACGCTGGAGCCAGACTTGGGATTGCGGCCCATCCGCGGCGGACGGTAGTTCAGATCGAAGCTACCAAAACCGCGGATTTCGATCCGCTGCCCTTTTGCCAAGCTGCTGGCCATTGCATCCAGAATGGTTTTAACAGCCAGCTCAGCATCTTTGGCGACCAACTGAGGATAACGCTCGGCAAGCCTCGCTATAAGCTCAGATTTGGTCATGTCCATCACTTATTCGTTGCCGCCGGACAGTTTAGCCTTCAGCAGTGCGCCCAGGCTGGTGGTACCAGCGGAAACGTTGGAGTCGCCAGCGCCGATAGCAGACATGGCTGCTTTCTCTTCCTGAGCGTCCTTGGCTTTGATAGACAGGCTGATAGCGCGGGACTTGCGATCAACAGCGATGATCACAGCCTCAACTTCGTCGCCTTCTTTCAGAACCGAGCGAGCGTCTTCAACGCGGTCGCGGGACAGTTCGGAAGCACGCAGGTAGCCTTCAACGTCGGTATCCAGAGTCACGGCGGCGCCTTTGGCGTCAACGGTCTTCACGGTACCTTTAACCAGCGCGCCTTTGTCGTTCATGGCTACGTAGTTGTTGAACGGATCGCCTTCCAGCTGTTTGATGCCCAGGGAGATACGCTCTTTTTCCACGTCGATGGACAGAACGATGGCTTCAACCTCGTCACCCTTCTTGAACTTGCGCACAGCGTCTTCGCCGGTTTCGTTCCAGGACAGGTCGGACAGGTGTACCAGGCCGTCGATACCGCCAGGCAGGCCAACGAACACGCCGAAATCGGTGATCGACTTGATCGCGCCTTTCAGCTTGTCGCCTTTCTTGAAGTTGTCAGCGAACTCGTTCCATGGGTTAGCCTGGCACTGTTTCATGCCCAGGCTGATACGACGACGGTCTTCGTCGATTTCCAGGATCATCACTTCTACTTCGTCGCCAACCTGAACAACCTTGGACGGGTGTACGTTCTTGTTGGTCCAGTCCATTTCGGACACGTGTACCAGGCCTTCGATGCCTTGTTCGATTTCCACGAACGCGCCGTAGTCGGTCAGGTTGGTTACCTTGCCGAACAGACGGGTGCCGGACGGGTAACGACGGGACAGGCCCACCCACGGATCTTCGCCCAGTTGCTTCAGGCCCAGGGATACGCGGTTTTTCTCCTGATCGAACTTCAGGACTTTGGCTTCTACTTCGTCGCCAACTGCCAGAACTTCGGACGGATGCTTAACACGGCGCCATGCCAGGTCGGTAATGTGCAGCAGACCATCGATACCGCCCAGGTCAACGAACGCACCGTAGTCGGTGATGTTCTTGACGATACCTTTGATGATGGCACCTTCACGCAGGGTTTCCAGCAGCGCTTTGCGCTCTTCGCCCAGGGTTTCTTCCAGAACAGCGCGGCGGGAAACAACAACGTTGTTACGCTTGCGGTCCAGTTTGATAACCTTGAACTCAACTTCTTTGCCTTCGTACGGGGTGGTGTCTTTCACCGGACGTACGTCAACCAGGGAACCCGGCAGGAAAGCGCGGATGCCGTTAACCATAACGGTCAGGCCACCTTTGACTTTGCCGCTGATAACGCCGGACAGGATCTTGCCAGCTTCCAGAGCCTCTTCCAGGTCAACCCATGCAGCCAGACGTTTGGCTTTTTCACGGGAGAGCTTGGTTTCGCCAAAGCCGTTTTCCAGGGAGTCGATCGCAACAGTAACGAAATCGCCGATAGCAACTTCAACTTGGCCGTTGTCGTTCTTGAACTCTTCAACCGGGATCAGGGATTCGGACTTCAGACCGGCGTTAACAGTCACGAAGTTGGAATCGATGCCAACGACTTCAGCGGTGATTACTTCACCAGCACGCATTTCTTGCAGAGCCAGGCTCTCTTCGAACAGGGCGGCGAAGCTATCCATAACGAGGGTAGTCATCAGATGTAACTCTCAGGCATGCCTTGCGTCACGCGGGGTTAGGTTTTTCATACGCCGTCAGCGCAAGGTATGACAGACGGCGGCTTACAAAAAATTAATGGCCGGTGCCACGGGCCTTGTCGAACCACGACAGTACCTGCGCCACCGCTTGTTCGATGGTCAGGTCCGAGGTGTCCAGCAAGTGGGCATCCGGCTCTTGTCTTAGCGGGGCAACCGCCCGTGCCGCGTCGCGCGCGTCACGATCGGAAATATCCAGCTCAATCTGAACGAGATTAGCAGATTCCCCTTTTGCGATCAACTGCTTATAGCGACGTTCGGCGCGCACCTGGGCCGACGCAGTCAGAAAAACCTTCAATTCCGCCCGCGGAAACACCACCGAGCCCATATCGCGGCCGTCGGCTACCAGGCCTGGCGGCACCAGAAAATCGCGCTGGCGGGTCAGCAGTGCCGCACGCACGGCGGGCAATGCCGCCACTTTCGAGGCGCCCATGCCGATATCTTCGGCACGGATGGCTGCGCTGACATCGGCCTCGCCCAGCCAGGTCTTGCCGTCGTGAAACGCAGCCGGCAGCTGCGCAGCCAGGCGTGCCACGTTTTGTTCGTCTTCCCAGCTTACGCCTTCGCGCAGCGCGTATAGCGCCGTGAGGCGGTACAGCGCGCCGGAATCCAGATAATGCAGCCCAAGCTGCTGTGCCACCAGGGCAGCCACCGTGCCCTTGCCGGAAGCGGAAGGGCCGTCGATGGTAATGACAGGTTTGAGCGTAGGCATGGCGAAGACCTTGAATCAAAACCGGCAATTGTAGCGCAAGCAGTACAAAAAGAGAGCGTTTGCGTGGCGGCGCACAATACAGGTACAGTCGTTGCCGAGATCACCCGGCGGGGCACCGCCCTGCAGCAAAACAGACAAGAACATCATGGAACAACTACATCTACAAGCCATTGGCCCGCTGGCCGGCACCATCAAACTGCCCGGCTCCAAGAGCATTTCCAACCGCACCCTGCTGCTGGCGGCACTGGCCGACGGCAGCACCCTGGTGCGCGACCTGCTGGACTCCGACGATATCCGCCGCATGCTGGAAGCGCTGGCCACGCTGGGCGTGCGTGTCGAGCAGCAAGGCGACAGCCGCGACTTTCTGGTGCACGGCACTGGCGGCGCCTTTAGCGTGAAAGACGCCGACCTGTTTCTGGGCAACGCTGGCACCGCCTTCCGCCCGCTAACCGCCGCGCTGGCGCTAATGCAGGGCCGCTACCACCTGCACGGCGTACCGCGCATGCACGAACGCCCGATTGGCGATCTGGTCGACGCGCTACGCGTAGCCGGTGCCGACATCGACTACCTGGGCAACGACGGCTACCCGCCGCTGCAGATCAAGCCAGCCAGCCTGAACGCCGGCCAGGTCATTCCGGTGAAGGGTAATGTCTCCAGCCAGTTCCTGACTGCCCTGCTGATGGCGCTGCCGCTTACCGGCGAGGACGTCACCATCGAGGTGGTGGGCGAGCTGATTTCCAAACCGTACATCGAAATCACCCTGAACCTGATGGCACGCTTTGGCGTGCAGGTGCAGCGTGAAGGCTGGCAGCGTTTCACCATCGCCCGCGGCCAACGTTACATCAGCCCCGGCGAAATCCACGTGGAAGGTGACGCCTCCAGCGCGTCCTACTTCCTGGCAGCCGGTGCGCTGGCCGGTGGCCCGGTACGTGTGGAAGGGGTTGGCCGCAGCAGTATCCAGGGCGACGTAAAGTTTGCCGATGCGCTGGCGCTGATGGGTGCCGAGATCACCCTGGGTGACAACTGGATCGAAGCCCGCGCCCCGGCTGGCGGCCTGCAAGCTATCGACGTGGACCTGAACCACATCCCCGACGCGGCCATGACCATCGCCGTGGCCGCGCTGGCTGCCAAGGGCACCACCACCATCCGTAATGTGGAAAGCTGGCGCGTGAAAGAAACCGATCGCCTGGCCGCCATGGCCACCGAGCTGCGCAAGGTGGGCGCCAGCGTGGTGGAAACGCAGGACAGCATCAGCGTCACCCCGCCGGCGCAGCTGATGGCCAACGCCGAAATCGACACCTACGACGACCACCGCATGGCGATGTGCTTCTCGCTGGTGGCGCTGCTGGGTACGCCGGTGGTGATTAACGACCCGAACTGCGTAGCCAAAACCTTCCCCGACTACTTCGAGGTACTGGGCAAGTTGGCCGCAGGCTAGGCACCACGCCGCCCAGGACAAAACCGCAGCCGCAACGCAGCGGTTTTTTTATGCACAGCGGCTTGCCACTATCAGGCAAAAAACACAAAATATGCCACCATCAAAACAAGAATTCACTAGATGATGAGTAATCCGTTTGAGCAGCGTCGTGATTTCATGCAGTGCTTTGACATGCCCGCACCTGACACGCCGGCCTATCGGCCGCAAGAGCTAGTCATGTGGCAAATCATGCTGCAAGAGGAGTGGCAAGAGTTCAGCAGCGCGCTGGCCGACTACCAGGCCATGCCGCAAGCGGATGCCGCCACGCAGCAGCAATTACAGGCCGAGCTGGCCGCAGAAGGCGTGGACGTGCTGAATGTGCTGTGCGGGCTGCTGCTGTCGCAAGGGCTGCCGCTACAGGCGATGTTCAATGCCATCCATGCGGCCAACCTGGCCAAGTGCGTGGACGGGCAGGTACTGCGCCGCGCCGACGGCAAGATCCTGAAACCGGCGGGCTGGCAGCCGGCTGACAAACTGGGTGTAATCCGCGCCGCATCCCACCAGCAGCCGGACACCCCGGCGTAAGCACTTGCTGCCGCTTAGCGGCGGCCTGCGGCCAACTTTTGCAGCAGCTTGTCCAGCTGGGCGCCAAAGGCCTGGCGATCGCGCTGGCTGAAAGCCGCCGGGCCGCCGGTTTGCACGCCGCTGTCGCGCAGCTCGGTCATGAAATTGCGCAGCGCCAGCGCCTCGCGGATGGTGGCGTCGCTGTACAGCTCGCCGCGCGGGTTCAGCGCCAGCGCGCCTTTGGCCACCACCTGCGCGGCCAGCGGGATATCTGCCGTCACCACGATGTCGCCCGGCTGCGCCTGCTGGGCAATGTGGTTATCGGCTACATCGAAACCGGCCGGCACCTGCACGGCACGGATGTACGGCGACGGCGGCACACGCAGCAGCTGGTTGGCCACCAGCACGGTGGCCGTGCCAGTACGGTCGGCTGCACGAAACAAAATGTCTTTGATCACCGCCGGACAGGCGTCGGCGTCTACCCAGATCGTCATGCGTTGCCCCGGTTGAAGTGTTGTTGCCATTGCTGACGGGCTTCGCGGGCGCGCTCGAAACGCGTGGTCATCGCCGCAGCGTCACCTGCCAGCAGCTCCTGGCGCAGCGCGGCCAAGGTGGCCTGAAAAGCATCCAGCTCGGCCAGCAGCGCGTCGCGGTTGGCCAGCGCGATGTCTCGCCACATCTCGGGGTGGCGGCCGGCAATACGGGTGAAGTCGCGAAAACCGGTGGCGGCAAAATCGAAGCAGCGG
>JAIXTB010000085.1 GCA_027484385.1 Neisseriaceae bacterium | reverse complement strand
GTGCTTGTCATGGTGTCTCCTCGCCGGCCAAGGTTGGCCGCAAACGTCTTATTGGATACAAACCATTGTAGCGGGCCGGAACTGTGGCTATCAGTGGCAGCAGTAGCACAAAACGGGGATACAGTTGGGGGCTTGGGCCTGGGCGGGGTGGGGCGGGTAAGTGCAGCGCGTAGGTTGGGTTGAGCGTAGCGAAGCCCAACGTTTACCGGGTTTGGCTACCAGTTTCAAAAACGCGGTAAACGTTGGGCTTCATTTCATTCAGCCCAACCTACCGTGCTGTGCTAGACGGGCCTCATGCGCTAGGAGCGTGTTGTTTTGGACCGCGCCACCTGAATAGTAATAGCAACTCCTGTAGAACAGCTTGCAAGCGTTGCATGGATTCTGGCGAAACGTCGATTTCTCCATAGTGTCCATTGGACATTGTGGACCCATATTTGGAACCGTTTAGGCTATTGAGAACAAGCACACCACCACTAGGTGCGCTGATGAAGTTGTTGATAATTGGTTTCAATTCAAGCGGCTGCGGATTCCTTCCAGCACCGAGACCTCTGGCGCGGTCTTCAAGGTGCTGGGCTGTGTTACGAACGCCTCGAAGATCTGGAAAGTCCTCGGCCATCCGTGCATGGAGGTTCGCAACTTCCGGAGGTACTTTGGGTTCTGCTGCTAGCACGCCAAGAAACTTGTCGAATGCATCCAGTGCGTAAAGAAATGCGCGAGCATAAAGAAAGGGCAGATTATGCTCTAGCTCGCGAGGTATGCTGCCATTAGCCCACTTTTCACGTTTAAAGCGCACATCTGCTTCAAAATGAATCTCCTCCCAATTCTCATGAGACAAGCCATTGCTGAGTTCTTGCTCAACAGCATGTTGAATCTCATAGCGGCGCTGCGAATCTCGTTCTCTCGCTTCCCGATTTGCAAATGAGGGACGAATTGACTGGGTGCTGGCGAATAGGTTTAGTGCTGTATTGGCTTCAAAGAATTGCGACTGCAAAGATCGAAGTTGTCCCTCGATTTGCCATGCCCAGTCTCTGTCATCGTGGTCGAGCCATGTGCCTGGCGTAATGATCTCAAAAATGAACATACAGGTTTCCTGACGCATAATATTTGAACTCAGTGCGTAGGTTGGGTTGAGCACAGCGAAGCCCAACGTTTACCGAGTATCTGGCTGCAAGTTTTAAAAACGTGGCAAACGTTTACGTGCCATTCAGCCTAAGCTATCGTGCTATAGGGCACGCGCCACCAAGGTATAGCAAAGGGGTAGCTGTGCTGGGCGATTTTCGTAGATTGCGTAATCTTCTTCGCGGTTCAGGTGTGGGTGTTCCTCAAGGCGTTGAATCTGGAACCCGCTATTGACACAGGCGGTGACAATTTCCCCTAGTGTGTGCAGAAACCAGTAGCCGGTTTCTCCGGCGCCACCGTGACTTCCGTCATACGTAATAGCTTCCTCGATTGTCACCGGTGTCTTCTCGAAATAACTGATTTCCGGTTGAAAGGGGTTCGCCGCATCAGGGTTGAAGATCTCCAGTATGGGATGGGTTTCATAGATGACCAAATGCCCACCTGTACGGACCAGCCCTCGCACAGCTTTGAAAAACCCCTGCAGATCAGGCATCCAGTTGATTACTCCAATGGTGATAAGCGCCAGGTCGTGCTGGCCCACATCGATTGGGAGTTCATAAATGTTGGCTTCAAGCAAACGCGGATTGAGTTTGGCTTTCGACGCCAGTACGGCACCCTGAGCCAGAAATTCGGACGATTGCTCTATTCCCAGTGCAGGTATGGCGCCCAATGCTGCCAGTGACAACAGCTCGCGGGCATTATTGCAGCCAATTTGTACTGCGCTTCGCCCGGCAACGCCCAAATCGGTCAACGTAGCGGTGAGGCAGTTACCCAGCACATTGAAACCGGGCTGACTGGCGGCGAGTAACAGCGCATCCCATGAGCTGCCTTGTCCATGCAGGTGCGCAGATGCGTTCCAAGCAGCTTTATTGGCGTTTGTGTAGGTCAGTGTGGAAGCGCTTTTCATAGTCAATACCGTGAAAAATACGTTTAAGCCGACGTATATTGGGTTTGCTGACAGGATGGCTGATGATAAGCGAGTTTCTTGTGATCTCTTAAAGATATAGTCCTGCAGGGAGGCTGCTGTGTGCAACCGGATGGGGCTGCTGCGCTAGGCTTGCGTGAAGGTCAGGTTTACTGCCGGTAGCTATCAGTGACACGGCGATTACCCACAGGCTTGATTGGTACGAATAATGGGCAAGGGTGTGATGTGGTTTCTGCTAGCGGATTTGTGTTTACCCAGCAGCGCCGCAAGCCACCTGCGGCCAACCTTGAACGCAAAGAAAAAGGACCCGCAGCTTGCGCTGCAGGTCCTTGCTTTCTTGGTGGGCCCCCCGGGAGTCGAACCCGGCACCAACGGATTATGAGTCCGCTGCTCTAACCAGGCATGAGCTAGAGGCCCTAGAGGGGGTCAATTATAGCAAATAATTTGCTTATTGGTTACCCGGTTCGTTGTCCAGGAAGCTGCGCAGGCGCTCGGAGCGGGTAGGGTGGCGCAGCTTGCGCAGGGCCTTGGCTTCGATCTGGCGGATACGCTCGCGCGTTACGTCAAACTGTTTGCCTACTTCTTCCAGCGTGTGGTCGGTGTTCATGTCGATACCGAAACGCATGCGCAGTACCTTGGCTTCGCGCGGGGTGAGCGAGTCCAGTACTTCTTTGGTGGCGTCGCGCAGGCTGGCGTACATGGCGGCTTCGGCCGGGGCTACGGTCACCGAGTCTTCGATGAAGTCGCCCAGGTG
>JAIXTB010000120.1 GCA_027484385.1 Neisseriaceae bacterium | reverse complement strand
CGTCGCATTTGTCGCCGAGCGCCTGAGCACCGCCCAGCTGCAACAGCGCATTGGCCAGACGCGTGAAAAACGCCTGTCGCCGCCTGCGTTCCGCTTCCAGCTGATGGAAAAAGCCCGCCACGCGGCCAAACGCATTGTGCTGCCGGAAGGCAACGAGCCACGCACGGTCAAAGCCGCGGCCATCTGCCACGAAAAAGGCATTGCCCACTGCGTGCTGATCGGCGAGCGCGCCGAGATCCTGCAGGTGGCCGAGGCACAGGGCATCAGCCTGCCGGAAGGCGTAGAAATCGTGGAGCCTGCCGAAGTACGCAGCCGCTACGTGGCCCCCATGGTAGAGCTGCGCAAGAGCAAAGGCCTGAGCGCCCCGATGGCCGAGCGCCAGCTGGAAGACAATGTGGTGCTGGGCACCATGATGCTGGCCCTGAACGAAGTGGACGGCCTGGTATCCGGCGCCGTACACACCACGGCCAACACCATCCGCCCTGCCCTGCAGCTGATCAAGACCGCACCGGACGCCAAGCTGGTTTCCAGCGTGTTCTTCATGCTGATGCCGGACCAGGTACTGGTGTATGGCGACTGCGCCGTGAACCCGGACCCCAGCGCCGAAGAGCTGGCCGACATTGCCATCCAGTCGGCCGACTCGGCGGCGGCATTTGGCATCCCGCCGCGCGTGGCCATGATTTCGTACTCTACCGGCAGCTCCGGCAGCGGCGACGACGTAGAGAAAGTACGCGAAGCCACCCGCATTGCCCGCGAGAAGCGCCCGGGCCTGCTGATCGACGGCCCGATGCAGTACGACGCCGCCAGCGTAGAGTCGGTAGGCCGCCAGAAAGCGCCAGACAGCCCGGTAGCCGGCCGTGCCAATGTGTTTGTTTTCCCGGACCTGAACACCGGCAATACTACCTACAAGGCCGTACAGCGTTCGGCCAACGTGGTATCGGTCGGCCCGATGCTGCAAGGCCTGCGCAAGCCGGTAAATGACTTATCGCGTGGTGCTTTAGTCGACGACATTGTCTACACCATCGCCCTGACCGCCATACAAGCCGAACAGCTGCACCAGCACTAGCGCTAGTCTTTTAGCATTCAACCCGCACCGGCCCTGCCGCTGCGGGTTTTTTCATTGCCTTTTGCATAAAAACTGTCGATAGATTTTGCAAACCAAGCTTGCGCTTGTTCAATTAAAACAACTGTTTTAGCATCAAACGGAAACCCTTAAAAAAATAACTATACTTTTTAAAGCTGGCGCAGCTCAGCACGACACAACGAGGATGGAAAATGTCGCTACACACCTTCACCGAGTGGTTCATTTCCGATCAGCTCAGGCAAGTTCCCGATAACCTGATCCGCGCACGCACAGTCGTCAGCGTCGGCCTGCTGGCCGGCATGATTGCGCCACTCTTTGCCATTTCTTATTACAAGCTACACCACGATGCCATGGCGCACGGCATTGTGCTGGGCGGGGTGCTGATGCTGCTGGGCCCTTTGCTGCTCAAGCTTACTGGTGCCCTGCGCACCGTGGCCCAGTACACCATACTGACCATGTTTTGCATGGTGGCCTGGATGGTGTATGTCAACGGCGGCATCATGTCTACCAGTGTGATGTGGTTTGCCTGTATACCGTTTGCCGCCATTTTTGTCGGTGGCCGCACCGCAGGCGTGGTGTGGACACTGGTAACTTTTCTGATGATAGGCCTGATATACGGCCTGTCCGGTGCAGGCGACATCCCCCCCACCCCCATCCCGCATGAAGAACTGCCCAAGCTGCAAGCCAAGTCCCTGATCGGCTTGTCCTTAGTCGTGCTGACCCTGGCACTGGCCTACGATCGCGCCAAAACACGCACCTTCGAAAAACTGGAAGCCGCCCGCGAGGAGGCCGAGCACGCCACCGCCGCCATGAAGCAGATGATGGCCCAGGTCACCAGCTCGCTCCAGGCCGCCGGCAGCGAAAGCCGCGAGATCGCCAGTAGTACACAAATGATTGCCCACACCATGAGCGAGCAGCGCAAACGCGCTGACGACATGGTAGGCGCAGCCCAGAACATGGCCGCCGTCACCGCACAAAACGCCAGCCAGTCGCAAGCCGCTACCAGCATGGCGGTACACGCCGGCGAAGCGGCCAATGGCGGCGGCCAAGCCATGGACAAGGCGGTAAGCCAGCTGAACCAGGCGGGCGAGGTGATTGCCCGCGCCGCCGAGCGCATGGAAGACCTGGGGCAGCGCAGCGCCGAAGTCAGCGGTATTGTGCAGCTGATCCGTGACATTGCCGACCAGACCAACCTGCTGGCGCTGAATGCCGCCATCGAAGCCGCCCGCGCCGGCGAAATGGGCCGCGGCTTTGCCGTGGTGGCAGATGAAGTGCGCAAGCTGGCCGAGCGCACCCAGCACGCCACACTGGATATCGAGTCCAAAATCCGCCTGATCGTGGATGGCACCAACCAGGCCATCGATGCCATTCGTGACGGCAACGCCCAGATGCGCAGCGGGCGTGAAAATACAGTAGATGCCCAGCAACGCCTGGCCGGCATCATTCAGGATACCCATCGACTGATTCAGCTGCTACGCGACGTGTCGCAAGCCGAGGAATCACAAAACCAGGGCTTTAGCCGCTTTACCGGCAATATCACCGCCGTCGGCGAGGCCACACGCAGCCTGTCCGGCGAAGCCGAAACCATTGCCCAGGCTACCGAGCGCCTGGATAGCCTGATGGCCGAGCTGGGCGAAAGCGTAAAGCTGTTCAAGACCACCGCCTAGCCACGCGCGGCAAGCAAAAAGCCACGGTGGCAACACCGTGGCTTTTTGCTTTTTACGACAAGGTTGGCCGCATGCGGCCAACCTTGGCTTACACGCTCAGATAGGACGATTGCTTCAGGCCGCGGCAGAACTCGGCAAAGTAGCTGGAACGCTCTTCCTGGTTCAGCCCTGCCATCCGCGCCTTGGACTCGTAGCGGTTCAGGATCTCTTCTGGCGACAGGTGCACGTAACGCAGCATGTCCTCGATGGTGTCGTGCTCTTCTACGCCCTCGAAAGTCACTTTGCCGCCTTCGCGCACGTACACGTTCACCGAGTCGGTATCACCGAACAGGTTGTGCATATCGCCCAGGATTTCCTGGTAAGCCCCCACCATGAACACGGCGATCAGGTACTCGTCCCCTACTTTTACTTCGTGCACCGGCATGCTGTTTTCGATGCTCTGCTGATCGACATACTGCTTCACCTTGCCATCCGAGTCGCAAGTCAGGTCTTGCAGCACGGCACGACGGGTAGGCTGCTCGTCCAGACGGTGAATCGGCATGATGGGCAGCACCTGGTCGATGGCCCAGGTATCCGGCAGGCTCTGGAATACCGAGAAGTTGCAGAAGTACTTGTCGGCCAGCTTGTCGGTCAGCTCGTCGTACACCTGGCGCTGGCTGCGCTGGCTGGCGGTAAGCTGCGCTTGCAGGCGGCGGCACAGTGCAGCATGCACCTGCTCGGCGATGGCTTTTTCCTTCAGCGTCAAACGGCCTTCGGCGTACATATCGGACGCTTCGGACACCAGGTGGCTGGCGCGGTAGTAGGTTTCGGTGACCATTTCCGCGTCGGTCAGGTTCATCAGCTCCACCAGCTTGCGCACCGGGCGCGACAAGGCCGACAAATCATCGATATGCGGCATGGTGTCGGGCAGGCGCTCCACGTCGGTCACGTTGACCAGCAGCACGGCGTGGTGCGCGGTCATGGCGCGGCCGGACTCGGACAGAATGCGCGGGTGCGGAATGCCGTTTTCGTCGCAGAACTCGGACAGCATGGAAACGATCACGCTGGCGTATTCGTCCATGTCGTAGTTGATGGAGCTGGCATTACGCGAATGGGTGCCGTCGTAGTCCACCCCCAGGCCGCCGCCCACGTCTACGTGGTCTACCGGCAGGCCCAGTGCGCGCAGCTCGCCAAAGTAACGGATCGCCTCACGGAAACCGGCGCGGTAGTCGGCAATATTGGCAATCTGCGAGCCCATGTGGAAGTGCATCAGGCGCACGTTGTCACCGTGGCCGGCCGCTACCAGCTTGTCTACTGCCGAGATCAGCTGCGCAGCGGACAGGCCGAACTTGCCTTTCTCGCCACCGGTATCCGCCCACTTGCTGGATGCCAACGAAGACAGGCGCACGCGCAGACCCAGGTTGGCTTTCACGCCCAGCTTGGCGCTTTCCTGGATCAGCAAATCCACTTCGGATTCTTTTTCGATCACCACGAACACTTCGTGGCCCAAACGCTGGCCCATCAGTGCCAGGCGGATGAAATCGCGGTCTTTGTAGCCATTGCACACAATGGTGCAGCCCTTGGGCGCCAGCGCCAGCACCGCCATCAGCTCCGGTTTGGAGCCGGCTTCCAGGCCGATGGATACGTCCTGGGTGGCGATGATGCTCTTCACCACGGCTTCTTGCTGGTTCACCTTGATCGGGTAGATGGCGGTGTAGCGGTTGCCATAGTCCTGGCTGGCAATCGCGTTATTGAAGGCGTG
>JAIXTB010000173.1 GCA_027484385.1 Neisseriaceae bacterium | reverse complement strand
GCCTTCCAACGAGTATGTTGGAAATCTGGCCTTGAAGGTGGAGGCCAAAGATCATTTCGGGTTGGCAGCAAGCATTAGTTTTAATTTAAACATTCAGAATGCCAACGATGCACCCGTAGCCGCCATCAAGTTGGCAGCACAGTCAGTCAATGAAGACAGTGCGTTCACTTATACCTTGCCCGTAGGCAGCTTTAGCGACCCTGATGCGGGAGACCGCCTAAGCTACCAAGCCAGCTTGATAGACGGTAATCCGTTACCGGCTTGGCTGAGGTTCGACCCGCAAAGCGGTACATTCTCGGGCGCACCGGCCAATGGTGATGTCGGTTTGCTGCAATTGCGGGTGACGGCCAGCGATACGGCGGGAGCAACAGCCAACCAGCTGTTCGACCTGCAGGTAGTTAACACTAACGATGCACCCGTAGCCGCCATCAAGTTGGCCGCACAGTCTGCCAATGAAGACAGTGTGTTCAGTTATACCTTGCCCGTAGGCAGCTTTAGCGACCCTGATGCGGGAGACCATCTAAGTTACCAAGCCAGCTTGATCGACGGTAATCCGTTACCGGCTTGGCTGAGGTTTGACCCACAAAGCGGCACCTTCTCGGGCACACCGGCCAATGGTGATGTCGGTTTGCTGCAATTACGGGTGACGGCCAGCGATACGGCGGGTGCAACAGCTAGCGAGCTGTTCGATCTGCAGGTGGTTAACACCAACGATGCGCCAGTAGTGGGCGTATCACTAGCTAATCAATCGGGGCGAGTCGGGCAGCAGTTAACTTGGTCGTTGCCAGAGAATGCCTTCATCGATGTAGATAAAGGAGATGTACTCCGTTACGAAGCCAAGCTAGCCAATGGCGCAGTGTTGCCAAGCTGGATGACGTTTGATGCAGCAACCGGTGTGTTTACCGCCAAGCCAGATGTTGCTGGTGGCTATAGCGTCTACGTTAGCGCCATTGACCGTGCCGGTAGCCATGCAGTGCAGAGCTTTGTCTTGAGTGTTCAAGGTGGCAATCAGGCACCCGTGCTAGGCATGGATACGGTAACACTGAAAGAAGACCAGAAGCTGTGGGCTTGGGGAAATTTACTGGACAACGATAAAGATCCGGAAGGTAATCGACTACAGGTGACTAACCCGGGGATTCGTCGTGGTGAGTATGGCTACCTTACCATGTTAAGCAATGGATTATATGCCTATGCGCTGGATAACGAATTATCCAAAGTACAAGCGTTGGCAGTAGGTGAAACCGTCACGGATCGTTTTGTTTATGCAGCCAGTGATGGCAGTGTGAGCAGTAGCAGCGAGTTAAGTGTAACGGTGCAAGGTAGTAATGACATGCCGGAGCTTAATCGTTACCTGGGTAATGTGCAGCTAGCCAAAGGCAACGCATTTTCTTGGCGTTTGCCCGGTGACAGTTTTCGGGACCGCGATACAACAGATAAGCTGATCTACTCAGCTACTTTAGGTGATGGTAAACCGCTGCCATCTTGGCTCAAATTTGATGCGGTGACACAGAGATTCAGCGGCGTTGCACCTGTCAATGCTAGAGCAAGCCTGGATATTCGCGTTTCCGTAAACGATGGGCACGGCACGTCTTCTTCTACATTTGACGTTTTCCGGCTGAGCTTTGGCAGTAAAACCGTTATTTCTCAAGGCGCATTAGTGTGGCAACCGCCGCATCCACACGGTAATTATGCCGATGATTGGTGCTCACCTTTGCATTGGCCAATGCAAAGGTCACATGCTACGGGACATGTGGCTAGCCTGATTGATCGATTTTTCGACGGATTTTCGAGGCAACAGAAGGTTTCGCATAACAGCCCTGTATCGGACTTGCTTGGCTGGTTGCCTAACCATGCCAGAGGTGTATCGGTGACGCATGGTCATGATAACTTCAATATTGAGCATCATTGGGCGGCAATGTCTCATGCGCTGCAGAAACTGGATGTTGAGCGTCAGCAAACTCCAGGTTGGCTGCAGAAGGGGCAAGGTGTGAGCCCGACTGGCTGGATAGCAGCGAATGGTGCATTAGGCTTAAACAATGCTACAGATAGTCTGTCGCTGCCGAATGTTTCCGGGTCTCAACTTAAGGTCTTCAGCGGTATTCGCGAAGGTTTAGGTCACTTGACATGGCAATGATAGGGGCCTGGTGATGGCTCGAGTGTTGATTGCGTGGGAACTGGGTGAGGCGTGGGGGCATTTGGCACGATGCTTGCGTCTTGCTCAGGCGTTACAACAGCGTGGTCACGTTGTGGCTCTTGTCCTGAAGGATATTCGGTTTCCATTTTCTTGGCAGTTGCCTCCCGGGATTGTACTGCTGACGGCACCTGCGATCAGGCAACAGCGGGCAGTGAAAATGCCCAGCAACTATGCAGAAGTGTTGTTGTGCTGTGGTTTCAATGATGTCGCCGATGTTGCTAATAGGCTAAGGGCGTGGGTAAGCATCTTTTCCTTGTGCGAGCCGGATGTGTTAGTACAGACCATGCACCAACTGCGTTACTGGCCGCAGGGACTTGCGGTATTCCTCATCTGGCGGTGGGAAATGGTTTTGTTATTCCGCCTGGAAAGTTTCCTTGGCCCTCGATTAGGCAGGGGAAGTGGGTATCTGATGCTAGGCTGCATGGTGCTGAGACTATGCTAGATGACGTCCTCGTTCGCGCTCAGTTGCAGCTGGGGGGTAAGGTTACAGTCAAAAGTATGCGCGCGCTGTTTGGTCCACAAGACTTATTGGATACTTTTGCTGAACTTGATCACTATGGGGGCCGCGCAGCCGGGAACTACATCGGTCCGATTGTTTCCCCTCCTGCTGGATATAAGGCGAAGTGGCAATACCCGCAGCTACAGCATGTGCTTGTCTATTTGCGGCCAGAAGTTGGCAGTTTTATAGCCATTCTTCAGGCGCTTTCATTGTTGGAGGCCGAAGTGTTGTGTGTCATACCCGGATTGTCTGCGGGGCAAGCTGCCAGGTTGGTTACTCCTCACTTGCGGATTAGTGTAGAGCCTATCGATTTCACTACTTTATTACCCGTTGCCAATGCAGTTGTCGGGTATGGCAATAGTGGGTTTTCGACGCAGGCTTTGCTAGCTGGAGTGCCACTCTTGATGTGCCCGCGTTATGTGGAGCAGGGCATGTTTGCTTCGAGGGTGGCCGACTTAGGCGCTGGTATATGTCTTGATTTCCACGCCAACAAGCATCAAGTGTTCAATTCACTCAATGCTTTGCTTGAGCAGGCCTCTTACAAATCAGCCGCGGGATTGTTTTCGAGAAGATACAGTGCATTTACTAGGGATCACGCTGTAACAAAAAGCATTGAAGCTATTGAACATGCGGTAGACGGGCTGTAAGTGTCAGCCCATCAATTTTGCACGCCATAGGAAAAGCATACCATGGAAAGAGATGCGCAAGTTTCTAGTACGCTGGCGCCGCGTTATCAGTCATTTTATCCTCCTCTTATCCGTATTCAACAGGTACCACCGCATCCTCAGCATCGCAAGGTTTTGTGGATATTCATCATGCTGTTAGTGTTTTTATTGGTATGGTCAATGTTTGGGCGGCTAGATATCGTAGCAGTAGCAAATGGAAAACTTGTGCCCTCGGGTTATCTCAAGATTGTCCAGCCATCCGAAGCAGGCATCGTGTCAGAGATACTGGTACAGGAGGGGCAAAAAGTACAGCAAGGGCAAATTCTTATGCGAATGGATGCCATTCTGTCGGGGGCAGATTTGGGTGCGATTCAAACTGATTTTCAGAGAAAGCGCTTAGAACTTGCCAGAATAGATGCTGAGTTATCAGGTCGCTCATTTGCACCACAAGGTCAAGGTCAAGGTCAAGGTGCTAACGCTATTTTGGTAAACGAAGTAGCAGCCCAGTATATGGCAAACCGTACAGCACTCATGGCAACACTTGATGAAGAGAGGAGTCGATTGGTCAAGGCGCAAGAAGAGCTTGCTGCCGCCTTGCAGCAAAAATCGAGACTTGAGGCTGTTTTGCCCTATTACCAAGATCAGGATCGCGCTTATGCGCAGCTGGTAAAAGAAGGTTTTGCTGGTGGTCTGATGGGTAGTGAGAAACGCCGTGAGCGTATAGACAAAGAGCAAGAGTTAGCAACGCAGCAACATGTCATTGCGTCTGCTCAGGCTAGTATTTCCCAAGCGCAGAAAAAAATGCGGCAGATAGAATTGGATTACCTGCGCAGACTGCACGAGGAGCGGGCTGAATCGCAAGCTCAGTATGACAAGTTGACCGCTGAACTACAAAAGCAACAGCATCGTCAGGGGCTATTGGATTTGCGTGCGCCACAAGCTGGTGTCATTAAAAACTTGGCAACGCATACCGCAGGCACGGTAGTGCAGCCGGGCACAGTACTCGCCAGCTTGGTACCTGTATCCCGTCAAATGCAGGCTGAGGTGTGGGTCTCAAATGAAGACATCGGCTTTGTCAGGCCCGGGCAGAGGGTAAAATTGAAGTTTGCGCCTTACAGCTTCCAGAAATATGGTATTGGGCACGGGGCTGTGCAGCATGTGAGTGCAGATGCGCAAAATGACGAAGAGGCTAGAGAGCAAGGTGCATTAGCTACCGGTCAGCAGCCCTTGCGCTACAAGGCACTGGTGGCAGTCGATCAGTCCAGCCTAAAGGTAGATGGTCAATCTTTTCCTTTGGGGGTGGGGATGCAAACGACGGCTGAAATTGTGCTTGGGCAGCGTACGGTTGCAGAGTACTTGCTTTCTCCTTTGCAGAAGGCTTGGCACGATGCGGGACGAGAACGGTAAGCTAAGCTTTTGTTAGTAGTCTGCAAACCCCAGCCAGCCGGCTGGGGTTTTTCGTGGTAACAAAGGGCGGGCCTAGCTGTACGCCAGGCTCAGGTGGTTGTCCCACTTCACCGGGAAGCGCTGGCTGCGGCGCGGGTCGATTTGCAGGGTCTGGCTGTCTATCCACACGATCTCGCCCAGCTCGTTGCTGGTGACGAAGTAGCGCTGGTCGCGGCTGAGGGCGATGCCGGCCGGCTTGCTGAGCGCTACGTGGCCCAGGTAGCTGCCGCTGCCGTCCCAGAACACCACGGCGTCGCCTTTGGTGGCGGTGCAGGCGATGCGGTTGGCGCCGGCGGCTACGCTGGCGGCGTAGCCATTGCTGGCCAGTGCCAGTGCGTCGGGTGTGTCCAGCAGGCGCAGGCCTTGTTCGGCGTTCCAGATGGCGGCCAGCGGGGCGGCGCCGTCGCCTTCGTACTGCAGCGCTACTGCGAAGTCGCGGGTGTTGATGCGGGCCAGGTGGCGCAGCGACAGGCGCTTGTCGTCCAGCACGTAGCTGGCGATGCTGCGGCCTTGTGCCGGGTCTACGATGTCGATCTGCGGCTTCATATTGTTGCGGTTGAGCTTGATGCGGCCGCTTTCCGGCAGGGTGAGGATGCCGCCGTTGGCCACCAAGATGTTGCCGTCGTCCAGCGCCTTGAGCTCGTGCGGGCCGATGCCGCCGCTGGGCATCTCGCGCAGTGGCTGTAGCGTCTGCGCATCGCGTACGGTCAGCAGGCCGTTGCCGCTGTCGATGTCGTTGTCGGTGGTGTACAGCTTGCCGTGCGCCAGGATGCCGTGGCCAAAGCCGTGGCGGTTGTCCGGGTAGTCGTACCACGCTAGCTGCTGGCCGCTGCGCCAGTTGAAGCGGGCGATCTGGTAGCCGGGGCGGCGGGCGAATACCAGGCATTCGCCGGGGCGCGTCGGGTCCAGCGCCAGGTGGTGGCCGCGCTCGGGCAGTATCAACTGGCCGCTGGCACCGGCCAGGCCGGCACGGTGCTGGTTGCGGCCAACGTCGCAGGCCGAGATGATGGCCGGCTGGTCTGG
>JAIXTB010000195.1 GCA_027484385.1 Neisseriaceae bacterium | reverse complement strand
CTGCGCCGCCGCCCCGTCAGGCTGTGGCGCGCTGGCATAGCGCTGCCATCAGCCACGCCATGTCGGCAGATACCACCCCGCCGGGCGGCAAAATGAAATGGTAGCCCTGCAGCGCCACCGCCTGCGCTAGCGGCCGCACCAGGGCGCCGCTGGCCAGCTCTGGCCCCACCAGCAGCGGGTTGGCCAGCGCGATGCCCTTGTGCGCCAGGCAGGCGTCCAGCGTCTGGTCGGCGCTGTAGTACACCATCTGCGGCTGCAGCTGCACGTGCAGGCCCTGTGCGGCCAACCATAGCTGCCACCATTCGCCATCGTCTTCGTGAATCAGCGTGTGTTGCAGCAGCGCGGCCGGGCTGGCTGGCGTGCCGTGCTGCGCCAGATACGCCGGGGTGCACACCGGGAACACCGGCGGCACGGCCAGCGTGTGGTAGTAGCCGGGCAGGCGGGCGATATCGTCGGCCACCAGGCCCAGGTCGGCCTGGCCGGCTTGCAGCTGGCAAAACGTGGCGTGCGGCTCTATCGCCAGGCGCAGGCCGGGGCGCTGCGCCAGCAGGCTATCCAGCAGCGGGGCTAGCCAGCGCCGCGCCAGGCCCGGCACCACCATCAGCCGCAGCAGGGCAGGCTGCGGCTGCGCCAGGGCGGCACTGGCCGCGGCCAGCTCGTCCAGCAGGCGGCTGGCGGTGGCCAGATACTGCACCCCGGCGGCGGTGGGCTGCACGCCACGCGCATTGCGCTGAAACAGCGCCACCCCCAGCCAGCTTTCCAGCTGCCGCACGTGCCGGCCTATGGCCGGCTGGGTCACGTTCAGCTCCTGCGCGGCGGCCACAAAGCTGCCCAGCCGGGCGGCGGCCTCAAAGGCGCGAACACTATTAAGCGGGGGCAGGCGGCGGGCCATGGCGGCTCCAGCTGTTAAATTAATTAACACAAGGTAGCAAAAAGCGTGTCTTGCCGGTAGCGGCACGCGCTGGCCACACTGTGGCAACACTTGCGGAGCCGCCATGTACCAGCCCTTCTACCACGCCGACCAGTACCGCCCCCAGCTCACCCCGCCTAGCTACTGGCACGCCACCACGGCGCGGCCAACCCTGGCGCCCGGCAGCGGCGAGCACACGGTGGATGTGGCCATTATCGGCGGCGGCTACTGCGGGCTGTCGGCGGCGCTGCACCTGGCGCGCGACCACGGCGCCAGCGTGGCGGTGCTGGAGGCGGGCGACATAGGCTGGGGCGCGTCCGGCCGCAACGCCGGTTTTAATACCTTGCCCGCTACCAAGCACGACTACGCCGGCCTGCTGCGCCAGCTGGGCCCGGCCGGTGCCGCCGGTTTCATGGCCGCACAAAACGAGGCCATGCAGCTGGTGGCCACGCTGGCGGCAGAGGAGGGCATGGCCACCCAGGCCTGTGGCAGTGGCAGCTACGTGGTGGCGCACAGCCCTGCTGCGTGGGACGCGCTGCAGGCCGAGCACGACGCCTGGCAGCAGCACACGCCGGTAGCCTGCCGCCTGCTGCCGCGCCAGGTGTTTGCCGGCATGGGGCACGATGGCCCGGCGCAGCACGGCGCATTGCATATCCTGCAAGGTGGCGGGCTGAACCCGCTGGCGCTGGTGTGCGGCCTGGCGCAGGCGGCGCAGCGCCACGGTGCCGTGCTGCTGCCGCAGCAGCCGGTAAGCCGCTGGCAGCGCCACACCGCCGGCCACACCCTGCACGCCAGCGGCAGCGTGGTACACGCCCGCCAGCTACTGCTGGCCACCAATGGCTACCTGCCGGGCGTACTGCCGCCCACGCTGCGCCAGCGCACCCTGCCGGTGATCTCCAACATCATCGTGACCCGCCCGCTGAGCGCAGCAGAATGGGACGCCTACCGCTACCACAGCGAGACCCCCATGTTCGACACCCGCCACCTGCTAAGCTACTGGCGCCGCCTGCCCGATGGCCGCCTGCTGTTTGGCGCCCGTGGCGACCTGAGCGGCAGCGACGCCAGCGGCCAGCGCCAGCGCGCCCTGTTGCAGGCACAGTTGGCCGCACGCTTTCCCGCCTGGGCCGGGGTGGAGATCGACTACTTCTGGCGCGGGCTCATCGCCGTTAACCGGCGCATGCTGCCGCAATATGGCACCCTGCCGGATGATGGCAGCGTGTGGCACGCCGCCGGTTGCTTTGGCAGCGGTGTCAGCACCATGCCGTGGCTGGGCCGCGCGCTGGCACGCGCCATGGCCGGGCAGCCGCCCACCGCCACCGAAGCCGCCTGCGCCATGCACGGCCTGGCCCCGCGCCTGCCGCCCGCCACCGCGCTGCAAAAGCTGGGCCTGCGCCTTGCTTATACCGCCTACGCCTGGCGCGACCGTTTCAGTGAACCCGCTTGAGGAGCCCCGCATGACTGCATTGATCTACCGCCCGCTGCTCGCCATCGCGCTGGCGGCTGCCAGCCTGGCCAGCCACGCCGCCGGTGTGGTGAACGTGTACAACTGGACCGACTACGTGGCCGACAGCACCAACGCCAACTTCACCCGCGCCACCGGCATCAAGGTGCGCTACGACGTGTTCGACAGCAACGAGATCCTGCGCGCCAAGCTGATGACCGGCAAAAGCGGCTACGACGTGGTGGTGCCCTCGCACAACACGCTGGCACTGGGCATACGCGGCGGGCTGTTCCTGCCGCTGGATAAAACCAAGCTGCCCAACCTCAAGCACCTGGACCCGGCCATCCTCAAGATCGTGGAGCAGTTCGACCCCGGCCAGCGCTATGGCGTGCCCAACTACTGGGGCTTTAACACCGTGGGCATCAACGTGG
>JAIXTB010000217.1 GCA_027484385.1 Neisseriaceae bacterium | reverse complement strand
TCCCCGGCGGGCAGGAGGTGGACATCATCAATCAGCCAGATCACCACGGTTACCGCGCCTGGACACTGGTGCAACCGCAGCACTGGCTGCAGCGCCTGCTGGCGCAATACGGCAGCCAGCTGCCGGCACCGCCGTGGCAGGAAACCACCCCCGTGTTCCGCCCCCACACCGACGCCGTCGCCGCCTTGCAACAGCTGCAAACACTGCTGCCGCAAGCCGAGGCCGGCACGCTGGGCGAAGCCCGCGCCGAGCACGCCTGGCAGGGCCTGATGCTGGCGCTGGCCGCCGCAAGGCAGGGCGCCGACCTGTTCCGCCAGCCGCGGCAGGATGTACGGGCGCAGATCCAGAGCCTGCTGGCCTTTGACCCCGCCCGCGACTGGCAGGCTAGCGATATCGCCCGCCACCTGGCCATGAGCCCGGCCACGCTGCGGCGCAGGTTGGCCGCAGAGCACACCTCGTTTTCCACCCTGCTGGGCGAGGTGCGCATGGAGCGGGCGCTGGGCTTGGTCAATAGCGGCAACCAGCCGCTGGCAGACGTCGCTGCGGCCTGTGGTTATCTGTCGCCATCGCGTTTTACTGCTGCCTTCCGCCAGCGCTTTGGCGTGACCCCCAGCCAGCTGCGCCAGCAGCGCGATGTGGCGGCCTGAGCAACTTGAGCGTTTCGGCACAGCCCGTGGTGCCCACCGGCGCGCCAGCCCCCTGCAGGGCTGCCACACTGGCCAGGCTATTCCCTACCTGGAGACACCTGATGAAAACCCTGCTGCTTACCACCCTGCTGGCCTGCGCCAGCCTGCCTGCCACGGCCTTTGACCTGAGCAGCCCGCAGCTGCGCGACGGCCAGGCCATGAGCAAGGCCCAAGAGTTCAACGGCTTTGGCTGCGACGGCGGTAATGTGTCCCCCGCGCTGGCGTGGAAAAATGCGCCGGCCGGCACGCAAAGCTACGCCGTTACCGTGTACGACCCGGACGCGCCCACCGGCAGCGGCTGGTGGCACTGGCTGGTTTTCAACCTGCCCGCCACCACCCAGGGCCTGCCGGCCAGTGCCGGTAACGACGCCACTCTGCTACAGCCCGGTACCCTACAAAGACGCACCGACTTTGGTCAGCCCGGCTTTGGCGGTGCCTGCCCGCCGCCTGGCCACGGCAAGCACCGCTATATCTTTACCGTGCACGCGCTGAAAGTGCCGCGCCTGGATTTGCCAGCCGACGCCAGCCCGGCACTGGTGGGCTATATGCTGTGGGCCAACGGCCTGGGCAAGGCCAGCTTCACCGCCACCTACCAGCGCTGACACGCGGCGCGGGCTGGCGGCGGCAGGCACCGTCGCGGTCCGGTTATACCGGGCCAGGCCACATGCGCCGTTGAATCCGCAGCCCGCCCGTTTGCAAGACCAAGCCTGTTTGCGCTGCCAACAGGTTTTGTCTTGCCTATCAAACTCGCCAGAGCGGGCTTGACAGTGCCGCCACCAGCCACGCAGCATGCCGCCATGTTTGCGCCCGGAGCTGCCATGACCCGCCCCACCCTGCACCCTGATACGCTGGCCGTCCGCGCTGGCGAAGACCCGTTCCGCCCGCACGACGCGCTTGCCGTACCGGTGGAGTTTGCCATTGCCCACGGCTACCCCGATGTGGCCAGCTGGGAACAGGTGGCCCGTGGTGACGCGCCGGGCCCGCTGTACAGCCGCAATACCGCACAGCCGGCCACGCTGGCGCTGGAAGCCAGGTTGGCCGCACTGGAAGGCGCCGAGGCTGCAGTAGCCTTTAGCAGCGGCATGGCCGCCATCAGCAGCACCCTGCTGGCGCTGCTGCACCCCGGCGCGCGCGTTGTAGCCGGCAAGGACACCTACGGCGGCAGCCATTACCTGTTTCAACACACACTGCCGCATTGGGGCGTACAGGTGACGCTGTGCGATACCACCGACGCCGAGGCCTTTGCCGCCGCCATGGCGCAGGGCTGCGACCTGCTCTATCTGGAATCGCCCACCAACCCGATGCTGAAAGTGCAGAACATCCGCCAGCTGGCCGCCGCCGGCCACGCGGCGGGGGCAGTGGTGGTGATCGACAATACGTTTGCCACGCCGGTGAACCAGCAGCCGCTCACACTGGGTGCCGACCTGGTGCTGCATAGCGCCACCAAGTTTCTGGGCGGCCACGCCGACGCCATGGGCGGCATCGCCTGCGGCAGCCGCGCGCTCACCGACAAGCTGCGCCACTACCGCGAGATCCACGGCGCCTGCCTGGACCCGATGAGCGCGTTTCTGATCCTGCGCGGCATCAAGACACTGGCGCTACGCATGCGCCAGCACAACGCCAACGCGCTGGCGCTGGCGCAGTGGCTGCACACCCACCCGGCAGTAGCGCAGGTGAACTACCCCGGCTTGCCCAGCCACCCGCAACACGCGCTGGCGGCCAGCCAGATGCAGGGCTTTGGCGGCGTGCTGAGCTTCGAGCTAGCCGGTGGTTTTGCCGCCGTACAGGCCATGCTGCCGCGCTGCCAACTGCTGATCCGTGCCGCTACGCTGGGCTCGGTAGACACCCTGCTGGGCATCCCCAGCACCACCAGTCATGTGGAATGCAGCGAAGCCGAACGCGTGGCGCTGGGCATTCCGGGCGGGCTGGTACGCTGTTCGGTAGGGATAGAAGACGTGCGCGATATCATCGCCGACCTGGCGCAGGCGCTGGCGTGAGCAGCGGGGAGGCTGCGGCCAACCCTGGCCGCCCGTGGTACCTGTACCTGTTGCACTGCCGCGGCGGCAGCCTGTACACCGGCATTACCACGGATGTCGACAAGCGCTATGCGGCGCACGCTGCCGGCAAGGGCGCGCGCTACACGCGCAGCTTCCCACCGGAACGCATTGCACTGGTGCTGGCTTTTGCCAGCAAAGGGGAGGCGTTGGCCGCAGAACACGCGGTAAAAGCCATGAGCGCAGCACAAAAACGCGCCTGGCTGGCGACGCACACGGTATGACAACCCAGCTCAGGCGTCGATATGGGCTAGCTGCTGATACAGGGGAAAGTGTAAAAACTGCTGTAGTGGCATAGCGGGGGAAAACAGGTAACCTTGCGCCAGGTCGACACCCAGCTCGCGCACGCGCGCCAGATCGTGCCGGGTCTCGGTGCCCTCGGCTACCACCCGCGCACCGCTACGGTGTGCGACCTCTACCGCCAGGGCAATGAAGCTGCGCGATTTGCGGTTGTCGATGGTGGCAATCAGCGACTGCTCCAGCTTGACCTCGGCAAAGGCAAACTGCGTCAGCAGCATCAGGGTGGAATAACCCACACCAAAATCATCCAGCGACAAACACACGCCGGCCTGCGCCAGCAGGGCCATGTTTTGCTCTACCTGTGGCATCTGCAGCACGTCGGTCCACTCTACTACCTCCAGACACAGCGCACTGCCGGGCACATTCTGCTGCTGCAACAGCATATTCACCTGCAGGCCAAAATCAGCCTTGCACAGCGACTCGGCAGACACATTGACCGAAATGCAGCAGCCCGGAAAGCGCGACAATACCTGCGGCAAGACCCCTACCACGGCACAGAGAGATACCCACTCGAATTCGGCCAGACGCCCGCGCTGGCGAAACAGGGAGATGGCGCGCATGGCAGCTACCGGCTGGCCAAAAGCATCGTGCAGGCGCAATAGCGCCTCGCCCCCCGCCAGCTGCCCATCCTGCAGCCTGACCTTGGGCTGGTAGGCCAGCGGCATGCTGGCCGGATCTGCCAGCCAGGCATCCAGTGCCAACTCGATATAGCCGTCCAGCACCGCATCGCGGCGCAGCAGGTCGTTGAAATACGCCACCCCCGCATCGTGTGCATTCAGCGCCAGGGTGATATTGCGGTACGGCAAGCCGTCCTCGCCCTGCTGGTAGTCGTTGTCCAGCTCCACCACCGCGCAGCGGAAGAGCGGGCTGAAGCTGTGCCAGTCGGCAGACATGTCTTGTGACAGCTGCTGCAAAAAGGCTTCGACTTCGCCACTGTGCTCCAGGTCGGCCAAGTGCGCGCCACGCAGCACGATAGCCAGCGAAAAATCACCATACTGGAACACCCGCGGCTGGTAGCGGCGGATAGCCTGCATCACTGGCATGGCGTGTTCTATGTCGTTCACCCTGCCCCACAGCCGGCTGCCGTTCTGCAAGCCATAGCGCAGCAAAAAATCGCGCAGATTGCTGAGCTCCAGCACCGCCAGGCAGCCGACACTGCGTACCCCCGACGCGTGCAAGTCCGCCAGATACACACCCAGCGCCTTGCGGTTGGGCAGGCCGGTTAGCGCGTCGGTGTGGCTAAGGTCGTACTCGCGCGTACGCTGCCGGTCTATCTGGGCGTCCAGCGCCACCATTTGCAGCGCCAGATACAAAAT
>JAIXTB010000296.1 GCA_027484385.1 Neisseriaceae bacterium | reverse complement strand
TGCCACTGCGCGTCAAAGCCATGGCGCTGCAGCGCCTCGGCCACCACCTGCGGCCAACCCTGCGGCCGGGTAAAGTCCACCCGCTCGAACATATCGTGCAAGCAGGTACCGGCGCGGGCGCCACGCGGGAAGGCAAAACGGTCAGCCAGCTGCTCGACCGCGGCCACGTCCTGCAGCGGGCCGTGGTCGTGGTCCGGCGCCTCGCCAGCCTGTGCCGCGCCGCCACCGTGCAGGTGGCGGGTCAGGCTGCTGAAGCTGCTTACCCACCACGGCGTGCGCAGGCGGCGGCTGACCGTGGCCAGCTGCGGGGTAAAGCTGTCGGCCTGCAGCGCGGGCAGCGTGTTCATGGCCACGTTCACGCTGCGGCAGTGCACCGCGCCGGGCTGGCTGCGGGCGTAGGCGGCCAGGTCGGCGCTGATGGCGGCGTCGGACAGCGGCGTGTCTTCCAGGCTGGCCAGGTTGGCCGCATGCCGCCCGTGCAGCAGCCACGATAACGCGGCGGTCTGCATCTTTTGCACATGGCCCCACACTATGTACTGGCGGTGCTCGGCGCGGGTGAGCGCCACGTACAGCAGGCGCAGTTTTTCGGCCAGGATCTCGCTGCGGGCAGCGTCGCGCGCGGCGTCGCTTACCAGCTCGCCGGGGGCCAGCCACGACTCGCCACCGTCGCGGTAGCGCCAGAAGGTGGTATCGCGCCGCTCCAGCGCGCCATCCCACAGGAAGGGGCAGAACACCAGCGGGTACTGCAGGCCTTTCGAGGTGTGAATGGTGACGATCTTCACCAGCTCGGCGTCGCTTTCCAGCCGCAGCAGCGCCTCCTCGCCAGCGGGCGGGCTGGCCACGGCGGCCTCGAACCACGCCAGCAGCGGGGCCTGGCCGGCGATGCGCTCGGCTTCCTGCTGCAGCAGCTCGGCCAGGTGGCCCAGGTTGGTCAGGCGGCGCTCGCCGTCCGGCAGCGGCAGCAGGCGCGCCGCCACACCCTCGCGCGCCATGAAGCCACGCCAGGCGGCCATGAAGCCGCGCTGTTGCCACTGCTTGTGGTCGTCGTGGTTGGCCACCAGCCGTGCTTCCCACGCCGCCTCGTCCTCGGCCAACTGCAACAGCTGCGCCGCGTCCAGCCCCAGCAGTGTAGTGGCGCACAGCACTTTCAGCCGCGTTTCGGACGCGGGCTCGGCCCAGGCGCGCAGCAGCGCCAGCAGCTCGCCGGCCTCGTGGCTGGCAAACACGCTTTCCTGCGTCAGCGCTACCGCCTTGACGCCGCGTGCGGCCAGGGCATCGCGCACGGCGTCGCCCTGACGGTGGGTGGCCACCAGCACGGCCATATCGCCACCAGCCAGCGGGCGGCGGCGGCCGCCCTTTTCCAGCTGCGCCTTGTCCTGACGTGCCAGCGCCAACAGGCGGGCGATTTCGTGCGCGGTGGCCTCGGCGGCGTATTGCGTGGCCTCGGCCTTGTTCACGCCTTTATCGCTATCGCTGGCGGGAAAGGCCAGCATGGTGAGCGCGCCGTCGTCGTCGGACACGTGCAGGGTGCTGCCGCCGCTGGGCGCGGCGTCGACCTGCGGGTAGTCGATGGCGTCCAGCAGAAACGGCTGCGGCCGGTCGAACAGCTGGCTCACTGCCGCCACCAGCGGCGGCTGGCTGCGGCGGTTGGTCAGCAGGGTGTATTGCTTGTCGGCCGGGGCGTCGTCGCGCGCGCTCAGGTAGGCAAAAATGTCGGCGCCGCGAAAGCTGTAAATGGCCTGCTTGGGGTCGCCCACCATGAACACCGGCCGCGCCTGCTGCACAAAGGCGCGGCGGAAGATGCGGTACTGCAGCGGGTCGGTATCCTGGAATTCGTCGATCAGCGCGATGGCAAAGTCGGCGGCAATGCGTGCGGCCAACCGTGCACCGTGCTCGGGGTCGTCCAGCGCCGTGGCCAGGTCGGTGAGCAGGTCGTCAAAGCCACGGCTGCGCGTGGCGCGGCGCTGCGCCACAGCGTGCTGGTCTATCCACGCGATCATGGCCAGCTTGAGCCCGGCGATATTCTGCGCCAACTGGCGGCTGTAGCTGTCCCACGCGGCCAGCCAGCCATCTACCAGCGCAAACAGCCGGTGCTGCGGCGCGCTGTGGCCTTTGTTCACGCCCTTGTCCAGCTGGCTTTGCCCCAGGCGCGCCAAGTCTTTGGCCTGGGTGGACGATAGCTGCGGCAGGCTGGCGTCGGCGGCCAGCATCTGCAGCAGGCGCACATAGCGCTGGCACTGCGCCGGCTTGTAGCTGGTCTGCTTCAGCCCCTCTGCGGCCAACACTAGCGCGCAGCCTTCGGCCAGCGTGGTGCTATCGGCCTGCAGCGGTGCCCAGGCGGCGGCGGCGGTTTCGCGGGCGGCCAACAGTGCAGCGCTGTCTATGCATGGGGTGCGCAGATAGGGTTTGGACAGATACGGCCGCACCTCGGCCAGCCAGGCGTCCGGCGTGTCGCCGTTTTCGGCCAACACCTGCGCCAGCGCGGGCTGCGCCACGATGTGCGTGCGCCAGAAATCGTCGGCCAGCTGCTGCAGGTCGGCGTGGTTGTCGGTGGCCAGCTCGGCAGCAAAGGTCTGGCCGCTGTCGAAGGCGGCGTCGGTAAGCACACGCTGGCAAAAACCGTGAATGGTGTAGATGGCCGCCGCGTCAAAATCGTTGATGGCCGCCCGCAGGCGCTGCTGCGCCAGCGGCATGTCGCCTGCGGCCAACCTGTGCGCCATGGCCTGCAAGAACGGGTCGCCCGTCGCGCCGCCATCGAGCACCTGCTGCAGCTCCACCAGGCGGCGGCGCAGGCGCTCGCGCAGTTCAGCCGTGGCGGCCTTGGTGTAGGTCACCACCAGCAGGCGGTCCAGCGTGGGCGGCGGCGTGCCGTCCGGCGCGTCCTCCAGCAGCAGGCGCGTGTACAGCGCGGCAATGGTCCAGGTCTTGCCGGTACCGGCCGAGGCTTCGATCAGGTTGATGCCCGACAGCGGGCAGTTCAGGGCGTCTAGGGCTTGCATGCGGGGCGACCGTAAAGGGATTTCAATAAAATTTTGCGGCGAGCGTCAGAAAATCAAAGGCTGTTTTTGCCACGAAAACCACGAACCAACACGAAAAACTGCCTGATAACACTCATCTCACTGACTGCTTTCGTGTCTTTTCGTGGGGTTCGTGGCTAAGAAAGCTTTTAATCTTTTTCCAGCAGTAGCGCCCCCACCAGCGGCGCCAGCAGCGTATCGGCCAGCTGCGCGAACAGCGGGTCGGACAGCGGCTCCAGGTGGCGGAAGGCCAGCAGGTTGGCTGCGTCGTCGCGCTGCGGGGTGCGGCCCAGGCCGGTGAAGTCGGGCGACCACTCGTTTTGCGCGGCGCCCATTTGCTTGCCGGGCTCGGCGCGGGCGTAGGCCAGCGAGGTGCGGGCAAAGAACGGCAGCGGCTGGCTTTGGCCCTGCAGGTAGCGCGCCATCCACGCTGCCAGCAGCGCGTGGGCGTCCAGCGGCTGACCGTCGCGGCTATTGGCACACAGGCGGTGTACGCCGTCGTCGGCGTACAGCACGCTGTCGGTGGCGATGCCGGGCAGGCCGGCGGCCAACCTCACCAGGTGTTCCAGCCACAGGGTAATGAACTCGGTGGCGTAGGCTTTGCGCGGTACCACGCGCAGCAGGCCTTCGGGGCGCAAGCCGGCCAGCTCGCCGCTGAGCATCACCCCGCCCAGCTGTAGCCGTACCGGCTGCGGCGGCAGGGTGTCGGCCAGCAGGCTGGACGGCAGGCGCGCGGCAAAGCGGGCGCTGGCGGCGCGTTCTTGCACCAGGCAGGCGTCGCCCAGCGCGGCATCGGGCAGCAGGCCCTGCCCGGCCAGGCGGGCTTCGGCGTGGCGTAGCGGCTTGCCGGCCAGCAGGCTGCCGACCAGGGTGTCGCGAATATCACTGCGGCTGTCGCGGTCGATGGCAAACGGTTCGCGCACCGGCAGCTCGTCGGCGTGGCGCGCCAGCTTCAGGCCCAGGCGGTCGGCCAGCCAGGCACGTACCGGGTTGCGCCAGAAGCGCAGGAAATCGGCCAGCAGCACCACCGGCGGTGACACAGCGGGCAGCGTGGTGGCAAAGGGCTGCGCAGCGGCGGCCGGCTGCGCCAGGGCAGCGGCCCACAGCGGCTCATAGCTGGGCAGGCTGCCGTCGTAGCTGCGGCGGCTGAAGGGCTGCAGCGGGTGGCGGGTGGTGATGGCCGGCGCGATATCACCGCCACACATGCTGGCCAGGGTGTCCAGCAGCTCGGCCACCAGCGGCGACGGCGGTAATGGCTCGTCGCTGCGCACGCTGCGGCCCACCCAGCTCAGGTACAGCGCGTCGCGGGCAGACAGGATGGCTTCCAGAAACAGGTAGCGGTCGTCGAAGCGGCGCGAGCGGTCGCCACGGCGCGGGTTGCGCGCTACCAGGTCGAAACTGACCGGGCGCTCATCGCGCGGGTAGGCGCCGTCGTTCATGCCCACCAGGCACAGCACGCGGAACGGGATGGAGCGCATCGGCACCATGGCGCAGAAGGTAAGCCCGCCGGTAAGGAAGCCGCCGCTGGACGACATGTCCAGCTGGCGCAGCACGGCGTCGCGAATCACAGCCAGCGGCAGTACGCCGTCAAACTGCGCCAGTGCGGCGTCGGCGGTGAGGGTGTCGGCAATGCCGTGCAGCAGCTGCAGCGCGGCTTCGTCGGCTTCGTCGACCAGAAACAGTTGCGCGGCGGCGTCGCGCAGGCGCTGGGCCCAGCCGGTCATGCTGGCGGGCTGCGCCCAGTCTGCGGCCAACCCTGCCAGCACGTCGTACAGGCTAGCCAGGCTGGCGAGCTTGTCGGCGGCCTGGCCCTGGGCGGCGCTATCGGGCAGCAGGCCGGCAAACAGCGGCGCACCATCGCCGGCCAGGCTGGCGGGCAGCATGGTGCCCAGCAGCAGGCGGTCCAGCCCCCAGCGCCAGGTGTGCGTGGGCTCGGCGGGCAGGCCGAGCTGGGCTTTGTGCGCGGCGTCGCGCCCCCAGCGTATGCCGGCCTGGCGCACCCATTGCGCCAGCAGGCTGACGTCGTCGTCGGCCAGGCCAAAACGCGCCAGCAGCGCCGGGCAGTCCAGCAGGGCCAGTACGTCGCTGGCGGCAAAGCGCGAGTCGGCCAGCTGCAGCACGGCGCCAAAGGTGGCCAACAGCGGCACCTCGCGCGCCAGGCGGCGGTCGGCAATGCTGTAGGGGATGGACGGCGCGTCGCTGCGGTAGCCGAATACGGCGTCGATGTACGGCGCGTAGGCGTTGATATCGGGGGTGAGCACGGCGATATCGGCCGGGGTGAGCGTGGGGTCGGCGGCCAGCATGGCCAGCAGCTGATCTTTCAGCACCTCCAGCTCGCGCATGGGGCTGTGGGCGATATGGCAGCGGATAGACGCATCGCCCGCGCTGTAGGGTGCCACGTTGGCCGCAGGAGGGGTGAGCGTGAGGATGTCGTGCTGCAGGCGCGCCAGCAGGCTGTGGCCGTCCGGCGCCATGAAGGCCGACATGGGCTGCGCGATGCCACCGGCCAGCTCGTCGAAAAAGTCGCGCCCCTGCTGGCCCAGCGACGCCAGTAGCGGGTGGCCGCCGGCGCTGGCGTCGTCGCCAAACAGCGTTGCCTGGCGGCTGCGGGCTTGCAGGTCGCCCCAGTAGGCTTCGCTGGGGTTGAGCAGGAACACATTCACCTCGGTGAGCTCGGCCATGCGCTGCAGCAGCGCCAGGTACATGGGTGCCAGCGTAGCAATGCCGAACACCGACACGCGCTGCGGCAGGTGCTCGCTGCGCAAGCGGGCAAAGAAGTCGTCCAGCATCATCACACGGTGGCGGCCGGGCACCTCGGCGGCCAACCTTTGCCACAGCGCGGCCTGCCAGGCTTCGTCCTCGCCAAGCCCCAGCAGGCGGCTAGCTTCCCAGGCACGTATCCAGTCGGGGCGGAACACCAGGTATTGGTCGTAGATATCGGCAATCTTGCCGGCCAGCTCGAAGCACGCCAGCGGGCCGCCCTGCAGATAGCGCTGCAGCGGGGTAAACGGCTCGCCAGCCAGCGTGGGCAGCACGTCCATCAGGCGCCAGCACAGCACGTCGGGGGCAAAGGCAGATTTGGGCGGCAGCTCGGGCAGCACGGCCTGCATCAGCCGCCAGCCAAAACCGGCCGGCAGCACGAATTCCAGGTTGGCCGCCAGGCCGCGCTGCTGCGCCAGGTTCAGCGTGAGCCAGCGCCCCATGCCCCGGCTTTGCACCATGATGACTTCCGGCGCGAACGCATCGGCCAGCGGGCTGTCTGTGAGATGGCTGTACAGAATGCCCAGGGCTTCCAGGCGGTTGGATTGATACAGGTTCAGCGGCATGGCGCAGGCTATGGCGTGGTCATCGACCCCGGCAGTTTAGCATTCTGCCTGCGGTACAAAGCGGTATGATCGCGCCGCATGACATTTATCTACATTGAGGCTTCACCATGGATTATCAGGTTCTGAAACACGCGCACGCCGGGCTGGCGTATCTGTCTGTCACCCTGTTTGCTGCCCGCGCCGTACTGTCTTATACCCGCCCGGCCCTGCTGCAGGCGCGTGCGCTGAAAATAGCGCCACACGTGATCGACACCGGCTTGCTGGCCGCCGCCATCACGCTGGCGGTAATGGCCGGCCTGTCGCCGCATAACCAGCCCTGGCTGGCGGCCAAAATCGCCGCGCTGCTAGCGTATATCGCGCTGGGCACCATCGGCCTGAAAAAACTGCACGGCTCGCCCCTGCGCGCGGTGGTGCTGGCCGCCGCCGTGGCCATGCCGATATACATGATTGCGGTAGCCAAAACCAAGCTGGTGTGGCCGTTCTAGGCAGCACCTGGCACGCGATGCTGGCGGCCTGCCCTGCCTGTACCTGGCAGGCCCGCTCGCGGGGGTGTGGCGATTTATCTAACGAAAAACCTGCCGTCGCGGTATTTTTTGCATCGCGATAAAACCCTGCCCTGTTGCCTGGCCAGCGTGACCATTACAAGACAGTTTTGGTCATGACAAGGGATAAGGGGGCAGCATGCAAACCAGACACATCATCACACTGGCCACTGCCGTACTGTTGACCGCCTGCGGCGGTGGCGGGGGCGGTGGCACAACGACGGCGAACACTGCCAATACGGGGGGCAGCAACGCATCAGGCAGTACAAGCGGCAGCACAGCGTCCGGTACCAGTAGCGCCAGCACCATCAACGACCCGCTATTTGCCAGACAATGGCACCTGAAGAATACCGGACAAGAAGGCGGCACCGCCGGGGTGGATATCAATATGCAGCCAGTCTGGCAGGCCGGGCTGGACGGCAGCGGGATAAACGTGGCCGTCATCGACGATGGCCTGGACATCAACCATGAAGACCTGGTTCTGAATACCCTGCAAGGCAGCTCGCTGAACATGGCCAGCAATGGCAAAGCCAGCACGGACCCCACACCGGTGAATGCTAGCGACGACCACGGTACCAGCGTAGGAGGCTTGATAGCCGCGGTGGCGAATACCTTGGGCGGCCGGGGCGTAGCGTATGGCGCCAAGCTGCTGGGGGTGAATCTGCTGGCCGCCAATAGCGCAGACAGCAACGACGCCACGGCCCTGCTGCACGGCAAGGGCATGATTGCCATCAGTAACAACAGCTGGGGCAACCCCGATAGCGATAACGAGCTGGGTTACAGCGGCCCTTTGGCCAAGGCAGCCATCGAGCAGGGCGCCACCACAGAGCGCGGCGGCAAAGGCATTGTCTACCTGTTTGCCGCAGGCAATGGTGCCACGCAGTTCCAGTCGGATGGCAGCGTGCTGCAAACCGGCCAGCGCTCCAGCTACGACAGCTTCAACAATACCCCGTACGCCCTGAACATTGCTGCGGTGCAGGCCAATGGCACACCCTCCGAGTACAGCGAGCCCGGCGCCAATGTGCTGGCAAGCGCGCCGTCCGACAGCACCGGTTCCACCCTGCCCGGGCTTTACACCACCACCGTCAGCCTGGCCAAGCTGAACAGCCTCTATCGCGGCCAAAACTGGTTGTTCCCTAACTACCGCCCGGACTTTGGCGGCACATCCGGCGCCACCCCCATTGCCGCCGGGGTAGTCGCGCTGATGTTGCAGGCCAACCCGTCCTTATCCTGGCGCGACATCCGCTGGATCCTGGCCAGCACCGCCCGTAGCGTAAGCAATGCTACCGAGACCGGCGCCTCGGCCATTGGCCACGGTGTTTACAGCCACAAAGCAGGATTCGGGCTGATTGATGCCAATGCGGCCGTGGCCATGGCCAAAATCCATACCGGCTTGCCGGCAATGAAAACCTGCACACTGACATTAGCCAGCAGCACGCAAAGCCCGGACAACAACGGCCAGCTGCAACTGGCCGCCAGCAGCGGCAACTGCACCATCAGCAAACTGGAAAGCGCAGACCTGAGCCTGCAGCTTAACCAGCCTGGTAATCCCAACCCGGCCGAGCAGCTGGCCATCCAGCTGGATAGCCCGAATGCGCGCACCAGCATATTGGCCACGCCGCACACCTGCCTGGCCAAAAATGCGCAAGGTGACTTCCTCGTGAACAGTTGCAGCAAGACCTATAGCGACTGGGCATTTCACAGCGTACGCCATATGGGGGAAAACCCGGCTGGCCAATGGACCTTGAAAATTAGCGGCATGCTGGCCAGCGACAATCTCGCAGGCAGCCAGCTGGTGCTACGCGGTTTCTGATTACCAGGAGATGCATCACATGAAAAAGTTTATTCTTGCCGCCCTGCTGCTGGGCCTTGCCGGGCCATTGCTAGCCGCCGGACAAACCTTCCGTTGGCTGGAAAACGGCATTACCCGTCACGCCATCATCGACCCCGATACCCGCGCCAGCACCACCACGACTGCAGCCAATGGCCTGACGGTGAGCAAGCAAGATAAGGGCGTCCGCTTCTACCGCACCGACACCGCACGAAGCCGCCAGCTGGCGGCCAGGCAGCCCGACCTGCTACCGGTCTTGCGCGAGGGCAAAACCAACAAAGGCCCATGGCTACTGCCGGTGGGCGGCGTGGTCGTCCGTACCCAGGACGAGGCGGCGCTCGCCGCGTGGGCAAAACAGCAAGGGCTGAGTGTGCAAGCCAGTGCGGTAAACGGTTACTGGCTGGTACAAACCGCACCGGGCGAGGCTGCATTGAAGGTAACCAGCCAACTGCTACAGCTGCCTGGTATCCAGACCGCCGCCCCCAACTGGTCCGGCCCGAAAGAAAAACGCTAGCCCGCCTGGCGTTACACGCAAAAAAACGGCTGGCACAAGGCCAGCCCAGGATGGACAGAGCGTCAGGCAGGTGCACGGCACCTGCCTGTATTACAGGCCCAGCTTGTCGCGCATGCCGTACCACCAGGCGCCCAGCGTGAGCATGGGCACGCGGAACAGGCGGCCGCCCGGAAACGGGTAATGCGGCAGGCTGGCAAAGGCATCAAAGCGCTCGCTCTGGCCACGAATGGCTTCGGCCATGATGCGGCCGGCCAGGTGGGTATAGGTAACGCCGTGGCCGCTGCAGCCTTGCGAGTAGTAAATGTTGCTGTCGATACGGCCAGCCTGTGGCAGGCGCGTGAGCGTGAGCGAGAAGTTACCGGTCCAGCCGAATTCGATTTTCACGTCTTTCAGCTGCGGGAAGGTTTTCAGCATTTTCGGGCGTACCAGGCTTTCGATCTCGCCCGGGTCGCGCGCGCCGTATACCGTGCCGCCGCCGTATAGCAGGCGGTTGTCGCCGGTGAGGCGGTAGTAATCCAGCAGGAAGTTGCAGTCTTCCACGCAGTTGTCGCCAGGCAGCAGGCTGCGCGCCAGCTCGGGCGACAGGCGCTCGGTGGTAACGACCTGCGTGCCGCACGGCAGGGTTTTCTCGGCCAGCACCGGAATCAGGTTGCCCAAGTAAGCGTTACCGGCCACCACCACGAAATCGGCAGTAACCTGGCCAGCGGCGGTTTTCACCACGGCAGGTTGGCCGCGTACCACGTCGGTAACGGCGGATTGCTCGTAGATACGGCCGCCCAGCGACTCAAACGCGGCGGCTTCGCCCAGCGCCAGGTTCAGCGGGTGGATGTGGCCGCCCCAGTTATCCAGCAGTGCCCCCACGTACTCGTTGGAGTTCACAATGCGCTGCATGCCGGCTTTGTCGATCATCTGGATGCCGGTGTGGCCGAAGCTTTCCCACAGGCGGCGCTTGGCGTCCAGCTCGTCCAGCTGCTTCTGGGTAAAGGCTGCAAAGACGTTACCGTCTTTCAGGTCGCACTGGATGTTGTACTTGGCAATACGCTCGCGGATGATCTTGCCGCCTTCAAAGGCCATGGCGCCCAGGCGCTTGGCGGCTTCCTTGCCATGACGCGCCTCGATCACATCCATATCACGGCTGTAGCTGTTAACGATCTGGCCACCGTTGCGGCCCGATGCGCCCCAGCCCACGCGGGCGCTTTCCAGCACCACCACGCTAAAGCCGGCTTCCGCCAGGTGCAGTGCGGTAGAGATACCGGTGTAGCCGGCGCCAATCACGCAGACATCTGCCCGCACGCTACCCGCCAGCGCCGGGCGCTCGGGGCTAGGGTTGGCAGAATAGGCGTAGTAGGAATTAGTGTGTTCGATGCGCTGACTCATGATGTATCCCATCCATTTTTTAAACACTTGCGGCCAACAGGCGCGGGTTTATGGCTGGATTATGCGCAACCGCCTGTGCTTTGTCTAATATGTTAAACGCCAATGTCGCAAAAAAGCCCGGCAAGCCGGGCGGTTGGCGACAATGCAGCAGGTTTACAGGCCCAGGTGCATGCGCAGTGCTTCGCGCTTGGCAGACAGGTCCACGCCCGGCAGGTCGGCGATAATGTCCGGGTGGTCCAGCAGTTTTTCCACCGCGAAATCCACAAACACGCGAGTACGCGGCGCAATATGGTCGCGGTGCGGGAAGCAGATATAAATGGAGCGCTCCATCGACACGTAGTCGGTCAGCACGGCCTGCAGGCGGCCGGCACGTACATCGGCCAGCACTTCGTGGCCAGGCAACTGCGCCACGCCCAGGCCCAGGCGGGCCATTTCTACTACCGAATCCACATCGTTAACGGTGTAGGTACCGGTGACTTCCAGCGGGATACGCTCGCCGTTACGCTCGAATTCCCACTTGTACAGCCGGCCCGAGGTCGGGAACTGGAAATTGATACAGTCGTGCGCCGACAGCTCTTCCGGGCTACGCGGTTTGCCGTGCTCGGCCCAGTATTCCGGCGAAGCCACCACATACTGCGGAATATGCGCCAGATGACGTGCCACCATACGGCTGTCCGGCATCATGCCGACACGTACGCCCACATCGTAACCGTCTTCTATCAAGTCGCTAAAGTGATCGTCCATACCAAAGAACACACGGATCTTCGGGTAGCGCTGGCAGAATTCTTCCATCAGCGGCAGGATGAAGCGGCGGCCAAAGGCATTGGGCAAGCTGATACGCAGGTGGCCGGCGGGTTCGTCGCGGCTGGCTTTCAGCTGGTTGATGGCGGAATCCAGGTTATTTACCGGACCGCGGCACTGAGCATAGAAGCGGCGGCCGTCTTCGGTGAGTGTCAGCTGGCGGGTAGTGCGGTTGAACAAGCGTACTTCCAGCTCTTGCTCCAGGCGGGCAATGCTCTGGCTGACGGCAGCTGGCGAGACGCCCAGCTTGCGAGCAGCATCGGAAAAGCTGCCGTTCTCAGCAGTGGTCATGAAGACCATTAGCGCTTTTAATGTATCCATTGGGCGATCTCGCAGATGACATATGGCGGGTGGGGTAAAACACCCTATTTAAAAATGGCCTTGGGGTAAAGCTTGGCAAAATTGACAGTTTCGCTGACAAATAATAGGACAAAACCAGATTCACTTAAAGATATTTTCGTGTTTCCTGTCAAATGACTTCCTATCACGTGGCAATGCCCACAGTGACTCGCCATTAGGCCAGTGTCTCCCCGTCCAAACAGCCAGTTTTCAAAATGATGCGCTTTTGCAACAAGCACCAGGGGCGCAAAGGCCGGTTTTCTGTGACGGCAATACCCAGCCAGATAGCACCCATCAGCTTTACTCATGCCTAAGTGAAGAAACCTTGGGACAGCTTCGACCCTTGGTTAAGATAAGCGTTCAATACATAAAACATAACAGGGGAACAGCATGTCGAAAGGGATACCTTTTGCTTCTGGCTCAATCTCCGCGGGTCTGTCACACACTCAGCTCTGCCAGCTGCTCGAGTGGATTCACAGCCTCCCGCAGATGGCAGACGAGAGAGAACTTCACACCTTCCTGCACACGCTAGGCAGCGACCACGCGGTAGCTGCCCTATGGATTATTCATGGCTCAGCCACACCACAAGGCTGGACCGCCCCCCCGCGCACGCTAGGCCAACCCGCTGCCTGCCATAGCCACGACTGGCAGCGCCTGCCAGCCGATATCGGTAGCCAGGTGCAATTTACCTGGCTGGCGCATACCAGCCCCGCTACCGCCTGCTTTGCCATGCAGCGTGATGGCCAGGCCACGCTGCTGTACGTGCAGCCGCGCCAGGCCGACGACGCCGCCACCCTGCGCATGCTGGGCGGCCTGCTGCCACACCTGCACCCCACCCTGCAGCGTCTGGCACCGGCAAGCAGTGGCAGCAACCCGCTATCGCACCGCGAAAAAGACATTTTCCACTGGATGATGCGCGGCAAGACCAACTGGGAAATTGCCACCATCCTGGACATCAGCGAGCGTACGGTGAAGTTCCATGCGGCCAACATCATCCGCAAGCTGGAGGCCAATAACCGTACCCACGCCATTGTGCTGGGCATCCAGAAAGGCCTGACGGCCTGATGAGGGCCTGCTAACACTATTTCTTGCTGCGGCGCAGGCCCCAGACAGGACATTGCCCTATCCGGCCGTGCTTGACCCACGTCAACGCACGGCTTTTTTACGCTTATCACAATCGTGCGCCTACTCTATTTCTGTTGAAAGCACGCATGCCCCGCTCCCTTTTCTCCCCCCTCGTTATCCGTGGTCGTGAACTCCTGCCTATCGTACAAGGGGGCATGGGCGTGGGTATCTCGGCCAAACAGCTGGCCGGCGCCGTGGCCCGTGCCGGCGGCCTGGGTACCGTGGCCAGCGTAGACCTGCGCCACCTGCACGACGACCTGATGGCCGATGCGGCCAACCAGCAGGGCCAGGAAGGCATTAACCGCCTGAACCTGATTGCGCTGGACCGCGAGATAAAAGGCGCCCTGCAGCGCGCCGATGGCCACGGCATGGTGGCGGTGAACGTGATGAAGGCGGTAGACAACCACGCCGCGCTGGTGCGCCAGGCTTGCGAATCCGGCGCACACGCCGTGGTGATGGGCGCCGGCCTGCCGCTTGACCTGCCGGAAATGACCGCCAGCCATCCTGACGTGGCGCTGATTCCCATCCTGTCCGAATCGCGCGGTATCGGCATTGTGCTCAAGCGCTGGATGAAAAAGGGGCGCCTGCCAGACGCCATCGTCATCGAGCACCCCAACCACGCTGGCGGCCACCTGGGCGCAGCCCGCATCAGCGACGTGGGCGATGCCAAGTTTGACTTTGCCCGCGTGCTGGAAGAAACCTTCGCGCTGTTCAAAGACCTGGGGCTGGAGCGCGAACGCGTGCCGCTGATTGTGGCCGGCGGGGTAAACAGCCACGAAAAAGTGCAGACTTACCTGAACACGTACGGCGCCAGTGCGGTGCAGATCGGCACCGCGTTTGCCGTGACCAGTGACGGCGACGCCCATATCAACTTCAAGCGCACACTGGCTGGCGCCAGCCGTGACGACATTGCCGAGTTCATGTCGGTGGCCGGCCTGCCGGCACGCGGCGTGCTGACCCCGTTCCTGAAAAGCTACCTGAAGCGCGAAGACAAGCTGCAGGCCAACGCCAAGGCCGACCCGGCGCGCTGCACCCAGGCGCTGAACTGCCTGACCGTCTGCGGCCTGCGCGACGGGCTGGCCAAGGTGGGCCAGTTCTGCATCGACCTCAAACTGGCCGCCGCCTTCCGTGGTGAAGTCAGCAAGGGGCTGTTCTTCCGCGGCGCCGACCCGCTGCCGTTTGGCGACGCCATCCGCAGCGCCAGCGAAACCATGCACTATTTCTTGACCGGCGAAAAACCGCTGGACCTGCAGCCCGCCTGAACAACAAGCTCTGCACACCGTGCGGCCAACCTTACCCGTGCTGCGGCAGCGTGGTCAGGGTTGGCCGCATTTGTTACAGTGGGCTGCTTCTGTCATGTAACCCCTTTACTACGCCCTGCCATGACCGCCTTCACCAGCTGTAACCCCGCCACCGGCGAAGTCGTCTTTACCCGCCCCATCAGCAGCCAAGAGCAGCTGGCCAGCCAGCTAGCCAGCCTGCGCCGTGCCCAGCACGCCTGGGCCCACCTCGATACCGCCACCCGTGCCACACGCCTGCTGCGCCTGGCCGACGCGC
>JAIXTB010000142.1 GCA_027484385.1 Neisseriaceae bacterium | reverse complement strand
TTCGCCACGTTTGCTAAACCATAGATGACAAGATTATCCACGATACGGGCATCAAACGGGAGATGCGCGAGCAACAAAGCCGCATCACCGCCCGTCAGCAACACTTGGGGGGCGTGGCCCCGCTGTGCGGCCAACCTGCGTACCATCCGCTCTACTGCCCCGCACAGTGCATCGACCACCCCGGTCGCCAGCGCATCTTCCGTACCCTGGGGGAAGTCACACACCTGGCCAGCAACACGGTCCAGCTGGGCAGTGTTTTGCGCCAGCACCTGCAGCATCAGGCGGTAGCCCGGCAGGATATCGCCACCCAGATAATCGCCATCGGCAGTCAGCACCTCAATCGTCAAGGCGGTGCCCGCGCTGGCGATAACCACATCACCCGTGCAGAGCTGGCGGGCACCCAATACGGCCAACCAGCGGTCAGCCCCCTGCTCAGCCACCTGCCGGTAGTGGTTGCGCACGCCCAGGGCTGCGGGCGCTGCCCGCTGCCATTGCACTGGCAAAGGCGCAGCATCAGTGATGGCAGCACGCACGCTGCTGCTGGCTACATTGGCGGCCAAAACAGCATCTACTGCCAAATCTTGCCAATATGCGGCCAACTGCCCCAAGTCGGCATGAGGCAGCGCCTGCACCGGGGACAGCGCCGTTCCATCCCACAGCGCCCACTTCACCCGGCTATTGCCGGCATCGACCAACAGCTTCACGCTTGTGGCCTCAGGCTGACTTCACCCACATGAAATACCCGTACGCCATCAGGTGTTTCCACCAGCAAAGCCCCGGTTTCATCCACCCCCGTGGCCACGCCCTCTACTGGCTCGCCATGGCTGAAAGTCAGCCGTACCGGCTGCTGCAGGTACGATGCCATGTCCAGCCATTCTGCACGAAAAGCCGTAAAGCCCTCGCGGTCAAACTGGCTCAGCACCTGGGCGAGCTGGTTCAGCAAGGCTGCCATCAGCGCGTTGCGGCCAACCATGATGCCGGCGTCCGCCAGGCAGGCTACCGGTTGGTCTACCTCGCCAGGCGGGGCCACATTCAGGCCCATGCCAATCACCACCGTGGCCGGGCCCAGGGCATCGCCGGATAGTTCGATCAGGATACCGGCCAGCTTCTGGCCACCCAGCAAGACATCATTGGGCCACTTCAGGCTGACCGGGGCGCCAAATTCACACAGGGCACGCACCATGGCCACACCCACCGCCAGGGACAAGCCTGCCAAGCCGGACAAACCCCGCTCAAAGCGCCATAGCAGGGAAAACGTCAACCCCGCCCCCAGGCGCATTTGCCAGCGCCGCCCCAAACGGCCGCGGCCTGCCGTCTGGCGCTCGGCCGCCAGCACCAGGCCGTGCGGTGCACCTTGCGCAGCACGGGTCATCAGCTGGGTGTTGGAAGAGTCAATCTGCTCGGCCAGCGCCAGCGTAAACACGTTGGCCGCATGGTCGTCCAGCTGCGCACGGATAGTCGCCACATCCAGCAAGGCAAATGGCTGCGGCAGCCGGTAGCCCTGGCCACGCACACTGAACACCGTCAGGCCAAACTCGCTCTCCAGGTGGTGTACCGCCTGCCACACAAGCGTGCGCGAACAGCCCAGCTGCTGCGCCATCGCCTCGCCGGAATGGAACTTGCCATCAGCCAGCGTGCGCAGTACGGCAAAAGCCAGGTCGCTCATTGGTCTTCCACAGTGCGGATCTTGCGGATAGTGGCCGTCGTCGAGGTATCAAACAGGAATGGGATGGAATGCACGCTGCCACCACGTGCCAGCGTTTCAGCACTCCCCACGATCTTATCCACCGTCCAGTCGCCACCTTTTACCAGCACATCCGGCTGCACCCGCTCGATCAGGTCAGCGGGCGTATCCGTATCAAACCAGGTCACCAGGTCGACACACGCCAGCGCCGCCAATACGGCAGCGCGGTTCAGCTCGTTATTGATAGGACGATCATCACCCTTACCCTGCCGCTTGACCGACGCATCCGTATTCAGCCCCAATACCAGGCTGGCACCCAGTGCCCGAGCCTGCGCCAGATAAGTCACATGCCCACGGTGCAAAATGTCAAAACAACCATTGGTAAACACAATAGGCCGCGGCAATGCGGCGAGTTTTTCAGCCAGCTGCTCAGGCGGGCAAATCTTTTGTTCAAAATCCGGCATGGGGTACGACATGCTTATCCTTTCTGCCATTCGTGTCGCCAAGGCCACAAATAGCCATCGTCTCTTTGTAATCGCGCAAGGATACCACCCGTGTGGCGCCAACCCAATGCAAAAAGCCCGGACCATTTGGTCCGGGCTTCATAATGGGGTTCTGGCAATGTCCTACTTTCACACCGGCAATCGGCACTATCATCGGCGCTAGAGCGTTTCACGGTCCTGTTCGGAATGGGAAGGCGTGGGGCCACTCTGCTATGGTTACCAGAAAAAACTGTTGCTTACCTCGCGGGGTAAACCAACGCCCAGACCGATGGTCTGGGCGTTTGAATGGGGCGTCTGGCGGTGTCCTACTTTCACACAGGTATCTGCACTATCATCGGCGCTGAGGCGTTTCACGATCCTGTTCGGAATGGGAAGGCGTGGGACCACCTCGCTATGGCCACCAGACATAAACTGTCACAAACTTGAAGAAGCCAATCTGAGGTCTTACCTCAGACAGTAGAATTTTTGTATCACCAGCGCTTCATCATCAACAAAGCAACTCAAATGATAG
>JAIXTB010000190.1 GCA_027484385.1 Neisseriaceae bacterium | reverse complement strand
TGGTGCTGTTAGCCTGTCCGAAGGCGTGGAAATGGTTATGCCAGGCGATAACGTAGAAATCACCGTAGAACTGATCGCTCCGATCGCTATGGAAGAAGGCCTGCGCTTCGCGATCCGTGAAGGTGGCCGTACTGTTGGCGCCGGCGTTGTTGCTAAGATCATCGCCTAATCGGACGCGGAGTTAATACCATGCAAAGCCAGAAAATCCGTATCCGTCTGAAAGCCTTTGATTACAATCTGATCGATCGCTCCGCTCAGGAAATCGTTGAAACCGCTAAGCGCACTGGTGCCGTTGTAAAAGGCCCGGTTCCGCTGCCGACCAAAATCGAGCGCTTCAACGTACTGCGTTCCCCGCACGTGAACAAGACTTCCCGCGATCAGCTGGAAATCCGTACCCACCTGCGCCTGATGGACATCGTTGATCCGACTGATAAAACCGTTGATGCGCTGATGAAGCTGGACCTGCCAGCAGGCGTAGATGTGGAAATCAAGCTTCAGTAATTACGGATTTACAATGTTTGTTTGCTAAGTGCTTGCAAGCATTGATTTTTCTGTGATAAAGTCGCGGACTCATCATTTTGATGAGTCCGCTTTTCTTTGAGCAAGCCGGTCAATCGTAATCGGCGCCTGTAAAGGAAATAACCATGACTTTAGGTCTAGTCGGTCGCAAAGTCGGCATGACCCGCATTTTTGCTGAAGACGGTGCTACCGTCCCAGTAACTGTGCTGGATATGTCCGCAAACCGCGTATCGCAAATTAAAAACGCAGAAACCGACGGCTACGTAGCTGTCCAAGTTGCTGCAGGTGCCCGCAAGGCCAATCGTGTGACCAAGGCAGAAGCCGGTCACTTCGCTAAGGCCGGCATTGAAGCCGCCCGTACTATGCGTGAGTTCACCCTCACTGCAGAAGCACTGGCGTCGCTGAATGTTGGTGATGCGCTGTCCGTTGAAATCTTCACCGTTGGCCAACTGGTAGATGTTACCGGTACCTCCAAAGGTAAAGGCTTCTCTGGCGCCATCAAGCGTCACAACTTCTCGTCCAACCGTGCATCGCACGGTAACTCGGTTTCCCACAACTCCCCTGGCTCTATCGGTCAGGCGCAAGATCCGGGCCGTGTATTCCCGGGTAAGCGCATGGCAGGTCAGTACGGTAATGTGAAGAGCACTGTTCAGTGCCTGGAAGTCGTTCGTATCGACGTAGAGCGTCAGCTGATTCTGGTAAAAGGCGCAGTGCCTGGTGCCAAGAACGGTGACGTAGTGGTGCGTCCTAGCGTGAAGGCAGGTGCATAATGGAATTGAAAGTGATCAATGCCCAGGGTCAGCAAGTAGACGCCCTGCAAGCTTCTGAAGCACTGTTTGCACGTGACTACAACGAAGCACTGGTACATCAGGTTGTTACTGCCTTCCTGGCTAACGCCCGTAGCGGTAACCGTGCCCAGTTGACTCGTGCCGAGGTTAAACACTCGACCAAGAAGCCTTTCCGCCAGAAAGGTACAGGCCGTGCTCGTGCCGGTATGACTTCCTCCCCGCTGTGGCGTGGTGGTGGTCGCACCTTCCCGAACAAGCCGGACGAAAACTTCACCCATAAAGTGAACCGTAAGCAATACCGTGCTGGTATGGCTACTATTCTGTCCCAGCTGGTTCGTGACGAACGCCTGATCATTGTTGATGAGCTGAATGTTGCCACCCCAAAAACCAAAGAATTCGCCGCCAAGGTGAAAGCTCTGGGTCTGGATCGTGCACTGATCATCACCAAAGAGCTGGATGAGAATCTGTATCTATCTTCCCGTAACCTGCCTAACGTGCTGGTAATTGAAGCTCAGCAAGCTGATCCGTTCAGCCTGGTACGCTTCAAGAAAGTGGTAATCACCCGTGATGCCGTGAAGCAACTCGAGGAGCAGTGGGTATGAACCAGGAACGTTTGCTGCAAGTAATCCTGGCGCCGATCGTGTCTGAAAAGAGCACACTGGTTGCCGAGAAAAACCAGCAGGTTGCTTTCCGCGTTGCTACCGATGCAACTAAGCCGGAAATCAAGGCTGCCGTTGAACTGCTGTTCAATGTCAAGGTTGAAGGTGTTTCCACTGTCAACGTTAAGGGCAAAACCAAGCGTTTTGGTCGCTTCGTTGGCCGCCGCAAGGACTGGAAAAAGGCGTATGTAAGCCTGGTTCCGGGTCAAGAACTTGACCTGACCGCCACCCCGGCCGTTGCGGAGTAAGGAGATAGAGCATGCCTCTCGTAAAAGTTAAACCGACTTCCGCAGGTCGTCGTGCCGTTGTCAAGGTCGTACATCCTGACCTGCACAAAGGTGCTCCGTTCGCTGCGCTGGTTGAAAAGAAAACTTCGACTGCTGGCCGTAACAACAACGGTCACATCACTACCCGTCACAAGGGTGGTGGCCACAAGAAGCACTACCGTATCGTAGACTTCCGTCGCAACAAAGATGCGATCCCGGCCAAAGTTGAGCGTATCGAATACGATCCGAACCGCACCGCCCACATCGCACTGCTGTGCTATGCAGACGGTGAGCGTCGCTACATCATCGCTCCGCGTGGCGTTAAGCCAGGTGCCGAGCTGATGTCCGGTGCTGAAGCCCCGATCAAAGCTGGTAATGCCCTGCCTATCCGCAACATTCCAGTTGGTACTACCATCCACTGCATCGAACTGCAGCCGGGTAAAGGTGCCCAGATCGCTCGTTCCGCTGGTTCTTCCGCTATGCTGCTGGCCCGCGAAGGCGTTTACGCCCAGCTGCGTCTGCGCTCCGGCGAGATCCGCAAGGTACACGTTGACTGCCGCGCTACCGTTGGCGAAGTAGGCAACGAAGAGCACAGCCTGCGTAAGATTGGTAAAGCCGGTGCAAACCGCTGGCGCGGTATTCGTCCGACCGTTCGTGGTACTGCCATGAACCCGGTGGATCACCCGCACGGTGGTGGTGAAGGCCGTACCGGTGAAGGTCGCGTGCCAGTAGCCCATGGGGTACCCCAACTAAGGGCTTCCGTACCCGT
>JAIXTB010000012.1 GCA_027484385.1 Neisseriaceae bacterium | reverse complement strand
TCTACTTTGCGTTCTTCCTGGGCATGCCGTTCTATACCAAGAACGACGTGGGCAGCACACCGGTTCCGACCCGTGTGACCATGAGCACTCCGGCTCGCCAGGCACGCTTTGTAGTACTGGTGGTAGCAACGCTGGTGGCCGCTACCCTGTTTGCAAAATTCATCTGATAAAGGGGGCACTATGAACAAGACTATCCGTCAACTGGTTGCCGCCGTAGCCCTCATGGTTCCTGCTGTTGGTGCGTTTGCTGCGTCCGAAGGCCCTGCCCTGGAAAAAGCACCCATCAATATCCAGGATACCGAAAGCCTGCAGCGTGGCGCACAGACCTTTGTGAACTATTGCCTGTCTTGCCATTCGGCTAGCGCCATGCGCTACAACCGTTTGACCGACATTGGCCTTTCCGAAGACCAGATCAAGTCCAACCTGATGTTCACCACCGACAAAATCGGTGATCAAATGAACGTTGCCATGGACAAAAAAGATGCCAAGAACTGGTTTGGCGCAACCCCACCGGACTTGTCCGTGATTGCGCGCTCGCGTGGTGCCGACTATCTGTACGGTTACCTGCGTGGCTTCTATCGTGACCCTAGCCGCCCAACCGGCTGGAACAACCTTGTATTCGACAAGGTGGGCATGCCGCACATTCTGTGGGAATGGCAAGGCGAGCAAGAGCTGCGTACCCATAAAGGCGCAGACGGCCACGAGGAGCGCAAGCTGGAGCTGGTGAAAGCCGGTACGTTGACCAAGCTGGAAAACGGCAAAGCCAACACCGCCGAGTTTGACAAGCGCATGGCCGACCTGACCAACTTCCTGGTCTACGTCGGCGAGCCGGTGCAGGTGAAGCGTCATCAGGTGGGCTACACCGTGCTGCTGTATCTGTTCTTGCTGTTGTTGCCTTTCGCCTATTTCCTGAAGAAGGAATACTGGAAAGACATTCACTAGGCCATGTGTCGAGTGGGGCGGCTTGATGCTGCCAGTAAAACCCCCTTCGCTGGCGAAGGGGGTTTTTTATTGGGTGATAGATACATGGATTTCCCGGTTTTTCCACTTTGTGCGGCATGGCTATTTTCTCTTTGTATTCATTGACTTATGAAACTTTTGTGGAAAGTGGTAGGTCAAAGGTGCTAGAATTGCCCGTTATTTGATCAACAAGCCTGTTTAAGGAATGAATGCCTCATGATGACCCTTTACTCTGGTAGTACTTGTCCTTTCAGCCAACGCTGTCGCATCGTGTTGTTCGAGAAGGGCATGGACTTCGAGATCATTGATGTGGATATTCACAACAAGCCTGAAGATCTGGCCGTGATGAACCCGTATAACGAGGTTCCGGTGCTGGTGGAGCGCGACCTGATTCTTCATGAATCCAACATCATCAACGAATACATCGACGAGCGTTTCCCGCACCCGCAGCTGATGCCTGCAGACCCGGTAATGCGCGCCCGCGCCCGTTTGTTCTTGTTCCGTTTCGAACAAGAGCTGTTTGTACACGTGAAAACACTGGAAAACGGTGCCAGCGGCAAAGAAGCCAACAAGGCACGCGAAGCCATTCGTGATGGCCTGGTGACGATTGCCCCGATTTTTGCCAAGCAAAAGTTCATGCTGGGTGACGAGTTCTCCATGATCGACGTGGCCATTGCCCCGCTGATGTGGCGCCTGGAGCACTACGGCGTAGATCTGGGCAAAAATGCTGCCCCAATCCTGAAATATGCCGAACGCCTGTTCCAGCGTCAGTCGTTTATCGATTCGCTGACGCCTGCAGAAAAGGCCATGCGCAAGTAATCGCGCTGCCCGGCAGGCCAGCTGGGCACTTTGGCAGTTTTGCTGCCCGGTGTCAGGCTGGCCTGTTTTCATCTTGCCAGTAGAGGAGCTCCCCATGACAACCAGTACCAGGCCTTATCTGATTCGTGCCATTCACCAGTGGTGTACCGATCAGGGGCAGACACCCTATATGGTGGTGTGGGTCGATGAGAACGTACAGGTGCCGATGGAGTTTGTGAAAAACAACGAGATCGTTCTGAACGTTGGCTACGGGGCAACGCAGGGCCTAAATATCGAGAACGACTGGATTTCATTCTCGGCGCGTTTTGGCGGTATATCGCGTGAAATCTGGGTGCCGGTTGGCAATGTGCTCTCCATTTTTTCACGTGACTCTGGCGAGGGGATGGGGTTCGAGCTGGAAAAGCTTGCCGATGCGCCAGTACGCCCATCTGCAGTACCAGCCGCGCCCATCGAGGTGGCTGCTCCTGAAACGACGAGGGATGCTGAACCCCAGGGTGCCAAAGTCATTACTTTTCCCGGGCGCCGTAGCTAGACGGTAGCCCCATGAAAAAACCGCCCGGTAAGCCGGGCGGTTTTTTTTGCGGCCAAGCCAGCGGCTTGGCGGTGTTACTTACTCTACACGCTCGCCGTGCAGGACAACATCCAGGCCTTCGCGTTCTTCCTCTTCGGTTACACGCAGCCCCATTACCACATCCAGCAGTTTCAGCAGGATGTAGGTGACAATGGCGCAATACACAACAGTAGCACCTACGCCAATGGCTTGGGTCATCAGGTTGCCTTCTACACCACCGATTTCTTTTACAGCAAAGATGCCGGTCAGCAGCGCGCCGATGATACCGCCTACGCCGTGTACGCCAAACGCATCGAGCGAGTCATCGTACTTCAGCATGTGTTTCAGCGAGGTAGCGCTCCAGTAGCAGACGGCACCAGAGATCAGGCCAATGGCCAGCGCGCCCTTGGCATCCACAAAACCGGCAGCAGGGGTGATGGCAACGAGGCCAGCAACAGCACCCGATACGATGCCCAATACCGAAGGTTTGCCTTTGGCGATCCATTCAGCCGCCATCCACGACAGGGCAGCCATACCAGTAGCAACCTGGGTGACCACCATGGCCATGGCGGCACGGCCATCCGCAGCAACTGCGGAGCCGGCGTTGAAACCGAACCAGCCAACCCACAGCATGGAAGCGCCGA
>JAIXTB010000132.1 GCA_027484385.1 Neisseriaceae bacterium | reverse complement strand
GCGTAGGCGGCTGGCAGCTCGATGCTGCCTTGGGCGCTGCCGTCAAAGCCGAATACTTGCGCTTTGGCCAAGATGGTGGCGTCCAGGCTCATCACGTTGATGAGCTGGGTGCTGTGGCGCTTGCCGACTTCGTAGTCGTTGAAATCGTGGGCCGGGGTGATCTTGACGAAGCCGGTGCCGAATTCTTTATCGACGTATTCGTCGGCGATAACCGGGATCTGGCGGCCGGTAAGCGGCAGCTCGACCAGCTTGCCGACCAGGTGGGCAAAGCGCTCGTCGGTGGGGTTGACTGCTACGGCCACGTCGCCGAGCAGGGTTTCCGGGCGGGTGGTGGCCACGGTGATGAACTCGTCGCTACCCACTACCGGATATTTGATGTGCCACATGTGGCCGTCTTCTTCCTCGGAAACCACTTCGAGGTCGGAGATGGCGGTGCCCAGCTTGGCGTCCCAGTTGGACAGGCGCTTGCCACGGTAGATCAGGCCTTGCTCGAACAGGCGCACGAACACTTCGGTGACGACGTCGGCGCGGACCTCGTCCATGGTGAAGTATTCACGACCCCAGTCTACCGAGCAGCCGACACGGCGCATCTGGCTGGTGATGGTGCCGCCAGACTTTTCTTTCCATTCCCATACCTTGGCGGTAAAGGCGTCGCGGCCCAGGTCGAAGCGGCTGATGCCTTGCTCGGCCAGCTGGCGCTCTACCACGATCTGGGTGGCGATACCGGCGTGGTCGGTACCCGGAATCCACACCGTGTTGTCGCCCTTCATGCGGTAGTAACGCGTGAGGCCATCCATGATGGTCTGGTTGAAGGCGTGGCCCATGTGCAGCGTGCCGGTGACGTTTGGCGGCGGCAGCTGGATGGCAAAGGACGGCTTGGTGGTATCCATGTGCGGCTTGAAGTAGCCGGACTGTTCCCATTGATCGTACCAGCGACGTTCGATGTCGCCCGGCTCGTAGCTTTTGGCAAGTTCCATGGTCATGGTGTGAATTCGGTCTGAGTGAGGCAAAAATGGCTGAAATTATAAACCGATCTGCTGCACTGCGTCCCGCTTGCTGCCATGAAGCTTTATCAGATAGCACGTTGGCCGCGACAATCCTCACAAAAGCCATGTATATATGACTAAGCAAAACTGTTTTTTTACACGGTGCGCCACCTGGCGGCCGTAACCGGGCTCTACACCGATCACCATGTCCAGCAACAAGATTTTACTGGTAGAGGACAACACCTCTGTCTTGCGCACCATGCAGCGCATTATCGAAAACGATGGCTTTGCCGTGGTCTGCGCTACCACCCTGCGCGAGGTGGAAACCATTCTGGCCCAAAGCGAGCATGGTTTCATGGCCTGCGTGCTGGACTACTGCCTGCCGGACGCCCCCGATGGTGAAGCCCTGCCGCTGGTGCTGGCCAAAAAAATACCGACCATCGTGCTGACGGCACGCAGCGATATGGAAACCCGCGAAAAGGTGTTGCTGCAGGCCGTAGTGGACTACGTGCCCAAAGACACGCCCGCTGCGTTCGAATACACCATCAAGATGATACGGCGCATCCACCACAACCCCGGCATACGGGTGCTGGTGGTGGATGATTCGGTCACCATACGCGGCTATCTGCGCCAGCTGCTGCGCCGCCACCTGTACGAAGTGCTGGAAGCGCCAGAGGCAGACACGGCGCTGCGCATGCTGCGCGACGACCCGACTATCCGCCTGGTGCTGTCTGACCACGACATGCCGGGCAAAAACGGCGTGACCATGGTCAGCGAGATACGCCGCTTTCGCAGCCACGAGGAGCTGGCGATCATCGGCATTTCCGGCAGCCAGGACCCGGCCATGACCGCGCGCTTCATCAAGGCCGGTGCCGATGACTACCTGAACAAGCCGTTTAACCACGAAGAGTTCTTCTGCCGCGTAACGCGTAACGTGGAATTTGTGGAAAACTTGCGCGCCCTGTCGCGCGCCGCGCGCGAAGACCCGCTGACCGGCCTGCCCAACCGCCGCTATTTCTTTGAGAACGTATTGAAGCAAACGCAGCCGTTTGGCGTGGCGATGGTGGATATCGACCACTTCAAACGCATCAACGACCGCTACGGCCACGATATAGGCGACCTGGCGCTGAAACTGGTGGCAGACCTGCTGCGCGACCAGTTCCCCGGCAAGCACATTGCCCGCTTTGGCGGCGAGGAGTTTGTCATCCTGATGCAGGCCCGTAGCGAGCAGGACATGCTGGCCGCCATGGAGGCGTTTCGCACCAGTGTCGCCGAAGCGGTGTTCCCTACCCGCCAGGGTGATTTGCAGTTTACGTTGAGCATAGGCGTCGCCGCCGGCCTGCCGGATGTCAGCGCGCTGCTGAAGCTGGCCGACGAGCGCCTGTACATGGCCAAGAGCCGCGGGCGCAACCGGGTGTGCACCGGCTAGCCTGGCCTATATCGTCAAGCTTTGGCGCCAGCGCGCTGATGACTGACAAGAAACCCCCGCTTGTCTGACAAGCGGGGGTTTCTTTTGGTGCAAGCGCAGGCACGACCAGGGCTGTGATGCAGGCCAAGCTGTTATGCCGCCTTGTTCAGCACCCAGTCCAGCCAGCGCGTGGGCAACAGGCGCTTGAGATACCAGAACACATGGGTGGGTGTGGTCACGCGGTAGCGCGCCGCCGGCCGCGCTGCGGCCAACGCCTGTTCCACTTTGGCCAGCACGGCGGTGCCCGGCAACGTAAACGGCGCGGCGTGACCTTCTTTCTTCAGGCGCTGCAGCTGCTTCTCGTAGCTATCGCGGTGCACACTGCCCTGGATATCCACGTTTTGCAGGAATTTTTGCAGCGCATTGGGGCGGAAGCGGCTTTCAATCGGGCCGGGCTCGATCAGGCTGACAAAAATGCCGCTGCCGGCCAGCTCCAGGCGCAGGGTGTCGCACAGGCCTTCCATGGCGTATTTACTGGCATTGTAGGCACCGCGGTATTTCATGGCGGCAAAACCCAGCACCGAGCTATTGAACAGGATGCGGCCATGGCCCTGGCGGCGCATCACCGGCAGCACGGCGTTCATCAGCTCCCAAGCACCAAACAGATTGGTTTCAAACTGCTCGCGCATGGCCTGCCGGCTGATGTCTTCCACCGCACCGGGCTGGCCGTAGCCGGCATTGTTGAACAGGGCGTGCAGCGTGCCGCCAGTGCGCTGCAATACTTCTCCCAGCGCTGTGCTTATGCTATTAGTATCGTCTACATCAAGCTGCAGGGCATCGATAAACCCCTGCGCCTGCAAGCTGGCTACGTCTTCGGCGCGGCGGGCAGTGGCAAACACGCGCCAGCCCTGCTGTTGCAGGCCGCGCGCGACGTCCAGGCCTATGCCGCTGGAGCAGCCGGTAATCAGGATGTTTTTTTGTGTCATTGGTTGAACCAGTTAAAAGACATGCCTGTCAAACTGGCGCATATGTAACAATGTGTACATCGCGCCGGGCGGTACGTTTACTAACAAAACCGGCAGATAATAACAAAACCTCACGACAGCCTTCACTCAAGGAGTATTCAACATAATGGAACAGGCCCTCCCCTCTATCGGATCGCCTTTCTTCTATACGGTGTTCTTCGTGGCCGTACTGATCATGATCGTCATCGATATGGTGGCGCTCAAGCAAAGCGGCTCGCACAAGGTATCCATCAAGGAAGCCGCCGGCTGGTCGGCTGTGTGGGTAGCCGTAGCCTGCGCCTTTGGCGGCTGGCTGTGGTGGACCCTGGCCAACGACCCCGCCTACGGCGAGGTGGTAGCCAAACAAAAAACACTGGAGTTCTTTACCGGCTACGTGATTGAAAAATCGCTGGCGGTAGACAACATCTTTGTGTTCCTGATGATCTTTGCCTTCTTCAAGGTGCCAGCAGAGTTCCAGCGCCGCGTGCT
>JAIXTB010000055.1 GCA_027484385.1 Neisseriaceae bacterium | reverse complement strand
GCTGGCCGGCGTGGCCGCCGCCAGTGCCGAAGAGCGCGTAGCGGCACGCTACTGCCTGGCCGACGTGCCGCTGCGCGACTTTCTGCAGCAGCCCATCATCCCGTACGAAGACGACGAGATCACGCGGCTGATTATCGATAGCCACGATGCCGCCGCCTTTGCTGCCGTGGCGCACCTGACTGTAGGCGGCTTTCGCGACTGGCTGCTGTCCGATGCGGCCAACCCTGTGACCTTGGCCGCACTGGCCCCCGGCATCACGCCGGAAATGGCCGCCGCCGTCAGCAAACTGATGCGCAACCAGGACCTGATTCTGGTGGCGCGCAAATGCCGCGTGGTCACCGCCTTTCGCAATACCCAGGGCATGCCCGGCCACATGGGCGTGCGCCTGCAGCCCAACCACCCCACCGACGACGCGCGCGGCCTTGCCGCCGCCATGCTGGACGGCCTGCTGTACGGCGCTGGCGACGCGGTGATCGGCATCAACCCGGCCACCGACAGCCCGGAGGCCATCCACACCATGCTGGCGATGATGGACGAGGTGCGCCTGCGTTACGCCATCCCCACGCAAAGCTGTGTGCTGACCCACGTGACCACTACCCTGGAACTGATAGGCCGCGGTGCGCCGGTGGACCTGGTGTTCCAGTCGGTAGCGGGTACCGAGCGGGCCAACAGCGGCTTTGGCATCAACCTGGCCGTGCTGCAAGAGGCGCACGACGCCGCGCGCAGCCTGCAACGCGGCACGGTAGGCAACAACGTGATGTACTTCGAAACCGGCCAGGGCAGCGCGCTCTCCGCCGGCGCGCACTGGGGCGCCGACCAGCAAACCTGCGAAGCCCGCGCCTACGCCGTGGCGCGGCATTTCAACCCGCTGCTGGTGAATACCGTGGTGGGCTTTATCGGCCCGGAATACCTGTACGACGGCAAGCAGATCATCCGCGCCGGGCTGGAAGACCACTTCTGCGGCAAGCTGCTGGGCCTGCCCATGGGCTGTGACATCTGCTACACCAACCACGCCGAGGCCGACCAGGACGATATGGACACCCTGCTCACCCTGCTGGGTACCGCAGGCATCCACTTCATCATCGGCGTACCCGGCGCCGACGACATCATGCTGGGCTACCAGAGCACGTCCTTTCACGACGCGCTATACCTGCGCGAGCTGCTGGGCCTGAAACGCGCACCGGAATTCGAAGACTGGCTGGAAACCATGGCCATTACCCGCGCTGGCCGCCTGCAGGCACACGGCCAGCAGCCGCCACTCCTGGGCCTGATGGAGACCGTAGCATGAGCGTGATTCCCTTCCCCGGCGCCGCGGCCAACCCCGACACCATTACCGAAGACAGCTGGCAGGCGCTGGGCCAGCACACGGTAGCGCGCATCGCACTGGGCCGTGCCGGTGCCAGCCTGCCTACTCGCGAAACGCTGCGCTTTGCGCTGGCCCACGCCCAAGCGCGCGACGCGGTACACACGCCGCTGGACAGCGCCGCGCTGGCCGCCACGCTCACGCAGGCGGGCCATCGCGTGCTGCAGGTGCAGTCGGCTGCGGCCAACCGTGCACAATACCTGCAGCGCCCCGACCTGGGCCGCAGGCTGCACCCCGACAGCCGCGCACAGCTGCTGGCGCAGCAGGGCGGCGGCTGCGACGTGCTGTTTGTGGTGGGCGACGGGCTGTCGTCGCTGGCCACCGCCAGCCACGCCGCACCGCTGCTGGCCGCCACCCTGCCGTATCTGGCCGAGGCGGGCTTACACGTCGGCCCGGTCGTCATCGCCAGCCAGGCCCGCGTGGCGCTGGCTGACGAAGCCGGCGAGTGCCTGCAGGCGCGGCTGGTGGTGATGCTGCTGGGCGAGCGCCCGGGTTTGAGCTCGCCAGACAGCCTGGGCGTCTACCTGACCAGCGCGCCCAAAGTTGGCCGCATGGACTCGGAACGCAACTGCATTTCCAATGTGCGCCCCGCCGGCCTGCCCTATCCGCTGGCGGCGTTCAAGCTGGCGTGGCTGATACGCGCCGCGCTGCAGCAGGGGAGCGGCGTGGCGCTGAAAGACGGCAGCGCCGCCGAGCCAGGCTGGGCCGCGCTACTGGCGCGCAGTCACAGCGCACTACCCGCCTGAATCCCCACCGCATCACGCAACGGCACCGTGCTCACGCGCGGTGCCGTTTTGCTTGGCATATCAGCTGTTTACATTCTGCAACAGCAAGGGGAAAGCCCCGATAGCCCCGCCAGCGGCAGATGCTGGTAAACTGCCGCGCTTCCGGTTTCCCCCTGACAGAGCAAACCATAAAGGACGACGCATCCGGTGCCGGAACGGGCTGCGTTACCGACAACACAGGATTCACCATGAACCTCTCCCGTCTGCCGCACCTGCTGGCCGGCGCCCTGCTGCTGTTACCTGCGTTTGCGCAGGCCAGCATCAACGGCGGCGAACTGGCCATTGCCTGGGCACTGCCGTTTGCCGGCATGCTGCTGTCCATTGCCCTGCTGCCGCTGTTAGCGGCCAACCTCTGGCACCACCATTTCGGCAAGATCGCTGCCGTGTGGTCGCTGCTGTTCATCGTACCGTTTGCCGCCAGCCACGGCCTGGGCGCTACCGCCTACGAAATGGCGCACACGCTGGTGCTGGAATACGTGCCGTTCATCATTCTGCTGGTGTCGCTGTTTACCGTGGCCGGCGGTATCTACCTGCGCGGTAACCTGCACGGCTCGCCGCTGCTGAATACGGGCTTTCTGGGCGTGGGTACCGTGCTGGCCAGCTTTACCGGCACCACCGGTGCGGCCATGTTGCTGATTCGCCCGCTGCTGCGCGCCAACGACAACCGCCGCTACAAGACACACGTGTTTGTGTTCTTCATCTTTCTGGTGGCCAATATCGGCGGCTCGCTCACACCACTGGGCGACCCGCCGCTGTTTCTGGGCTTCCTGAAAGGCGTGGGCTTTGGCTGGACCATGGTGCACATGCTGGCGCCGATGGCACTGGCCAGCGCCATCCTGCTGGTGGTGTTCTACCTGCTGGACCGCCACTACTACCACAAGGAAGAAGACCTGCCGCCGCTGCCGGACCCGACGCCGGACTCGCGCGTGAGCATTGAAGGCAAAGTGAACTTTGCCCTGCTGGGCGGCATTGTGGTGGCCGTCCTGCTGTCTGGCATCTGGAAGCCGGGCATCAGCTGGCAGATTGCCGGCCTGGATATCGCGCTGCAAAACGTGGTGCGCGATATCCTGCTGCTGGGCGTAACCCTGCTGTCGCTCAAGCTCACCCCGGGCCGCTGCCGCCAGGCCAACGCCTTTAACTGGGGCCCGATGCTGGAGGTGGCCAAGCTGTTTGCCGCCATTTTCATCACCATGATTCCGGTACTGGCCATGCTGAAAGCCGGCAAGGCCGGCGCCTTTGCCGGGCTGGTGAGCATGGTGAGCACGCCAGACGGTGTGCCGGTAAACGCTGCGTATTTCTGGCTGACCGGCGCGCTGTCCAGCTTCCTGGATAACGCCCCCACCTACCTGGTGTTCTTCAACCTGGCCGGTGGCGACGCGGCCTACCTGATGCACGATGGCGCCGCCACGCTGATGGCCATCTCCATGGGTGCGGTGTTCATGGGGGCCAACAGCTATATCGGTAATGCGCCGAACTTCATGGTGAAAGCCATTGTGGAAGAACGCGGCGTGGCCATGCCCAGCTTCTTTGCCTACATCGGCTGGGCCTGCCTGTTCCTGATTCCTACCTTTGTACTGCTGACTTTCGTGTTTTTCTAAGCGGCTGCGGCCAACCTTGGGGTTGGCCGCATGGCGCATGCATCAGCAAAAAGCCCGCTTGCGCGGGCTTTTTTGTTAGGCATTACGCGGGCGCTTACACGCGATAGCTCGTGGCGGTCATCACCTTGGCAGTGAGCTTCATCAGCCCTTTTACCGGCAGTGGCAGTGGCGCAGCGCCAAAATCATGCGCCATGTCGGCGTGCTTCAGCTCGTCGTCGCGCATTTGCGCCACAATGGCGCGGCTTCTGGCGTCCTGATCCGGCAGCTGCTGCAGGTGGCTATCCAGGTGGGCACCAACCTGTTTTTCGGTTTCTTCCAGAAAGCCCAGGTTCCACTTGTCGCCCAAGAGGCCAGCGGTCACACCGATGGCCAGCGAGCCGGTGTACCAGACCGGGCCCAGCAGGCTGGGGCGGCCGCCCAGCTCGCGGATGCGCTGCTCGGTCCAGGCCAGGTGCTCTACCTCTTCGAAAGCGGCGTGGCGCAGTGCCTCGCGCGCAGCAGGGTTGCGCGCGGTGAGCGCCTGGCCCTGGTATAGCGCCTGGGCACATACCTCGCCGCAATGGTTCACCCGCATCAGGCCGATGGCGTGTTGTTTTTCCGCTGCCGTCAGCTCGGCCTCGGCTAGCGCGTGGTCCGGGCGGGGGCGGCTGCTGACTGCCGGCGCAAACAGGGTGCGCAGGCCGCGGTCGAATTCTGTAATCAGTTTGTCTAGCATCATGCTGGCTTATGGCAGTCATCAATAGTGGCGATTATACCTTGCCGGTGCTGCTGTTATAATCCCGTGGTTTGTTTCACTCTACCCTACCCTAACAAGGACACCGCGTATGAATATCGACCTGATCAGCCCGGGCAAGGACATGCCTAACGACATCAACGTTGTGATCGAGATCTCCGCCAACAGCGCACCGATCAAATACGAATTCGACAAAGAAACCGGCGCCCTGTGTGTAGACCGTTTCATGGGCACTTCCATGTTCTACCCGGCCAACTACGGTTTTGTACCGCAAACCATCGCTGGTGACGGCGACCCGGTTGACGTGCTGGTGGTGACCCCGTTCCCGCTGCCACCTGGCGTGCTGATCCGCGTACGCGCCCTGGGCCTGATCAAGATGGAAGACGACGGCGGCGTGGATGCCAAGCTGATCGCCGTACCCGTAGAAAAACTGTGCCCGATGTACAAGGACATCCAGAAACTGGAAGACCTGCCACAGCTGCTGCGCGACCAGATGGTGCACTTCTTCGAGCACTACAAAGACCTGGAAAAAGGCAAATGGGTCAAGATCAACGGCTGGGGCACGCTGGAAGACGCTACCCGCGAGCTGAACGAAGGTATCGAGCGCGCCAAGCAAGGCTAAGCCTGCCACCGCACGCAAAAAAGCCGGGTTACCCCGGCTTTTTTATTGTCTGCATCACGGTTGGCCGCATCAGGCGCCGCGTTTGAACTGCGCGGCTTTTTCCGCCAGGCGGGCACCAAACAGGCGGGCAGTTTCCAGATCGGCTGCATCGGGTGTCACCTCGGCAGGCGCGTTGTCGGTACGGGTCATCAGGCCCAGCGAGCTGCCGTAGCGGTTGATGTCGCTGCCAATGGTGCCGCCGGGCATCAGGCCGGTGCCGACCCAGATCATGCTGTGCTGGGCAGCAAACACCGACAGCTGCTGCAGGGTGTTCAGCTTGTCGCCGCTTGGGCTATTGGACACAGTGAAACCACCAGCGATCTTGTCTTTCCAGCCCTGGCTGTACCAGACCTTGGCACTGGCATCCATGAAAGCTTTGAACTGTGCGGACACACTACCCATATAGGTGGGTGCTCCAAATACGATGGCATCGTATGCGGCCAGCTCTTCAATACGTGCAGTCGCTTCGTCAGCATTGAGCAGCACCACCTCGGCATGAGCACGAGCGCCCTCTGCCACGTGCTCTGCCACCTTGGCGGTGTGGCCATAACCACTGTGATAAACAACGGCAAGTTTGGTAGTCATCGCATTTCACCTATATAAATAGAACGAAGTCATAGCATGGCTGTGCCATCAGGCTAGCTGGCTAACAGCACGCTAATTCAGAAAATCCGGCAATAGCAAAGTGGCCGTGCCAATATCAAAAATGGCTGACAAACCAACGCTTTGTACTGCAGCAAACTGTCAATGGCAGTATATTGCTGTGCCAGTGATGGATATAGCGTAACTTTCTGACACTTTTTTTCAGATATTCTGAAGATGAAACTATCCCTTGATGCCCTGATGGTGCTGGATGCCATCGACCGGCGCGGCAGCTTTGCCGCCGCCGCAGAAGAGCTGTACCGCGTCCCTTCTGCCATCACCTACAGTGTGCAAAAGCTGGAGCAAGACCTGAACGTGCAGCTGTTTGACCGCAGCGGCCACAAAGCCAGGCTGACCTCCACCGGCGAGCTGCTGCTGAAAGAAGGCCGCTCCTTGCTGGATTCGGCCGCCATGATAGAGAGCCGTGTCAAAACCCATGCCACAGGCTGGGAAGGCGAGCTACGCATTGCCATGTCCGACCTGCTGTTCTTTGACGATGTGCTGCTATTGCTGGAAGAGTTCAACCAGCTAGGGGCAGATACCGAGCTGCGCATTACACGCGAGGTATTTGGCGGGACCTGGGATGCGCTGGTAGACGGCCGGGCAGATCTGGCCATTGGCGCCACCGAAAACAGCCAGGGCGGTGTGTTCCAGACCCGTAGCATGGGCAAGACCAAGTTCGTGTTCTGCGTGGCGCCTGACCACCCCCTGGCTACGGCAGACGAGCCCATTCCACAGCATTTGATACGCCGTTACCGCGTCGCCGTGGCGGCAGATACGTCACGCAGTTTGCCTCCACGCAGCGTTTCGATACAAGAAGGTCAAAGCCGTCTGACCGTTGCCACAGTAGAAGACAAAATCGCTGTTCAACGCGCCGGCCTTGGAGTAGGTTTCCTACCACTTTGCCGCATCCATGACGATGTAGCTGCCGGCCGGCTGGTAATCAAGGAAGTAGAAGAAAAGCGCGCACCGGTCCAGCTGCACTATGCCTGGAAAGAAAGCCAGCCCGGCCAGGCCCTGAGTTGGTTTATCAAGCGGCTGCAAACATTCGAATGGAAACTTAGCTAGCCGCTACCATGCTTGCACCCAGTCATGACCGCGATACCCTGCTGCACCGCTTGCCAGCCGAGCAAGCCGCACTGTGCACGCCCCAAGGCCATGACCTCATCATCTGGCAAGACATCACGCTACATTGCGGGCCCCTGCCACTGGGCGCCAGCTACCCAGCTGGCCATATTGAGCTGTGCCTGCTCTGGCAACCTTTACCACACACCCCTGCCGCACTACTGGTAGCGGGAGAGCCCACCGAGTACCAGCAGTGTCAGACTTTGCTGCAAATGCTGGCAGGTTCCGGACAGCCGTGGCTGTACTGCGGGCCACTAGGCGCAGCAGGCTTGTGCAAACGTGTGTTTGATAGCCTGTTTTACCTGACCGGCCCGGCGCTGGCACAGCATACCAGCCAGATGCAGGGCGCTGCGGTACAGATAGACTGGCTGAGCCTGGTTCGCCAGCAGCAACAGCTGGCCGACAAGCTGGCAGCCCTGTGCCGGCATTACCTGGCGCAACATGGCATCGTTCAGCTGCCACAGGATGTAGAAAGCGTGCTGGACAGTTTTCGCCAGCCACCGCAACAGCAAACCCATTACGCCCTGACGCTAGCCACACTACTGGCATTGGCGCTGGAGCTCGGACAACCCGCCAGAAAGCTGTTTGATAGCCTGCTGCCCACAGCACACACCTGAAATAGAAAAAGCCCGCCGAAGCGGGCTTTTCATGTACTAGCGGGCGATCAGGCTGCTGGCGTAGCAGGGGTCTTGCGAGCGCGGCTAACAGCAGCGGTAGCAGCCTTGGCCGACGTTTCGGCAGCTTCAACGCTGGCTTCAGCAAACTCGGAGCCTACTTTTTTAGCGGTTTTGGAAGCATTTTCAAACGCAGCGCTGCTGGAGGTCACCAGGTTTTTCAGTGCTTGTACTGCAGGCTCGGAGCCGGCTGGTGCGTTTTTGGCAAAGCGGTCCAGCACATCCAGTACTTGCTTGTTGGTTTCAGCCACTTGTTCTTCCACAAAGGAAGTCAGCTCGGTCTGGGTTACCAGGGTCGCGTCGTACACTTCGCGAGCGGTGGTCAGTGCCTTGTCCAGGCTAGGCTGGGCCAGACCGGCCTGGAATTCGGCAAACGCTTTCGGGTCCTTGATGGCGGTCAGCTGCTTCAGGGTTTCAGCGTTGGCAGCCAGCAGCTTGCGGGAGATTTCCAGCTGCAGGTTGGTCAGGCGCTCGGCGCTGGACAGGAAAATGGAAGACAGGCGAACGGCTTTATCAAACTGTGCCTGACCGAAAGCGGAAAATTCTTGTGCGTTGGTAAACATGGACATGATCCTTTTCGAATGTGAGAACTCAGCAGCAAAACCGTCGTTTAGTCTCGTTGCTGCATTGCAGCAATACGGATTTTATATTGCAGTGCAGCAATGTCAAGCAAATTTGCATCAGCACCGCAACTAAGGCCCTCTTTTTACAACAGCTTTTGACACATCATGGCCACCAAACATGACAGACACGTTAAGCATATCAAGCCCGCAAATGCCTTCACGCCAAGGCAAAACAGAAAACGCCACAGGCAGTTTTGCCTTTTGCCATCAAGGCGAACGAATATGTCATGCATGCGTTGAAAGGCTGTCGCCAAAGCTTTACACTCCGGTGATAAATTAAATCTATCCGGTAGCGAAGCCACACAATGAGCCCTGCGGCCAACCCTTTTGATATCAAATCTGCCAGCCTGGACTTGCTGGCGGTGCTGCTGCGCAGTGGTGATTGCGCACAGCTGGAAGCGGCGCTGGAAGCCCGCTTTGGCAACCAGATCGATGCCTCGCAAAGCGAAGCTTTTCTGCTGGACCTGGACGCCATCGACAACCCTGCCAACCTGGATCTGGACCAGATCCGCGCCTTGTTTCTGGCCAAAGGCATTCGCATCATTGCCCTGCGCCACCGCGACATGGCCGTGGCCGAGCTGGCCCGCCTGTACGGCCTGGCCTATGTCAATGCCAGCGCCAGCCCACGCAGCGAGCTGGCTGCGCCACCTGCCAGCCAGCCAGCCCCGGTCGCCGCGCCCGCCGCAGCACCGGTGGCAGCAAACACCCTGATCGTGGATCGCCCGGTACGCGCCGGCCAGCAGATCTACGCCAAAGGCGGTGACCTGGTGGTACTGGCCACCGTGAACGTGGGCGCCGAGCTGATCGCCGATGGCAGCATCCACGTGTACGCCCCTATGCGTGGCCGAGCACTGGCCGGTGCACGGGGCAACACCCAGGCCCGTATCTTTGTGCAGGGCATGGAAGCCGAGCTGGTATCCATTGCCGGTGTCTATCGCACCATAGAGCAAGCACTGCCTGACAGCATTCAGGGCAAGCCGACCCAGATTTATCTAGAAAACGAGCGCCTCGTCATGACGGCGCTTGGCGAATAACACGAATCACGACGACGCAAGGAAGACCATCGTGGCAAAAATCATTGTTGTTACCTCCGGCAAAGGTGGTGTGGGCAAAACCACTACCAGCGCCAGTTTTGCATCCGGCCTGGCACTGCGCGGCCACAAGACTGCGGTGATCGACTTCGACGTCGGCCTGCGTAACCTGGACCTGATCATGGGCTGCGAGCGCCGCGTGGTATACGACCTGATCAATGTGATCAACGGTGAAGCCACGCTGAACCAGACCCTGATCAAGGACAAGCACTGCGACAACCTGTACGTGATGCCGGCCTCGCAAACCCGCGACAAGGACTCGCTCACCGAAGAAGGCGTGGAAAAAGTACTGAAAGACATGGCCGACATGGGCTTTGAGTACATTGTGTGCGACTCGCCTGCCGGTATCGAAAAAGGTGCACTGCTGGCGCTGCTGTTTGCCGACGAAGCTGTCGTCGTGACCAACCCGGAAGTCTCGTCCGTGCGCGACTCCGACCGCATCCTGGGCATTCTGTCCTCCAAATCCCGCCGCGCCATCGAAGGCCGCGAACCGGTAAAAGAGCATTTGCTGATTACCCGTTATTCCCCTAGCCGTGTGGACAAGGGCGAAATGCTATCGGTAGACGACGTCAAAGAAATCCTGCGCGTGAACCTGATCGGCGTGATTCCGGAATCGCAAGCCATTCTGCAGGCATCGAACTCCGGTACGCCCGCCATCCATCTGAAGGGTAGCGATGCGGCCGAAGCCTACGCCGACGTGGTTGCCCGTTTCCTGGGTGAAGACCGCCCTATGCGCTTCCTGGAAGCCGAAAAAATCGGCTTCCTCAAGCGTCTGTTTGGAGGCTAAGCCATGTCCCTGATCGATATGATTTTTGGCAAACGCCAGAAAACCGCCTCCATTGCCCGCGAACGCCTGCAAATCATCCTGGCGCACGAGCGCAATGGCCGTAGCGCGCCCGACTACCTGCCTGCGCTGCAGCGCGAGCTGATGGAGGTCATCTCCAAGTATGTCTCGGTCAACCTGGACGATATCAAGGTACAAGTAGAACGCCAGGACGACTTTGAGGTACTGGAAGTCAATATCGTGCTGCCGGAACACCAGCGCTAATCATGACCCTCACCGAACTGCGTTATATCGTGGCAGTGGCGCGCGAGCGCCACTTTGGCCGCGCGGCGCAAAGCTGCTTTGTCAGCCAGCCCACGCTGTCCATTGCCATCAAGAAGCTGGAAGACGAGCTGGGCGTGACGCTGTTTGAGCGCGGCGGGCAAGAGGTATCTGTCACCGAGATCGGCGAGCGCATCATCGAGCAGTCGCAACGCGTACTGGAAGAAGCCGACACGGTAAAACGCCTGGCCGGCGAGCACCAGAACGAGCTGGCCGGCCCGCTGAAGCTGGGGGTGATTTTTACCATCAGCCCCTACCTGCTGCCGCGCCTTATCCCGGCACTGCGCATCCTGGCGCCGGACATGCCACTGATCCTGGAAGAAAACTACACCGCGCGTCTGGCAGAAATGCTCAAGCGCGGCGAGGTAGACGCCATCATCGTGGCCGACCCGTTTGACGAACCGGGTACCGAAGCCTACGCACTGTACGACGAGCCCTTTATGGTGGCCACACCCAAGGGCCACCCATGGGAAAAGCGCGATCGTATCCAGGCCTGCGATCTGCGTGAGGAAAGCGTGCTGCTGCTATCGCAAGGCAACTGCTTCCGCGACCAGGTACTGCAAGCCTGCAGTGAGGTAGCCAGCAAGCAATATCAGGCCAACAGCCTGGCTTCCACCGTACAAGGCAGCTCGCTGAACACCATCCGCCACATGGTGGCCAGCGGCATGGGCGTGACGGTACTACCTGCTACGTCGGTCAGCCCTGCGGACGAGGGCTTGCTGTCGGTGATCCCGTTCCAGGCACCGGCACCGCAGCGCCGGGTACTGCTCGTCACCCGCCGCCAGTTCTTTCGCAAGAAAGCCATCGAGACGCTGCAGCAAGCGGTATTCCGCTCCGGCCTGCCAGGCGTCACCATGCTGGAAGACAACGCCATCAGCGCCTGATTGCGACCGCACAGGTCCAGATGCAACAAGGCCGCCAGGCATGCCTGGCGGCCTTGTTTTTGCGCTTAGCCAAACGATTAAAGTTGCTTGGTCATGAAGAACTTGCAACCCGTTTGCGGATAGGCCTGCTGCGTCCATACCACCTGATAGCCATGGCGCAGATAAAACGGTTGCGCCTGAAAATCCAGCGTATCCAGCTGCGCCTCGACACAACCGCGCTCTCGTGCCTTGGTTTCCAGGCTCGCCAATACTTGCGAACCCAGGTCCTGACCACGGTAATCGGGCGAAACCCACAGCGTATCCAGCAGCAGCCAGCGGCCAAAGGTGCGAGCCGCCGCCCCAGCAATGATTTCGCCTGCATCGTTCCGTACCGTCACGGCAAGGGGGAGGCGCTGCTTTACCTCCCAGTGCTGCCAGTTGTAGTCGTCAATTTTTTGCTCCAGCCAAGACACCAGCGCCTCGGCCGGGCTATCAAGAACCTCAAACTGCATCTGACACCCCCGATCGCATAAAAATTGGCCGCCAGCAAACGCTGCGGCCAACCTTGCCCTGCCGCGCTTATTGTGCGGCGCGAATCACGCCGGCCAGGCGCTTGATGCCTTCTTCGATGCGCTCTGGCGAGGCATGGCTGAAGTTCAGGCGCAGGTGGCCGATACCCTCTTCCGGCTGAGCATAAAACGCCTCACCCGGCATGAAGGCCACGTTGTTTTCTTCCAGCGCCACTTTCAGCAGCGGACGGGTGTCGCGTGGCTGCTTCAGCGTGAGCCAGAAGAACAGGCCGCCTTGCGGTACCAGCCAGTCGGCCAGATCGGCAAAGTGGGTTTCCAGCGCCTTTTGCATGGCGTCGCGGCCAACCTTGTAGCTTTGCTGCAGTTCTTTCAGGTGGCCTACGTAGTCACCGCTGTTCAGCCACTGGGTGTTGAACCACTGTCCCAGGCGGTTGGTGTGCAGATCGGCAGCCTGTTTTAGCTTCAGCAGGTAAGGCATCAGCTCGGGCGAGGCCACCATGTAGCCAATGCGCAGGCCGGGGGCCAGTGTCTTGGAGAAGGAACCACAGTAGATCCACGGCGCTTTTTTCAGGTGTGTTACCAGCGGGCGCGGGGCTTCGCCATCGTAAGACAGCGCACGGTACGGGTCGTCCTCGATCACCGGCATGTTGGCCGCATCGATCACCTCGGCCAGGCCGCGGCGGGTTTCTTCGGTGTAGCAGGCACCAGACGGGTTCTGGAACGATGGAATCAGGTAAGCCAGTTTGGCCTGGCTGGCTGCAATAGCCTCGGCCAGCTTGGCCGGCGGCAGCTGGCCCTGCTCTTGCTGTACGGTAGTGATGTCGGCACCAAACAGCTTGAATACCTGCAGGGCGGCCAGATAGGTCGGGCCTTCGGTAATCACCGGTGTGTGCGGATCGATGAACAGCTTGGCGGCCAGGTCCAGCGCCTGCTGGCTACCGGACAGCACCAAAACCTGCGAGGCATCGATATCCAGGCCGATACGCGCCAGCTCCTGCACGATGGCGGCGCGGAATTCCGGCTCGCCTTCGCTGGTGCCGTACTGCGCCAGATGCGGCGGTACGCCACTGAAATCCAGCTTGGGCAAACAGTCTGCCGCAGGCAGGCCACCGGCAAACGAAATCACCTCCGGGCGCTGTGCAGCGGCGAGAATCTCGCGGATCAGCGAGCCGGACAGGCGTTCGATGCGTTCTGAAAACATGTTACTCTCCTTGGCAGACACGTATTGTTTTTAGTCAAATTGTTTGACCAAATTAACGCTTTGTGACGAGCACGTCAACATGAATTCCACCCCCACAAACACATTGTTACGCGATGCGATGAAGGCGTTTTTTCATGCCTATCAGGCCTTTACCGACAAGCCGGACGAAATGCTGGCCAAACGCGGCCTGGCGCGCGTACACCACCGCATTCTGTTCTTTGTGGCCCTGCACCCCGGGCTATCGGTAAAAGACCTGCTGGCCTGTCTGGGCGTGACCAAACAGGCCATCAATATTCCGCTACGCCAGCTGATGGAAATGGATCTGGTGGAAGCCGGCACCGCCGAGCACGACAAGCGCGTGAAAGAGCTGCGCCTGACCGAAGAAGGCCGCAAGCTGGAAGAAGCACTGCACCGCGAGCAGGCCCGCCTGCTGCTGCAAGCCTTTGGCGAAGCCGGCCAGCAGGCCACCGAAGGCTGGCTGAAGGTAAACCAGGTTATGGCCCGCCCGCAAAGCTGAGCGGCCAACACGCTGGCTACCGCGCCAGCCACCCTGCACGACGCCCACTACTGCATACAATAGACAGCGCTCTACTCCCCGATGCGCTGATAGCGCACTGCCAGAATCTCGATCTCTTCCTCACCATCCGGCCCGCGAAAATACACGGTATCGCCTTCCCGCGCTTTCAGCAGCACGCGGGCGATGGGTGAAATCCAGCTGATATGGCCCTGCGCCAGGTCGATCTCGTCTACCCCCACAATGCTCAGCGTCTGCTCGCTGCCATTGCCGCGCAGGATATCCACCGTAGCCGAGAAAAACACCTGGTCGGTGGCTTCACGCCGTTCCGGGTCCACCACTTCGGCGATCTCCAGCCTCTTGGTCAGAAAACGGATGCGACGGTCGATTTCGCGCAGGCGGCGTTTGCCGTACAGGTAATCACCGTTTTCCGAGCGGTCGCCGTTGCTGGCCGCCCAGTTCACCACCTGGGTCATGTGCGGGCGCTCATGCTTTACCAGCTGGTTCAGCTCTTGGCGCAGGCGCTCCCAGCCGGCGGGGGTAATGTAGTTCTTGGTCGACGCAGGCAGGCGCTGCTCTGCCGGCAGATCGTCGTCGGCGTCTTCGTCCTGCTCTCGGGTAAAGGCCTTGCTCATGGTTACCTCGTTACAAAAACAAAACGCCCCCGCAGAAGCGGAGGCGTTATCAGCGTAATGTCTAGTCGCGCTTGCCGGTTTTGGCCTGGCCGGTTGCCGTCAGGCCCGCCCATTTCATTACGGCTGCTACTTCCGCCTCGTTCAGCTCATAGTACTGGCCACGCTTCAGGCGCGGGGGCAGGCCAATGTTACCAAAACGCACGCGGATCAGGCGGCTCACGGTGAGGCCGAAGTGTTCGAACATGCGGCGCACTTCGCGGTTGCGGCCTTCGCGGATCACCACGTTGTACCAGCGGTTGGCGCCCTCTTCCGCGCCACCTTTTTCGCTCACGCGCTGGAACACCGCCGGGCCGTCTTCCAGCTCGACGCCCTTGGTCATTTCCTGCATCTGCTCACGGGTCAGCTCGCCCAGCACGCGTACCGAGTACTCACGGTCAAACTCGAAGCTAGGGTGCATCATGCGGTTGGCCAGCTCGCCGCTAGTGGTAATCAGCAGCAGGCCGGAAGTGTTCACGTCCAGGCGGCCGATGGCGACCCAGCGGCTGGATTTGGCTTGCGGCAGGCGGTCGAACACGGTCACGCGGCCTTCCGGGTCGTCACGGGTAACGATTTCGCCTTCCTGCTTGTGGTACATGATTACGCGTGGCAGGCGGTCGGCCCACTTCAGCTTGATCGGGTTACCTTTGGCAGTCACACGGTCTTGCGGGCCAACCTTGTCGCCCAGCGCGGCTTTTTTGCCGTTTACCGTGATAAAGCCGGCTTCGATCCACTCTTCCATTTCACGGCGCGAGCCCACACCGGAGGCGGCCAACGCTTTTTGCAGGCGGATCGGCTCGATCTTGCTGTAATCCACGCGGGTTTCGCGCAGGCGGGCGGAGCGGTCGACGATTTCCTGCTTCGGCGCACGCAGTGCCAGCTTTTTGGCACGCTGTACTTTCGGGGCCGGGCCTTCGCGGCGGGCCTTGCCGAATTCCGGCTGCGGCGCGTCGGTGACCGGCATGGCGGCGTTTTTATTGCCAAAGCGGCGCTCGTGCTGCAGTGCAGCCTCGCCGCGTACGGGCGCGGCGCGGCGGGTATCGTAGTTTACCGGGGCGCGGCGGCCTTCCGGGTTGATCGGCGCGGCATCGCGGCGCGCAGCCGGGGCCGGTTTGCCCTGCGGCGCGGCCGGGGCGTTGCGCGGGGTCAGAAAGCTGCCGGTGGGCTTGCCACGGCCGGACGGCTTGCTGCCGCCACCGCTACGGCCCATATCGGGCTGGCGGGGTTGGCCGCTTTCCTGGCCACGTACACGGGCCACGGGTTGGCGGGAGGTATTGCGTTGTCCTTTAGACATGGTGTTTCCTGTTTAGCTGTGCGGAAGGCAGCTGCATGCGCAGGCTGAGTACTGTCTTCCCGGCATGGCCTTGCCCGGCGGGGCCGGTGTGGGCGATGCGCTTATTGGGGCGCCTCATCAGCGAGGGGCTCTTCGTCCGGTGGCGCCGGCTCGCTAACCACCAGGGTGGACAGCTCGGCCAAAGGCGGCAAATCACGCAGGGTATGAAACCCGAGGTCATCGAGAAACTTGTGCGTGCTGGCGTATAGCCCCGGGCGTCCGGGCACGTCTTTGTGCCCGATGACTTCGATCCAGCCCCGCTCCAGCAGGGTCTGCATCACACTGGTAGACACCGATACACCACGTATGGCTTCGATATCGCCACGGGTAACCGGCTGTTTATAGGCGATGATGGCCAGTGTTTCCATGACCGCACGCGAATAACGCGGCGGCTTTTCCGGCGTAAGCCGGGCCAGGTACGGGGTAAATTCGGCGCGGGCGCGAAAGCGCCAGCCGGAAGCCAGCTTGACCAGCTCTACCCCGCGGCCTTTCCAGTTTTGCTGCACCTCGTCCAGGATGTCATTGATCAAGGCCGCTTTCACGTCTTCGGTGAACAGCTTTTTCAGCTGGCCCACGGTTAACGGTTCCTGCGCGGTAAGCAGGGCGGTTTCCAGCACGATCTTCAGGTAATTGAGGTCGGTAATGGTGGACATGACAGCCGCGAGACGGGCAAAACAGAACGGAAGGCGCGGATTTTACACGATTTTTTGCCCAGCGGTACGGCTGTTTCCATAGCGCTGCGCCGGCAGATGGTAGTAGCGCAGCCAGGCCTCGCCCGGCCCCTGCGCCGTGGCGGTCAGTAGTACACCGCCGGCGCGGCTGATCACCCGCTGCGACGCGCTATTGTCATCGGCACAGGTCATCAACCAGCCACCGTCCAGCTGCGGCGTACCGTGCTGCTGCACATGCGCCAGCAGGCTGCCCGCCACCCCCAGGCCACGCGCCGCAGGGTGTACCTCGTAACCGATATGGCCGCACTGGTCCAGGATAAATGGCGTGCTACCCAGGCGCAGGCGGATGGCCCCCAGAATATCGCCGCCCTCGTCCAGCGCAAACCAGGTCTGCGTAGGCACATAGCCCGGCGGCAGGTGGCGGCCGGCGGCATAGTCCAGCACCTGCTGGTAAAACACCGCAGGCGTGGCCTGGCTGTGGCGGTAGTACTCGCAGCCATCGGCACGGCACTGCTGGAAATACGCGGGATAGGCGTGGCTGTGCAACACGCTGGCGGCTTCGATACGCATGGCAAGACGAGCGGAATATTTATAGAAATACTAGCCGCTCCCGCGCGGAAAGAACAGCCCTACCCTGCCGTACGCGGTGCCAGCATGATCACCAGCATGCCTGCCAGACATAGCGCTACACCGCCAGCATCCCACAGGGTTGGCCGCACGCCGTCCACCAGCCACAACCACAGCAGCGCAACGCTCACGTACACCCCGCCATACGCCGCGTAGATGCGGCCGGACGCATCCGGGTGCAGTGTGAGCAGCCAGGCAAACAGCGCCAGGCTGGCCGCCGCGGGTAGCAGCAGCCACGCCGACGCCCCCTGCTTCAGCCACAGCCACGGCAAATAGCAGCCAATGATCTCGGCCAGGGCGGTCACAACAAACAGGGCAAAGGTACGCATGGGGGCTTTCGTTCTGGTAGGCAGGGGGCGGCGTGGGCAGTGGTTCAGGGGTGTGCTGCCAGGGTGGGCTGCATGATGCCACGGGAGGTGCGACGGGCGCGAGACGGGGTGTAAAGCAAGGTTGGCCGCAATGCGTTTTGCCCGCATGGCATTTGCCTTATCATCAAACGGATAACTAGACGCAGATATCGTCTTGTATGAAGGAAACCGAATGGCACCCAGGCCTCAACATCACGTCATCCCCCTGATGCATGGCCAAGCAAGAACCGCCGCCATCGCATACCTTGAGGCGCTTGCGGCAGACTTCAGCTTACCGGTAAGCCCTTGTTCTTACGCTTCACTGCGGGTCACCAGCATAAACGGACAGCCGCTACCGGATGGCAGTTTTACTGACGGCAGCGGCTCTTCAGCAGATGACGGTACCGCCATGCTCGCCGATTACCTGCAAGCACGGCACGTCACCGAGCTACTGGTTCGGGAACCATATCTGGACATTGGCGAAGCCGACTTGCCCGCCCATCTGATAGACGGTGAGATCTACTACCTGTATTCGAGCACGCGATTTCTGAAACACACGCTGATCACCGCCATGGCGAAAAACCTTGTCCCCTGGTTTTTCTTTGCACTAGCGCACTTACGCAGCGGCAACACACTGATGATCGTGGGTGCTTATGATGGAGAAGGCTTTCTGGTTTTTGAAGAAGATGCCGATAGCAAGTAGGGTGGGCAAAGCGCAGCGTGCCCACCGGCATGGCAGCTTGGGTTGAGCATAGCGAAGGCCTGCGCTTGCCGAGCCGAATATGGTCTCATCCTGCGCGGAATGTATTACGAATCGCGGTAAACGTTGGGCTTCATTTCATGCAGCCCAACCCACGACTCTGCTTTTAACACAAATAAAAAATGAAGACCCTAACATATACGATTGGCGCATCAATTATTATTCTTATCATATTTACTGCAATCAACACCATTACTGACCCGATATTGACTTCAACTATTTATTTGATCGAAAAACAGCTGCACACACCCATTCACATCAATACGGAGGAGGGCTTCATATTCAATCTCATTCGTTGCAGCATTACATCCGGCAGTGGCGTTTATCTGGGATTGAAAGCTGCATATGCATGTTTTGGCAAGCACGCCAGCTCGGATATCATTGCAGTGGAAATTTTAATGGTGACACTAGCGTGGATCGTATTTTGCATCATCATTTTCGCATTAGCCCATCACCTAAACACGCTGGCATTTCTCGGTGTAATGGCTGGCTATACCATACCACCGTTATTGATTAACTATATGCTTTGGGCAAAAGGCTGGACGCTTATGCATCGCAAGTAGCGCCAGGGGCAATGAAAATCTCATCCACATGAAGCAGACCCTAACCCCGATCTATACTTTATCTGGATTCTGAATTTTATTCAGCAAGCAAGTAGAGTAAGCACAGCGCAGCGTGCCCACCATCCGGCACGATATTGGTGGGCACAGCCTTCGACCTTCGCCCACCCTACGATAATGGTCCCACCCAACAATCAGCAAGTAGGCTGGGTTGAGCGCAGCGAAGCCCGACATTGACCGCATAACAATAGCGTCCCCGGATGCGGCTGCGCCTTATCCGGGCTACCACTGGTAACCGCTACACCAGCGCCAGCCGCACGTAGATGGGCTGGTACGGCTCGTCCTGGCTGACTTTCACCATGCCCTCTTTCACCAATTCCAGTACGGCGATGAAGTTCACTACCAGGTGGGCCACGCCTTTGTGGATGTCGAACAGTTCCTCGAACGACACGTAGTCGCGGCCGTCCAGGTAGCGCAGGATCCAGCTCATCTGTTCGCGTACCGACAGCTCGTCTTTTTCTACCTTGTGGTGGCGGTTGTGCTTGGCACGCGACAGGATGGCCAGCCAAGCCTGGCGCAGGTCTAGCGGGCTGACGTCGGGCAGGCGCTGCTCGGCGGACTGCTCTACCAGCACGGCCAGCCAGGCAAAGTCGCGGTCGGCTTGCGGCAGCTTGTCCAGCGCCAGCGCGGCCAGCTTCATTTGTTCGTATTCCAGCAGGCGGCGTACCAGCTCGGCGCGCGGGTCGTCCGGGTCGTCGTCGCCTTCTACCGGCGGGCGCGGCAGCAGCAGGCGCGATTTGATTTCGATCAGCAGCGCGGCCATCAGCAGGTACTCGGCGGCCAGCTCCAGCCGGCCGTCGCGCATGGCGTCGATATAGCCCATGTACTGCGCTGTGACCTCGGCCATGGGGATGTTGAGCACATCCAGGTTCTGCTTGCGGATGAGGTAGAGCAGCAGGTCCAGCGGGCCTTCGAAGCTTTCCAGAATCAGCTGCAGGGCGTCGGGGGGGATAAACAGGTCCTGCGGGACTTCCAGCACCGGCTGGCCGAAAACATGGGCGATGGGCACGCTGGCAGGCAGGGCTGGCGGGGTAAGCTGGAAGGCGGTGTCGGTCATGGTGTC
>JAIXTB010000013.1 GCA_027484385.1 Neisseriaceae bacterium | reverse complement strand
GGGCACGCTGCAAGGCGGCCTCGCCATCGGTGGCCACCAGTACGGTGTAACCCGCCTCGTCCAGCGCGTCGTGCAGCAGCGCCAGGTTATCCGGCTGGTCGTCTACGATCAGCACCACGTGCTGCAGGTGTGGGGTCGTCATGCTTTGTTCTCCGGCTGCAGGCCATGGTGCAGTAGCTCGCGCAAGGCTTCAAACTGGAACTGGCGTACGTGCTCGCCGGCCACGCGCACAAACTCGGTGTAGGCAGCGTCCAGTGCGGCCAACCTGGCCAGCTCGCTGCGCAGCCCGCGCACATAGCCCAGCTCTACCGCTTCCAGCAGGCCGGCCAGCTCGGCGGCCGGGGGCAGTACCAGGGCCTGCACCACGGGCACAGGGTTGGCCGCTGCCATGGCAGGCTGGCCAATCACCCACTCCAGCGCCAGTTTGTGGCCTATCCAGTCCAGCAGCTCTTCTACGCGTATCGGTTTGAGAATGAAATCTTCGCTGGCAATGCCGGCGTCGTTGTCCTGGCCTTTATCAAAGGCATTGGCAGAAATCACAGCCAGCTGCGCGGTACAGCCGGCCTGCCGCAAGCGGCGCAGCGTTTCCCAGCCGTCTATCCCCGGCATGGCCAGATCCATGAATACCAGATGTGGCTGAAAGCGCCCCACCATGGCCAGGCAGTCGTAACCATTGGCCGCTTGGGCCACCTCGAAGCCCAGACGCTCCAGCACACCAGCCAGCATTTCACGGTCGATAGCTTCGTTATCTACCAGCAAGATGCGCTGGCGCACGCCCACATAGCCCACCCGGTTGCGGCGCGGCAGCTCGCGCTCGGCCAGCGCGGCGTGTACGTGCGGCAAAAACAGGCGCACGGTAAAGTGGCTGCCCTGCCCCGGCGTGCTGCGTACCGTCAGCTCGCCGCCCATCAGGTCGGTAAGCATCTTGCTGATGGTGAGCCCCAGGCCGGTGCCGCCCGCGCCGCTGCTACTGCCGCGCTCGAACGGCTCGAAGATGCGCAGCAGCTCGCCTTCGGCAATACCCGGCCCGGTATCGATCACCTCGAAGGTGGCCATCTCGCCACGGTACTGCAAGGCAAAACGCACGCTGCCGCGGCGGGTAAACTTGACCGCGTTGCCCAGCAGGTTGATCAATATCTGGCGCAAGCGCTTCTCGTCGGCGCGCACCACCTGCGGCAGGTGGGCGGCGGGGGCGTAGTGAAAATCCAGCCCCTTGTTGCGCGCCTGCAGCTCGAACATGGCCACCAGCTGGCGCAGGAAAGCATCGAAATCCATGGCGCGGGTAGCCAGCTGCAGCTTGCCGCTTTCGATACGGGCAATATCCATGCTGCCCTCGATCACCGACAGCAGGTGGTCGCCGCTACGGCGTATTACCTCGATGGCCTGGCGGCGCGACGGCGGGATCTCGGCGTCGCCGTCCAGAATCTGCGCGTAGCCCAGAATGCTGTTGAGCGGGGTACGCAGCTCGTGGCTGATGGCCGACACGTAGCGGCTCTTGGCCTGGTTGGCTTGCTCGGCAGCCTCGCGCGCACGCTTGAGCTGCTCGTCGGTGAGCCGGTGCGACTCGATTTCGGCCAGTAGCCGCGCCGTCTGGCGGTTCGATTCCAGCTGTGCCACCTCGCGGCTCTGGGCGGTGAGCACCATCCACCACGCCACCACGCCGCTCACCAGTAGCAACACGGCAAACAGCCGCCAGAACAGCTGCGGCAGCCAGGCCTCATAGCCGCCCTGCAGCGCGCCTTGCCACTCTATGTAGTACAGCAGGCCCAGTACCAGCAGCAGCACGCTGCCGATGCCGGTCATCAACAGCAGATAATGGCCCAGCCCGTGTGCGAGATAGGGCTGCAAGGCGCGCGGCAACAGGTGGTGCAGCAATGCCGCCCACTGTGCGGCCAACCTGGCCTGCGGCTTGCAGGCATCGCCACAGCGTACGTCCAGCGTGCAGCATAGCGAGCAGATCATGCCCTGGTAGGCCGGGCACGACGCCATGTCTTCCGCCTCGTAATCGCGCTCGCACACCACGCAGCGGTACTGGCTGGCGCCGGCTGCCATGGCGGGCCGTGCGCTGTAATAGCGCCCGCCCGTCAGCCAGGCAATCAGCGGGGCGGTACAAAACGCCACCGCCATGGCCACAAACGGCGCCAGTGGCTGCCAGTGCTCGCCAAACACCCCCACGTGGGTGGCAATGGACAGCAAAGACGCCAGCGCCATGGCCCCCACGCCTACCGGGTTGATGTCGTACAGGTAGCTGCGCTTGAACTCGATGCCCTTGGGGCTCAGCCCCAGCGGCTTGCTAACCACCAGGTCGGCCACCACGGCCATGATCCACGAGATGGCAATATTGGAATACAGCCCCAGCACCTGGCCCAGCGCGTGAAATACCTCCAGCTCCATCAGCAGCAGGGCAATAGCCAGGTTGAACACCACCCACACCACGCGGCCGGGGTGGCTGTGGGTGAGGCGCGAAAAGACATTGGACCACGCCAGCGAGCCGGCGTAGGCATTGGTGACATTGATCTTAAGCTGTGACACCAGCACGAACAGCGTGGTGGCCGCGATAGCCAGCGTGGTGTTGTCAAACACATGCGCAAAGCCGATCAGGTACATCTGATTAGGGTCTACCGCGCGCTCTGCTGCCACACCGTTGCGCAGCGCCAGCCACGCCAGCAGCGCCCCGCCCAGCATTTTCAGTACGCCGGGCAGCACCCAGCCGGGGCCGCCCACCATCACCGCCAGCAGCCACTGTCTATGGTTGGCCGCAGTACGTGGCGGCATGAAGCGCAGGTAGTCTGCCTGCTCGCCCATCTGGGTAATCAACGCAATGCCCACCGTGAGCGCCGCACCAAACAGATGCAGGTCAAACGCCTGCGGTGCATGGTTTGCACCAGCGTAGCGCCATAGCCCGGCCAGCGCCTGCGGCTCGTGCCACAGCACAAAAACATACGGCAGCACCAGCAAACACAGCCACAGCGGCTGCGTCCACACCTGCAGCCGGCTGATGGCAGTGACGCCATGTGTCACCAGCGGCAGCACCACCAGTGCGCATAGCAGGTAACCCCACTGTGGCGGTATGCCAAAGCCCAGTTCCAGTGCATAGGCCATGATGGCCGCTTCCAGCGCAAAGAAAATGAAGGTAAACGAGGCATAGATCAGCGAGGTAATGGTGGAGCCGATATAGCCAAAGCCGGCACCTCGGGTCAGCAGGTCCATATCCACGCCATAGCGGGCGGCGTACAGGCTGATAGGCAGGCCGGCCAGAAAGATAATCAGGCCAGTGGCCAGGATGGCCAAAAAGGCGTTCAGGAAGCCGGCCTCCACCATCATGGTGGCGCCCACGGCCTCCAGCACCAGAAACGACGCGGCGCCCCCCACGGCGGTATTGGCCACCCGCCACGCCGACCAGCGGCGAAAACGCTGCGGGGTAAAGCGCAGCGCGTAGTCTTCCAGCGTCTCGCTGGCCACCCAGCGGTTATAGTCGCGCCGGATGGTGACCACGGCTTGTGGCGGGGCGGGAGCGGCTTCGGTATGCGTATCCATGCCGCTTTACTGGCAAGAAGCAGGCCAAGCTGACGTACCCAGGCCGATCTTGAAGGCCTGACAATAGAAAAGGCGCACCATTATCGGTGCGCCTTTGCCTGCGGCCAACCCTGTGGCAGAGGGGCTCAGACCATGGCCGACACATCCGGCTTGCAGCTGAACGTCTGGCTAACGCTGCCGTCGGCGTCCACGCTTTCCAGCTTCACGTCAAAGCCCCATAGCCGGCTCACGTGCTTTAACACCTCTTGCGCACTACCGGCTTCCAATGGTTTGCGGTTGTGCATGCTGTGGCGCAGCGTGAGGCTGCGGTCGCCACGCAGGTTCACGTTCCACACCTGGATATTCGGCTCGCGCGAGCCCAGGTTGTACTGCTCGGACAGCATCTGACGGATGCGGCGGTAGCCGCGCTCGTCGTGGATGGCGGCCACCTCCAGCTTGTCGTCACGGTCGTCGTCGCGAATGGCAAACAGGCGGAAGTCGCGAATCAGCTTGGGCGACAGGTATTGCGAAATGAAGCTCTCGTCCTTGAAGTTCTTCATCGCAAACTCCAGCACCGGGCGCCACGGCGTGCCGGCAATATCGGGGAACCACTCGCGGTCTTCGGCGGTAGGTGCCTCGCAAATGCGCTTGATGTCCTGGTACATGGCAAAGCCCAGCGCGTACGGGTTGATGCCGTTGTACCAGCGGGCGGTGACCGGCGGCTGGTACACCACATTGGTGTGGCTTTGCAGGAACTCCATCATGAAACCGTCGGTGACCAGGCCCTTCTCGTACAGGCGGTTCAGCAAGGTGTAGTGCCAGAACGTGGCCCAGCCCTCGTTCATCACCTGGGTCTGGCGCTGCGGGTAGAAGTACTGTGCCACCTTGCGCACGATGCGGATGATCTCGCGCTGCCACGGCTCCAGCAGCGGGGCCGATTTTTCGATGAAGTACAGCAGGTTTTCCTGCGGCTCTGCCGGAAAGCGTGGCGCGGTCTTGGCGCTGTCGTCGCGCTCGCGGCGCGGAATGGTGCGCCACAGGTCGTTTACCTGCGTCTGCAGATAGGCTTCGCGCTCGTGCAAGCGCGCTTGTTCTTCGGCCAGCGACAGTTTTTGCGGCCGCTTGTAGCGGTCCACGCCGTAGTTCATCAGCGCGTGGCAGCTATCCAGCAGCTCTTCTACGGCATCAATGCCGTAGCGCTCTTCGCAGCGGCTGATGTACTGCCGGGCAAACACCAGGTAATCGATGATGGCACTGGCGTCGGTCCAGGTGCGGAACAGATAGTTGCCCTTGAAGAAGCTGTTGTGGCCGTAGGCGGCGTGGGCAATCACCAGCGCCTGCATCGTCATGGAGTTTTCTTCCATCAGGTAGGCGATGCACGGGTTGGAATTGATCACGATTTCGTACGCCAGGCCCATCTGGCCACGCTTGTAGCTTTTTTCGGTGCTGACGAAGTGCTTGCCGAAACTCCAGTGGTGGTAGTTCACCGGCATGCCTACCGACGAGTAGGCGTCCATCATCTGCTCGGCGGTAATCACTTCCAGCTGGTTGGGGTAGCAGTCCAGCTGGAACTCGTTCACGGCGATATCGCGGATGGCTTTGTCGTATTCGTCAATCAGGTCGAAGGTCCATTCGGACCCGGTGGAGATCGGTGTCATGGTGCTGCCCTCCTCTTGTGCTGCGGCCTGCGGCCAACCTTAGCGGGTGGCCGGCTGCCGTTTGAAGAGTTCGCGGAAGACCGGGTAGATGTCGGCCGGCGAGCGGATTTTCTGCATGGCAAAGTGCTTGTGCTGCCCCGCCACGCGCAGGTACTCGTACCACAGGTTTTGCGGCTCGCCCTCGGTGATTTCGATATAGGCGTAATACTGGCACCACGGCAGGATTTTCTCCTGCAGGATCTTGCCGCAGTTGGCCGAATCGCTGTCCCAGTTATCCCCGTCAGACGCCTGCGCGGCGTAGATGTTCCACTCGCTGTTGGCGTAGCGTTTTTTCACGATGTCGGCCATCAGGTTCAGCGCCGACGACACCACGGTGCCACCCGACTCGCGCGAGTGAAAGAAGTCCTGCTCGTTCACTTCTACCGCGCTGGTATGGTGGCGGATGAACACCACCTCGATCTTCTCGTAATTGCGCTGCAAAAACAGGTACAAGAGGATGAAAAAGCGCTTGGCCATATCCTTCTTGCCCTCGTCCATGGAGCCGGACACGTCCATCAGGCAGAACATCACCGCCTTGCTGGTGGGTTTGGGCTGCTTGACGCGGTTGTTGTAGCGCAGATCGAACGGGTCGATGAAGGGGATATGGTTGATCTTTTCGCGCAGGGCATGAATCTGGCGGCGGCGCTCGCGCACCTCCACGCCGTTGTCGTCATCCGACTCCAGCAGGGTGTCCAGGTCTTCCTCGGCTTCGCGCAGGCGGGTCAGTGTCGGCGCGGCCATGGCCACGCGCCGCGCCAGCGCGCCGCGCAGGCTGCGCACGATGCTGATATTGGCCGGCGTGCCGTCATTGGTGTAGCCCGCGCGCACCGGCTTCATTTCCTCGATGCCCATCAGCTGGGTTTTCACCAGGTTGGGCAGCGCCAGGTCTTCGAAGAACACGTTCATGAATTCTTCGCGCGACAGCTGGAAGGCAAAGTCGTCCTCGCCCTCGCCTTCATTACTGGCTTTGCCACCGCCGCCGCCGCCACCGCCGCCCTGCGGGCGCTTGATACGGTCGCCCTGCACGAACTCTTCGTTACCCGGGTGCACGTGCTCGCCCACACCGCCACGGCCATGGTGGAACGACGGCTCGGAAATATCCTTTACCGGAATGGATACGTTCTCGCCGCTTTCAATGTCGGTGATGCTGCGCCCCTTGATGGCCTTGCCGACGGCTTCCTTGATCTGGGCTTTGAAACGGCGCAAAAAGCGCTCGCGGTTGACGGCGGATTTGTTCTTGCCATTCAGTCTTCTGTCGATAATGTGCGACATGCTTGCCTCCTAGCCGTGTTGTCACGGTGACGGGTTGGCCGCAACCCTGCGGCCAACCTTGTGCCGCGTACTGCTCAGGACGACTTGCGCACCCGCAGGTACCATTCGCACAACAGGCGTACCTGCTTGGGCGTGTAACCCTTGGTCACCATGCGGTTGACAAAGTCTTCGTGCTTTTTGGCCTCGTCGGCGCTGGCTTTGGCGTTGAAGCTGATCACCGGCAGCAGCTCTTCAGTGTTCGAGAACATTTTTTTCTCGATCACGGTGCGCAGCTTCTCGTAGCTGGTCCAGGCCGGGTTGTTGCCGGCGTTGTTGGCACGGGCGCGCAGCACGAAGTTCACGATCTCGTTGCGGAAGTCTTTCGGGTTGGAAATGCCTGCCGGCTTCTCGATTTTCTCCAGTTCGGCGTTCAGCGAGGTGCGGTCGAAGTTTTCGCCGGTGTCCGGGTCGCGGTACTCCTGGTCTTGTATCCAGAAGTCGGCAAAGGTCACGTAGCGGTCAAAGATGTTCTGGCCGTATTCGCTATAGCTTTCCAGGTAGGCAGTCTGGATTTCCTTGCCGATGAATTCCACATACTTGGGCGCCAGGTACTCTTTCAGGAAGGTCAGGTATTTCTGTTCCTGCTCTGCCGGAAACTGCTCGCGCTCTACCTGCTGCTCCAGCACGTACATCAGGTGTACCGGGTTGGCCGCCACCTCGGTGTGGTCGAAGTTGAACACCTTGGACAGGATCTTGTAGGCAAAGCGGGTGGACAGGCCGTTCATGCCCTCGTCTACGCCGGCAAAGTCGCGGTATTCTTGGTGCGATTTGGCTTTCGGATCGGTGTCTTTCAGGTTTTCACCGTCGTACACCAGCATCTTGCTGTACAGGCTGGAGTTTTCCGGGTCTTTCAGCCGCGACAGCACGGCAAACTGCGCCATCATTTTCAGGGTACCCGGCGCGCACGGGGCACCGCCCAGCGAGGAGTTGCGCACCAGTTTGTCGTAAATCTTGATCTCGTCCGACACGCGCAGGCAGTACGGCACCTTCACGATGTAGATACGGTCGAGGAAGGCTTCGTTGTTCTTGTTGTTGCGGAACTGCTTCCACTCGCTTTCGTTACTGTGCGCCAGCACGATGCCGTCGAACGGGATGGCGCCAAAGCCTTCGGTACCCTTGAATTTGCCTTCCTGGGTGGCGGTCAAGAGCGGGTGCAGCACCTTGATCGGCGCCTTGAACATTTCCACGAACTCCAGCAGGCCCTGGTTGGCCAGGCACAGGCCACCGCTGTAGCTGTAGGCGTCCGGGTCGTCCTGGGCATAGCTTTCCAGCTTGCGGATATCCACCTTGCCCACCAGGCTGGAGATGTCCTGGTTGTTTTCGTCGCCCGGCTCGGTCTTGGCCACGCCCACCTGCTTCAGCACCGACGGGTAGCGTTTCACCACACGGAACTGGCTGATGTCGCCATTGAACTCGTGCAGGCGTTTGACCGCCCACGGGCTGGGGATGGCGCGCAGGTAGCGGCGCGGAATGCCGTACTGGTCTTCCAGGATGGGGCCGTCTTCTTCAAAGTTGAACAGGCCCAGTGGCGACTCGTTTACCGGGCTGCCCTTGATGGCGTAGAACGGCACGCGCTCGGTGAGCTCTTTGAGCTTTTCCGCAATGGACGATTTGCCACCGCCCACCGGGCCCAGCAGGTAGAGAATCTGCTTCTTCTCTTCCAGCCCCTGGGCGGCATGGCGGAAGTAGGCCACCACCTGCTCGATGACCTCTTCCATGCCGTAAAACTCGCGGAACGCCGGATAGACGCGAATCATCTTGTTACTGAAGATGCGCGACAGGCGGGTGTCGTGGCGGGTGTCGATGACTTCCGGTTCACCGATAGCCATCAGCATGCGCTCGGCCGCGCTGGCATAGGCCAGTGGCTCGCGCTTGCAGATATCCAGGTACTCCTGGATGGTGAATTCTTCTTCGCGGGTGCGATCGTAACGGGATGCGTAGTGGCTGAAGATGTCCGGGCTCATGGCGTGACCCTCCTGTTAGAGGCAAGCAAGACGCCATAGTGCGGTGCACCATGCTCCCCCTTGCCTATTAGTCTGCTGACGCGGAAAACCTGTTCTTTGTTTGGGTATAGCACAGCAAAAAAAAGGCAAGTACAAAATCTAAAGCTATCGTTATGCCAAAACCGATACAAAAAAACCATCATGACGTAGCGGGCTTTTGACAACAGCCGTCAAAAAATGGCTAATTCATTACAATTCAAACACTTAAATAAAACCAGCACGCATACAAGCAAACCGATGCGCATAAAAGCACAAGGCCGGCATGCTGCCGGCCTTGTGCTTTTTATTGCCAAATTTTTTTGTCATGCCTTGCGGTCCAGGATGCGGGTACCGATTTCGTACAGTTTGCCCCGCTCCACTTCATTGCAGCGCCGCACCTCCACCACCGCTTCCAGCGGCTTCATCGGCATATTACCCACCCCCGGCACAATCACGATCACTTCCAGCCGCTCGCCATGCTGCGGTACATACATGCAGCGTATGGCCATGCCATCTACCGACAGGTCCACACACTCGCCATAGTGTGTTTCACCGGTATGCAGCGATTTCATCTTGGCACGGCAGCCCATGCGCAGGCGCCGGCCTACGCGGCGGTCGTGATAGTGGGTGTCAAATGGCTTCACCTGGCAGGGTTCCTTGTTGCCACGCGGCCAACCAGTGCAGGCCGACCAGGGTTTTGCTATCGGTAATGCGACCATCCAGCGACATGGCTTGCGCTTCTCTGGCGGGCAACAGCATTACCTCCAGAAACTCGCCTTCGTCCAGCTGGCGGGGCGTTTGCGTGAGACCGGTAGCCAGATAGTAATGAATCACCTCGTCAGCATAACCGATACACGGGTAAGCCTTGCCAAGATAACGCCACTGCGCCGCGATAAAACCGGTTTCTTCCCATAGCTCGCGTTTGGCGGTATCGGCAGGGGCTTCCTGCGGGTCAATTTTGCCGGCAGGGATTTCGATAAAAGTCTGCCCGGCCGGGTAGCGGTACTGGCGCTCCAGCACCAGCTCGCCAGCATCGCTCAGTGCCAGCACCGCGACCGCACCGGGGTGGCGGATAAACTCGCGGGTGGCCTGCTTGCCATCCGGCAGGCTCACCGTGTCGCGTCGCACCTTGAGGAAACGCCCTTCAAATACTTGCTCGCTAGTGAGCTGCTTTTCGGTGAGATCCACTGTTTTTCTTTCTGTTACGCCATTGCCACGCCACGGCAGCACGCCACAGCACCATAACCAGTACATAGCCGCAGCCCGCCAGCAACAAGCCCAGGGCGGGGACACCCAGCAGCAGGGGTTGGCCGTATTCGGCCAGCCATGCCTGCAGCTGCGGCCCCCAGACGGTGATGTCGTGCCACGAGCCGTCCGGTATGACGGGCATTGTAGCGGTGTCGGTCTGCCCGAGTAAAAGCCTGCCCAAGCGGTAGGCTACGAAGTAAAGGGGCAAGTAGGTCAGCGGGTTGGTATAAAGAGTACACAACAAGGCCAAAGGCAAATTGGTGCGAAAATACAACGCCAGCATGCCGGCGGCCAGCATCTGCGTCGGCCCCGGCATCAGCCCGGCAAACATGCCCACGGCAATGGCACCTGCCACCTTGCGCCGCTGTACGTACCACAGCTCGTCCCTGTCCAGATAGGGTTGCAACCACGCCATACCGGGCTGCTGCACCCAGCCGTGTACGTGCTGCATTTTGCCGCGTACCCAGCGCTTTAACTTTGACATGGCTTATCTGTTTTCATGTTTTTTCCTGGCGTAATAAAAAAGTCTGAAAAAATTAAAACAAGCGTTTGAACCAGTTCTATAATCACCCTCACTTGCCGACACACGGCAGTAACAGACCAACAGGCCACAAGCGGCCAACACGAGGAAGCAGCACCGCCTGCGGGCTGCGACAACACTGGAGATACGACATGCCTAGCTACAAAGCTCCCCTGCGCGATTTCGACTTTGTCCTGAACGAGCTGATCAAAGTTCAGGAAGTGTTGCCCGGCCTGCCTGGCTACGAAGAAGCCACCCAGGACATTTTCAGTTCCTATCTGGAAGCCGCCGCCCAGTTCTGCGAAAACGAGCTGGCGCCGCTGAACCGCCAAGCCGACGAAGAAGGCTGCAGCTTCGACCCGGCCACCAAATCGGTTACCACCCCGGTAGGCTTCAAGGAAGCCTACAAGCAGTTCTGCGAGCTGGGCTTTACCGCCCTGGACTGTGACCCGGCTTACGGTGGCCAGGGCATGCCCAAGACCCTGTCGTTCCCCATCATCGAAATGCAGTGTTCGGCCAACGTAGCCTGGTCCATGTACCCCGGCCTGTCGCACGGCGCCTACTCTGCCATCCACGCCCACGGCACCGACGAGCAGAAAGCCACCTACCTGCCACACCTGGTAGACGGTAGCTGGACCGGCACCATGTGCCTGACCGAGCCGCACTGTGGTACCGACCTGGGCCTGCTGAAAACCAAGGCCGAACCCAACGCCGACGGCAGCTACAGCATCACCGGCACCAAGATTTTCATCTCGGCCGGCGAGCACGACATGTCCGACAACATCATCCACCTGGTCCTGGCCCGCCTGCCGGATGCGCCAAAAGACGTAAAAGGCATTTCGCTGTTCATCGTGCCCAAGTTCCACGCCGACGGCAGCCGCAACAGCGTGTACTGCGGCAGCCTGGAACACAAGATGGGCATCAAATCCAACGCTACCGCCGTCATCAACCTGGATGACGCCAAAGGCTATCTGATCGGCGAGCCGAACAAAGGCCTGGCCTGCATGTTTACCATGATGAACGCCGCCCGCCTGGGTTGCGGCATGCAGGGTCTGGGTATTGGCGAGGCCTCGTTCCAAGGCGCGCTGGCCTACGCCCGCGACCGCCTGCAGATGCGCGCCATGGCCGGTGCCAAGTTCCCGGAAAAAGCCGCCGACCCCATCATCGTGCACCCCGATGTACGCCGCATGCTGCTAACGCAGAAAGCCTACACCGAAGCAGGCCGCGCGCTGGCCGCCCTGCTGGCACTACAGCTGGATATCGAAGAAAAACACCCGGATGCCGACGCCCGTGCCGAAGCCGCCGACCTGGTGGCCCTGCTGACGCCGGTAGCCAAAGCCTTCATGACCGACAACGGCTACACCGCGGCCAACATGGGTATGCAGGTCTTCGGCGGTCATGGTTTTATCCGCGAATGGGGAATGGAACAACTGGTACGCGACTGCCGCATCTCGCAGATCTACGAAGGCACCAACGGTATCCAGGCTATCGACCTGCTGGGCCGCAAAGTGCTGATGGACCAGGGCCAGAAGCTGCGCAAGTTCACCAAGCAGATCCACAAGTTCTGCCAGGCCAACGAAGGCAACGCCCAGCTGGCCGAGTTTGTGGCACCGCTGGCCAAGCTGCTGAAAGACGTGGGGGACATCACCATGGGTATCGGCATGGCCGCCATGAAAGACCGTGACGAGGCCGGTGCGGCGGCTACCGACTACCTGCGTCTGGTGGGCCACCTGACCTACGCCTGGCTGTGGGCACGCATGGCCGAGGTAGCCTATGCCAAGCTGGACACCGCCAGCGACGACTTCTACAAAGCCAAGATCGCCACGGCACGCTTCTACTTTGCCAAGCTGCTGCCCGAGGTAGAAAGCCTGAAAGCCACCATCAAGGGCGGCGCCAAACCGCTGATGTCGCTGGAAGACGAGCAGTTTGCCTTTTAAGCCAGTACGCTAGCCCCACCCATGCCCCCGCTAGCCGGGGGCTTTTTCATGGCGCTTGCCAGCACTCACAGCAATACCACCTGGTTACGCCCGCGTGCTTTGGCATGGTAAACAGCACGGTCGGCACGCTGCAGCAGGGTCTCCGGATCATCGTTGACGGATGACAATACTGCCACGCCAAAACTGGCAGTTAGCGGCCAACGTGTGCTTTCCCAGGCAAACGGCGTTTGTTCCAGCGCCAGGCGTAGGCGGTTTGCCACCACGCTGGCGCCATGCTCGGTCGTATCCGGCAGCAGGATACAAAACTCCTCGCCCCCGGCCCGGCACAGCAGGTCCTGCTCGCGCAGCTCGCGGCGTAGCACCGCCACCAAGTGCACAATCGCGGCATCGCCTGCCGCGTGGCCGAGCTGGTCATTAATCTGCTTGAAATGATCCACATCCAGTACGCACAGCGCATAAGGCATGCCGCGCTGCGCCATGCTGTGCTGCTGCTTGAGGCTGGCACTGAAAGCGCGGCGGTTGAGCGCGCCGGTCATCGGGTCGGTCATGGACAGGTGTTCCAGCTTGCCCACCAGACGCATGGTCACCACCCCCGCCATGGCAATATTCACCGCCAGATTCAACACCAGGCCCACCATCAGGAATGCCACATTGAAAGGCTCGGGTGACGCAACAGACGCCGACGCCACATTGCCCACCAGCACCATCAGGGCACGCAGCAAAAACAAACTGGCTACCGCGCCCAAAGGGCTCGCCACCAAGGCACGCGCCCCACGGGTAAAGTGCTGCTGTTCATGTAGCAGCGCATCCTGTGTGGCGCGCAGCAACAGCCAGGCAGCCGTCAGTGAATACACCACCGCATGGAAACCGGCTGGCTGGCCATACGGCTGGCTCAATAGCAAAGCGCCCCCCAGCAACGCCACCCCCAGACTTTCGCTTACCCCGCTACCATCACGTCGTACAAAATAGCGTATGCCCAAGCGCAAGCTGCACAAGGCCAGTAGCCCCAGCACATCGGCAAACGGGTAAGCCAGCCATACCGGCAACGTGCCATCACGATGCAGCGTCAGCAGCAGGCTCAAACCCATCAGGAAATCGCACAGAAAAAAGCGGCGTGCTACAACCGGGGCCATTTTCAGCGCCATGCCCGCCACCGCCCAGCCGCTAGCCGCCACCCAGCAGACGGTGATGTTGGCTTGCACGATCGTCAGGGGGTCACTCATGCCGGGCTCGATAGGGATGTTTTTATCGTTATTCACGGTTACCGCGGGCAAAGCAAGCCCGGCAGCGGCTGCCCGGGCTGATAGAATCATGGTCTACCTCGCCACGGACACGCTGCCATGCTGCTAGATAGCACCACCCTGGACACCCGCCTTGCCTACCAGCTGCTCACCCATGCTGTCAGTCCGCGCCCCATTGCCTGGATCAGCACACGCAGCCCGGCAGGGGTAGTCAATCTGGCCCCGTTTTCCTTT
>JAIXTB010000125.1 GCA_027484385.1 Neisseriaceae bacterium | reverse complement strand
CCTGTCCTACGTGCCTTACATTGCCACCGCTGGCGAGATCAAGACCAAGCCGACCCAGCACTCGGTAAAAGAAATGCGCGAGATCGGCATTCAGCCGGACATCTTGCTGTGCCGTATGGACCGCGAGCTGCCGGAAGACGAAAAGCGCAAGATCGCCCTGTTCTGCAACGTAGAAGAAAACGCCGTGATCGGCTGCTACGATGCAGACTCCATCTACAAAGTGCCCGCCATGCTGCACGGCCAGGGCATCGACACCATCATCGCCGAACAGCTGCAACTGGACCTGCCAGCGGCTGACCTGAGCGTGTGGAACGGCATCATCGACGCCATCGAAAACCCGGACCACACCGTGAACATCGCCATGGTGGGCAAGTACGTTGACCTGACCGAATCGTACAAATCGCTGTCCGAGGCGCTGAAGCACGCTGGCGTACACACCCGCACCAACGTCAACATCATCTATGTCGATTCCGAAGAGATCGAGCGTGACGGCGCAGAATCGCTGAAAGACATGGACGCCATCCTGGTACCGGGCGGCTTTGGCAAGCGCGGCGTGGAAGGCAAGATCAAGGCGGTAAAGTTTGCCCGCGAAAACAATATCCCTTATCTGGGTATCTGTCTGGGCATGCAGATCGCGCTGATCGAATACGCCCGTGACGTAGCCGGCATGCAAGGCGCCAACTCTACCGAGTTCGACCTGGAAACCGACTACCCGGTTGTTGCGCTGATCGACGAATGGGTAAACCACGACGGCAAGATCGAAAAACGCGACGAAAACTCCAATATGGGCGGCACCATGCGCCTGGGTAGCCAGCAATGTGACCTGACCGCAGGTTCGCTGGCGGCACGCGTGTACGGCAATACCGAGATTACCGAGCGTCACCGTCACCGCTACGAAGTGAACAACCACTACGTACAGCGCCTGTCGGAAGCCGGCCTGACCATCAGCGGTGTCTCCGCCGGTCACGAGAAACTGGTAGAAACCATCGAGCTGGCCAACCACCGCTGGTTCTTTGCCTGCCAGTTCCACCCGGAATTCACCTCCACCCCGCGTGATGGCCACCCGCTGTTCATTGCCTATGTGAAGGCAGCGCTGGCACATCAGCAGGACAAAGCCAAGGCTTGATAAGCGTTTTGCCTTATTCCGCCTGTTAACGGTTGGCCGCAGCTCATGCAGACCCCTGCAGGACTTGCGGCCAACCTTGCCTTGAAAGGACACACCATGAAACTCGCCGGTTTTGAAGCAGGCCTGGACCAGCCACTGTTCCTGATTGCTGGCCCCTGCGTAATCGAAAGCGAACAGCTGGCCCTGGATACGGCTGGCCAGCTGAAGGAAATCACCAGCGCGCTGGGCATCAACTTCATCTACAAATCCAGCTTTGACAAGGCCAACCGCTCGTCCGGCAAGTCCTTTCGCGGCTTTGGCATGGAAGAAGGCCTGCGCATTCTGGACAATGTGCGTAGCCAGATCGGCGTGCCCATCCTGACCGACGTACACACCGAAGAACAGGTACCGCACGTGGCCGCCGTGGTGGACGTGCTGCAAACGCCGGCCTTTCTGGCGCGCCAGACCGACTTCATCCGTGCTGTGGCCGTCTGCGGCAAGCCGGTGAACATCAAAAAAGGCCAGTTCATGGCGCCCGGCGACATGAAACACGTGATCGACAAAGCGCGCGAAGCCGCGCTGGAAGCCGGCCTGAACGCCGACAACTTCATGGCGTGCGAACGTGGTGCGTCGTTCGGCTACAACAATCTGGTATCCGACATGCGCAGCCTGGCCATCATGCGCGAAACCGGCTGCCCGGTGGTGTTTGATGCCACCCACTCGGTGCAGCTGCCCGGCGGCCAGGGCACCAGCTCCGGCGGCCAGCGCGAATTTGTCCCGGTACTGGCGCGCGCCGCCATTGCTACCGGTGTTGCCGGCCTGTTCATGGAAACCCACCCGGACCCGGCCTGCGCCAAATCCGACGGCCCCAATGCCTGGCCACTGGGCCGCATGAAAGAACTGCTGGCCACGCTGCAAGCGATAGACGCCCTGGTAAAGGGCCAGCCCTTCGCAGAACAATCGCTGTAACAGGTTGACTCCACGGCCAACCTGCCCCAAGGTTGGCCGCACCGTATCCGGTTTGACTAACCTTGACACCCTGAAGGAAACACTCATGAGTGCGATCATCGACGTGATTGCCCGCGAAATCCTGGACTCGCGCGGTAACCCCACTGTTGAAGCTGATGTATTGCTGGAATCCGGCGTGATGGGCCGTGCTGCCGTACCGTCCGGCGCCTCCACCGGCGAGAAAGAAGCGCTGGAACTGCGTGACGGCGACAAAGGCCGCTACCTGGGCAAAGGCGTGCTCAAAGCGGTAGAAAACATCAATACCGAAATCTGCGAAGCCATCATCGGTCTGGACGCCTCTGACCAAGCCTTCATCGACAAGACCCTGATCGAGCTGGACGGCACCGAAACCAAAGCACGCCTGGGCGCCAACGCCATGCTGGCCGTTTCCATGGCCGTGGCCCGTGCTGCCGCCGAAGACGCTGGCCTGCCGCTGTACCGCTACCTGGGTGGCGCCGGCCCGATGGCCCTGCCGGTACCGATGATGAACGTGATCAACGGTGGTGCGCACGCCAACAACACCCTGGATATCCAGGAATTCATGATTGTGCCGGTAGGTGCCGCCACCTTCCGCGAAGCCCTGCGCTGTGGCGCCGAAATCTTCCACGCGCTGAAAAAGCTGTGCGATAGCAAAGGTTACGCGACCACCGTAGGCGACGAAGGCGGCTTTGCCCCTAACCTGACCAGCCACGAAGAAGCCATCAAGCTGATTCTGGAAGCCATCGACGCCGCTGGCTACGTAGCCGGCCAGGACGTAATGCTGGCCCTGGACTGCGCCTCCAGCGAATTCTACAAAGACGGCAAGTACCACCTGACCGCCGAAGGCCTGGCACTGAGCTCCGAGCAGTTTGCCGACTACCTGGAAACCCTGGCCAACAACTACCCGATCATTTCCATCGAAGATGGCATGAGCGAGCACGACTGGGCTGGCTGGAAAGTGCTGACCGACCGTCTGGGCGACCGCATCCAGCTGGTAGGTGACGACCTGTTCGTGACCAACCCGTCCATTCTGGCCAAAGGCATCGAAGGCGGCCTGGCCAACTCGCTGCTGGTAAAAGTAAACCAGATCGGTACCCTGTCCGAAACACTGAAAGCGGTTGATCTGGCCAAGCGTTCCCGCTATACCAGCGTAATGAGCCACCGCTCCGGCGAAACCGAAGACAGCACCATCGCTGACTTGGCTGTGGCCACCAACTGCATGCAGATCAAGACCGGTTCGCTGTCGCGCTCCGACCGCATGGCCAAGTACAATCAGCTGCTGCGTATCGAAGAAGAGCTGGGTGATGCCGCCTACTACCCGGGTAGCAACGCCTTTTACCACCTGAAGAAATAATCATGCGCCGCCTGACCCTGATGCTGATCATCTTGCTCTCTGCCTTGCAATGGCCATTATGGCTGGGCAAGGGTAGCTGGCTCAGGGTCTGGCAGCTTGATAAACAGGTAGAAGAGCAGCGTGCGGCCAACCTGGTACTGGTACGCCGCAACGCTGCGCTTGATGCAGAAGTTCGTGATCTAAAGCAAGGAACCGCTGCAATTGAAGAGCGTGCACGCAATGAGCTTGGCATGATCCGTAAAGGTGAGGTATTTTTCCAGCTTCTTGATACGGCCAACGCACCACCTGCGCAGCAATAGCGTATATTGAGGCGCCTCAGGCCACTACCGATAACGATATAAATGGCAGGCTATAAAGGCTACAGGGTCTGGTCTATGACGACACACAATCCCATCGATACCGCACGGGAAACCCTCAAACAGCTCACCATGCGCAAACTGTTGCCCACGCCGGACAACTTTGAACGCGTCTACTGCGAAATTGCCCAGGTACCGCAAGAAACTCGCAAAAACAAACTGGCCGAGCTGATACTGCGCGCCTTTGAGAACCTGCCATCCGGCGATTCCAGCTACAAGATCGCCCTCACCAAACTGCGTAAAGCCATTGAAGATGAAAAGTGGGAGCTTATCCCGCAGCTCGTCATGGATTTATCCACGCTGCACCAGCGCAGCCGTGAAGTCACCCAGAGCTGGGGCCAGCTGGTGCTGGACCTGATCCGCGCATGGGAAACCCGCACGCCCGAAATGGGCCAGCGCTATAAACAATCCGCGCTGGAACGCGTTATTGCCACCTTTGGCAACGCCCCTGACGAGCTGAATGAAAAGCTGGTCAATCTCACCAAAACCTGGCTACAACCCGGCAGCAACAACAGCATCGGCATCGAAGTAGCAGGCCTGGACAGCGAAACCGATACCCCGGCAGCCCCCACTACGCCAGCCGCAGGCGGCAGCGTCGTGGTCAGCAGCAACCAGTGGCGCGCCTGGATGGAAGTGCTGCAATACGCGCTGAAATTCGGCATCGAACCGCGCCTGGTGCACTACCCGGAAATGATGCCGCTGTTCGATGAAGTGCAGCAGGCCCTGCTGCATATCAATGCCGACGATGAAATCAGCAGCTTCTTCCCGCGCTTGCGCGCCTTCCTGATCCGCTTGGAGCTGATCTCGCAAGACGACAAACGCCTGGTATCCGGCCTGTCCGGCCTGATGCAGCTGATGCTGCAGAACGTGGCCGAGCTGAACCGCTCCGACAGCTACCTGGTCGGCCAGATTGCCAGCCTGCAGCAAATCCTGTCGCAGCCCAATATTTCCATCCAGCACATTTACCAGCTGGAATCCAGCCTGAAAGAAGTCATCCACAAACAGGGCAACCTGCGCCATTCGCTGGACGAAGCCACCAGCTCGCTGCGCGCCCTGCTGGATACCTTCCTGGACAAGCTGTCGCTGATGACCGACCACACCGGTGATTTCCACCAGCGCATCAGCAACCATAGCGACCGCATCAAGAACTCGCAAAACGCTAGCGAGCTCACCGGCATCCTGCAAGACCTGCTGTCCGACACCGCCAGCATGCAAGACAACCTGAAGCAGTCGCACAGCGAGCTGCTGGCCGCCAAGCAGGATGTGCAGTCGGCACAAAGCCGCATCGGCGAACTGGAAAAAGCACTGGAAGCCGCCAGCGCCAAGGTGAAAGAAGACCAGCTCACCGGTGCGTTCAACCGCCGAGGCCTGGAAGAGCACTTCGACCGCGAAATCCACCGCGCCGAACGCAGCGGCCAACCCATGTCGGTAGCACTGATCGACGTGGACAACTTCAAGCAGCTAAACGACCGCTACGGCCACCTGACTGGTGACGATGTACTGAAATACCTGGTAGACATGATGCATCACTGTCTGCGTACCTCCGACATCGTGGGCCGCTTTGGCGGTGAAGAGTTCGTGGTCATCCTGCCGGATACCCCGGTAAACGAAGCCGTAGAGCTGGTGCAACGCCTGCAACGCGAGCTGACCAAGAACTTCTTCCTGGCCAACCAGGACAAGCTGGTGGTGACCTTTAGCGCGGGCGTGGCACTGTGGCATCGCGGCGAACGGGATTGCGACGTGATCGAGCGCGCCGACCGCGCCATGTACCAGGCCAAGCTGGCAGGCAAAAACCGCACACTTTCGGCCGAAAACTGAGCCTGCCCCACCCAAGCAAAACGGCGCCACGGCGCCGTTTTGTTTTATCTGCGGCCAACCTTTGGCCACGCACGCGGCTAGCGGGCTAGTCGCCACCCTTTTTCATGGCCAAGCCGGCTTCGGCACGCTGGCGGCGCACCGCTTTAGGGTCTGCCTGTAGCGGGCGGTAGATCTCCACACGGTCCCCCTCGCGCAGCACGGTATCCGGCTTGATCGCCTTGCTGAAAATGCCCAGCTTGAGGTTGGCCATATCGATATCCGCAAACTCACCGGCCAGGCCCGAAGCCTGTACCGCCTGCAGCGCATTGCTGCCGGCAGGCAGCGTCAGGCGCACGATCTTTTGCCGTTCCGGCCGCGCGTACGCAACTTCTACCGCAATACGCTCAGTCATCGCCGTACACCCGGTCGGCTTCCTTGATGAACGCATCCACCAGCGTGCCGGAGATATGGCCGAACACCGGGCCGATAATGGTTTCCAGCAATTTGCTGGAAAACTCGTAACTCAGGCGAAACTCCACCTTGCAGCCCACCTCGCCCAGCGGGTGAAAGTGCCAGCGCCCTTCCAGAAACTTGAACGGGCCATCCACCAGCTGCATCAGGATGGTAGACGGCGGCTGGTTTACGTTGCGCGTAGTGAAATGCTGCTTCACCCGCAGGTAATCGATATGCAGGCTAGCCACCAGCGTATCGCCCTCGCGCGAGTGTTCCTCGCCCTTGGCACACCACGGCAAAAAGCGCGGATACTGGCTGACTTCGTCTACCAGACGGAACATCTGCTCTGGCGTGTGCGCCACCAGCACATTTTTTTCGACGACTTGCATGGTTCAACCGGCAAAAGAAAGGTGGAAGGTTACACAATGCCCACCCCTGCGGGCAAGCCGCCGGGACAAGCCCCTGAATTTTCGGCACTTTGGCGAAAGCACCGAATCTGCTAGAATGTGCGATTCCCTGCAAACCCCTTTATCTGGCAGCCATGAGCATTATCGACAACCGCAAGGCCTTCCACGACTACTTTATCGAGGAACAACTCGAAGCCGGTCTGGTACTGGAAGGCTGGGAGGTCAAAGCGATTCGCGCCGGGCGCGTACAGCTGAAAGAAAGCTACGTCATTTACCGTAACGGCGCTTTCTACCTGTTTGGCTGCCACATCACCCCGCTGCAATCCGCCTCTACCCACATCAAACCCGACCCGGTGCGCGACCGTAAACTGCTGCTCAAGCAAGAGCAGATCAGCCGCCTGATCGGCAAGGTAGAACGCGCCGGCTACACCATGGTGGCGCTGAACCTGCACTTCAGCAAAGGCAATATCAAGGCCGACATCGGCCTGGCCAAAGGCAAGAAGCAGCACGACAAGCGCGAAACCGAAAAAGAGCGCGAATGGCAGCGCGAAAAACAGCGCCTGATCCGCAACAAAGGCTAACCATGAAATCCAGTGCCTTCCAGCCGCTTATCCTCATCGTACTGGGTCTGCTGTGGTTCCTGAAAAGCAGCGCCCTGCTGCCTGACACCACCACCCTGCTGGCCCTGCTGCTGGCCGCTAGCGGCATTGTGCTGCTGGTGGTAGATGGCCTGACCAAATCCACCGTCGTTACCGCCCCCATGCTGATGTACGCCGGCGTAGCGGTTTATCTGTTTGACGAAGACAAACTGCGCCTGAGCCACATGCTGTCGCTGGGCATGATCCTGCTGGGCTTGTTGATGCTCATCGCCCGCAGCGAACGCATCCCCGAAAGACGCCAGCGCCGTGTCGCCGGTAACGACTAAAGTAAACGTATTCCAAGCATTACTGGCTACCTGCCAGTTTTTTACCTTCAAGGACAGTCATGGACAAAATCCTCATCCTCGATTTCGGCTCCCAGGTCACCCAGCTGATCGCGCGCCGTGTACGTGAAGCGCATGTTTACTGCGAGCTGCACCCGTTCGACATGCCCATAGACGAGATCCGTGCCTTCGCCCCGAAAGCCATCATTCTGTCCGGTGGCCCCAACTCGGTGTACGAGTCCGACTACCAGGCCGACTCGGCCGTGTTTGAGCTGGGCGTACCGGTACTGGGCATCTGCTACGGCATGCAGTTCATGGCCCAAACCCTGGGCGGCAAGGTAGAAGCCGGCGACAAGCGCGAATTCGGCTACGCCCAGATCCAGGCCCGCCACCACTCCAAGCTGCTGGAAGGCCTGCAAGACCACGTAGACGACGCCGGCAACGGTTTCCTGGACGTCTGGATGAGCCACGGCGACAAAGTCACCGCGCTGCCAGCCGGCTTTAACGTGATTGCCGAAACCCCGTCCTGCCCGATCGCCGCCATGGCCGACGAAGCACGCGGTTTCTACGCCGTACAGTTCCACCCGGAAGTGACCCACACCAAGCGCGGCACCGAAATGCTGCACCGCTTCGT
>JAIXTB010000177.1 GCA_027484385.1 Neisseriaceae bacterium | reverse complement strand
GGCTGCTCGATATCAGCCAGCAGCAGCCAGCGCAACACGCCATCCTGCTGGCAGTACGCCAGCACATCCTTTCGCTAGCGCCCGGCATACAGGAAGACATCAAATACGGCGGCATCCTGTTTGCCGACCAGCAGCCGTTCTGCGGGCTGTTTGTCTACCGTGCCCACGTGTCGCTGGAATTCAGCGCAGGGGCAGCGCTGGCCGACCCGCACCAGGTGCTGGAAGGCAGCGGCAAGCTGCGCCGCCACATCAAGCTGCACAGCCTGGACGAGGTTGGCCGCAAACAGGTGGCCGCCTACCTGCAGGCGGCGTGGCAGCAGCAAGCGCCATGAGCCGGCAAGGCGTCCTGGGCGGCATCGCCCCCCGCCCGCCACGCTACTGGATAGGCGTGGCCTGCAGCGAGCACGTTGGCCGCGGCCTGGCCGGCGGCTTTGCGCAGCTCTGCCACGGCAAACAGGCACCGCTGGCGCGCATGCAGCCCGGTGAAGGCCTGGTTTACTACTCGCCAGTGCACACCCTGGAGGGCCGCGAACCGTGCCAGCAGTTCACCGCGCTGGGCTACGTGGCCGACGGTGGCGCGTATCAGGTCGCCATGGGCGAAGGCTTTATGCCGTGGCGCCGCGATATCCACTGGCTGGCCGGCCAGCCGGCGGCTATCCGCCCCTTGCTACTGCGGCTTTCATTTATAGAAAACCCCGCGCGTTGGGGCTACCCTTTCCGCTATGGGCACCTGGCCATCAGCGCCGATGATTTTGCCTTGATTGCCTACGCCATGGGCATCACACTGCCGCCAAGCACAACGACCTAAGAGAGCGCCATGCCGTTCCCCGCACACGAACACGCCGCCATGCTGGCCCTGAAAGGCGTGGGCCCGACGGTTATCAGCCGGCTGGCACAGCTGGGCTATACCTCGCTAGCGCAGCTAGCCGGGGCCGATGCGCAAGACATCTGCCAGCAAATAGCCGGCCTGCTGCGCAGCAGCTGCTGGCAGAACAGCCCGCAAGCACGGGCCAGCATCGCCGCTATCCTGGCACTGGCAAAGCAAGATGCGCCGCGCTGACCGCCTGATGCAGATCCTGTTGCTGCTGCGCGGGCGGCGGCGCACCACCGCCGCGCAACTGGCGCAGTGGCTGGAGGTATCGCAGCGCACGGTGTACCGCGATATGGCCGACCTGCTGGCCAGCGGTGCACCGGTGAATGGCGAGGCCGGGGAAGGCTACTGGCTGGAAGCCGGCTTTACCCCGCCGCCGCTGAGCTTTGCCGCCGACGAGCTGGCCGCACTGGAAGTGGGCGCGCGCATGCTCAGCGCCTGGGCCGACAGCGCCACCGCGCAGGCCGCCGCCAGTGCGCTGGCCAAGATCCATGCCGTGCTGGGTAGCGCCGGGCTCACCGCCGCGCCGCTGTTTGTGCCCCCCGCCGGCAGCTACCCGCTCACGCAGCTACCGGCGCTGCGCCACGCCTGCGAGGCCCGGCATTGCCTGCAGCTGCACTACCGCGACGAAGCCGGCAACGCCACCTTGCGCGAGGTGGCCCCGCTGGGGCTGTTCTTCTGGGGCGACCGCTGGACCCTGGGCGCCTGGTGCCTGCTGCGGGGCGATTATCGCCACTTCCGCATCGATCGTATCGCCCGGCTACAGCCCGGCACAGCCCCGTGGCCGGCTCAGGTCTCGCTGGACGCTTTTTTGCAGCACAGCGATGCGGGGGATGCCGCCCGTGCGCGCCTGCACCGCGAAACCCACCAGCCGTGGCACCGTCAGGACAGCGGCCAACCCTGAAACAGCGCCACGACGGTGCATGACACGGTGACGGGCGCTTCCGGCCTGCGGCAGCAGGCGGCTACCGCCCAAGCAGGCATTGAACAGACCGAAAAGGAAACACCATGGAAGCAAGACTGAGCTTTGTCACCCTGGGCGTGGCCGACCTGGCCCGCGCCACCGCGTTTTACCGCGATGTGCTGCAGCTGCCGCAGGTCCCCATGCCGGACGACGCGGGCGTGGCATTTTTCGAGCTGGGCACAACCTGGCTATCGCTGTACCCGCGCGCAGCACTGGCCGAAGACGCCACCGTGGCGGACAGCCCGCCCGCTGCGTTTCCCGGTTTTACGCTGGCGCACAATGTGCACGAAAAGCATCAGGTAGACACGCTGCTGGCCGAGTTGGCCGCACGCGGCGCCAGCATCGTGAAACCGGCAGAAGACGTGTTCTGGGGCGGGCGCAGCGGCTACTTTCGCGACCCGGACGGTTTTTTGTGGGAAGTCGCGTGGAACCCCGGCTTTCCACACGCCTGATCGCCATCACGACAGACCCTACCCCGGCAGCACCAGCGCGTACCAACGCAGCCAGCCCGAGTGTCAGGGGACAATAACGTCAGCATCAGGAAGGCTTCGCCGCGCTAAGGCTGGGCTGCTCCCTGCACGCTGGCCAGGCACACCTGGTGCCGGCCGCCATCCTTGGCGCGGTACAGCGCCTGGTCGGCCGCACCCAGCAAGGCACGCAAGCGCTGCTTGCCACCCGATGCGCCATCGGCATACAGCTCGGCCACCCCAGCGCTGAGTGTGACCTGATGGCCAGGCAGCAGGCTGAAGGCGCTTGCGGCCAACTGTTGCAGCAACTGTTCGGCCAGCAACGCCGCCTCGGCCGCACGGGTGTCGGGCAACAGCAGCACAAACTCCTCGCCACCAAAGCGGCAGTACAGGTCTTGCGGGCGGGCCAGTGCGGCCAACAGCTCGCCAATACGGCGCAGCACCTGGTCGCCAGCCAGGTGACCAAAAGTGTCGTTTACCCGCTTGAAATGGTCAGCATCCACCAGCACCAGGCTGCTCCAGCGCGCCGCCTGGCTCAGGATGGCATCGGCACGCGGCCAGAAATGGTGGCGGTTGGGCAGGCCGGTCAGCATATCGGTGTTGGCCTGCTGCTCGGCAGCCTGCAGGCGCGCACTGCGCCGCTCCACCTCGCGCGCCAGGTTATGGCTGGTTTCCCGGTAGTACTCGCGCTCGCGCTCGGCCTGATGCAGGCGGAACATCAACTCCACATGCTTCATGCGCGCCTCGAACTGCTGGGTAAACACCCGCTCGCGGCCTTGATGAAAGCGCTGGAAATGCTCGAACGCCAGCTGGTAATCGCCCAGCGCCTGGTAGCACATGGCGGCTTCGTAGTCGCATTCGTGCAGCGCACTGCGCATATCGTGCAGCGACAACAGCGCCAACGCCTGCATCAGCTTGCCCAGCGCCGCCTCGCAGCGACCGTGCTGGCGATACAGCGCACCGGCGCGGTAGAGCGCGTCGGCCTCCTGGCGCAGCCGGCCGTGTTCACGCGCCAGTGCTTGCACCTTGTCCAGCAGGTGCAGGGCCTCGGGCAGGTTACCCAGGCCGGCTTCGCTGCTAGCGTAGCTCAGGTACAGCTCGCACAGCGACTCGTAACCCTTGGTATCGGTGGCGCTAAACAGAAACAGCGCCTCGCCCAGCAGCTGGCGTGCCTCGGCAAACTTGCCTTGCTGCATATAGGCCCGCGCCAGGCTGTCCAGCGCCATGGCCAGGGTGTGCTGGTGCCCGTGCTGCCGCGCCAGCGCCACGCAGCGCTCGATAAACGGCGCGGCTTTGTCGGCCATCTTGATCTGCACATAGGCGTAGCCCAGGTTATTCAGCAGCCGGGTGTGCCACTCGCTGGACGGCAACTGCTCGATATGCGGCAGGGCTTGCAGGTAGAGGGTAAGGGCGTCGGTAAACAGGCCTTCGTGCACATACACGTTGCCGATCAGTGCATCCTGTACCGCCACACTGAAATCATCGCCCAGCTGGGCAAACAGCTGGCGGGCCGCCAGAGCATCTTCCAGTGCCGGCCCCAGCAAACCGCGCGAGCTGTAGATGCGGCCACGAATCTGCAAAGCCTGCGCGCGCAGCAAGGCCTGGCCTTCGGCACGCACCACGGCCAGCTCGGCATCGTGCTGTGCCTGCAGCAGGTCGCTTGCGTACAGGGTATTGGCTTGCTGGATCAGGTCTTCGGTAGAAGATGAGGGGTCAGTCATCGGCAGCGGGGTCACAGGCAGGCTTATAGAAACCTGACAGTCTACCGCCGGATAACCCGTTTGACATAGCCATCATGCCCATTCAGGGCAAACTGCGGGGTGGGTAGGGGTGATTCGTTTTGTGACACAGGGCGTCACGAATCATACAAGGCGCTGAAAACGCACAATTGTCACACTTTGCGTCACACAATATGGTCTGGCCTGCGGTGTGGTAGCCAGCGCGTTAAAACTCGATGGTGACTTTCTTGGCGCCCATGGACTTGGCGCGTGCAATCAGCTGCTCCAGCGTGGCATCGGCCAGCAAAATACCGGGGGCCAGCAGCGGCTCGCTGCGCACAACAGGGGGCAGTGCCACGGGAGTGACGGGGCTGGCCGCAGGCGGTGTGACCGCCACCGGTGCCGGGCTGTGTTGGAGCAAATCGGCCAGCACTTTGCACAGCCGCTCGTAGGCATCGCGGCTGGGTTTGATATTGCTGCCATCCTGCGCTTCGTAGCGCTGGATAGCGGCGGTAGACAAGCCCACCTGCGCGGCCAGGGCGGTACGGGACAGCTGCAGCTGTTTGCGGATGGCTTTCAGCGCGGGGGCGAATTCGGCACTTTCAAAGTCAGGCAATACAGACATGGCAGGCTCCGGCAGGTGGCGAAAAGCAGCAATCATACAGATGACGCAGTATTAATACAATAAATACACACACCGCAATCATGTGTGTGTATGGGTTTTGCAACAAATCACACAAGTCCTTACGAGCACACACGCGTCAGCGCGGCAATTACCCATACGCAACAAAGGCTAAGCATGCAATGGCGGTGCGGCACACGGGGTTATCACACAATAATACAACTGGTTCATACAAAAACATACATTGGTAGTGTGCCTTTACTTCCTCGCTGTATTAACATGTAAATAAATCACACAAATCATACATGCACTTTTCCGCTGTAAGCCGCGCTTGGCGTGGCTACTGGTGGCGCCGCTGCCACGCTGGGTGTCACACAATGCGGCCAACCTGGTGTGTATTCGCGTTACCTGCCGGCCCATTTCGTGACGAGTTGGTCAGCCTGCTTGCCTCGTATCGGGGTAGCCACGCCTACCGGATAACAGGCAAAAAAATACCGCCCATCCGTGAGGATGAGCGGTAGGTGTGATCAGCAGGCCGCTTATACCCTGGCCAACTTCGTTATTAGCCCGCTTCGCCTTTCAGCAGTGCCAGCAGCGCCTCGGCGTCCAGCTTGGCGCTGATATCGCCACCGGACAGCAAGCTGTCGGCCAGGTCGCGCTTGGCGTGGTGCAGGGCGACGATCTGTTCTTCGATGGTGTGCTCGGCCACCAGGCGGTAGATGGTGACCGGGCGCAGCTGGCCCATGCGGTAGGCACGGTCGCTGGCCTGGTCTTCCACCGCCGGGTTCCACCACGGGTCCAGGTGGATCACGTAGTCGGCTGCGGTCAGGTTCAGGCCGGTGCCGCCGGCTTTCAGGCTGATCAGGAAAATATCGCCTTCGCCTTTCTGGAAAGCATCCACCCGCGCCTTACGCTCGCGCGCCGGGGTAGAACCATCCAGGTACTGGTAGCGCACGCCGCGCTCGTCCAGCAGCTGGCGCACGATCGCCAGGTGGTCGACAAACTGGCTGAACACCAGCGCCTTGTGGCCGTTTTGCAGCAGCTCGTCGGCGATGTCGGCAAAGGCGGCCAGCTTGCTGCCGGACAGCGTGGATTCCGGCAACGCCAGCTTGGGGTGGCAACAGAAGCGGCGCAGGCGGGTGATCTCGGCCAGCACCTGCATCTGCTTGCCGTCCTCACCTTGCAGCTCGTCCAGCTTTTCTACCGCTTGCTGGCGCATGGCTTCGTACAGGTGCAGCTCGTCGGCAGACAGCGGTACCTTGCGGGTGATTTCGGTACGCGGTGGCAGCTCGTCCAGCACCTGGGTCTTGGTACGGCGCAGGATAAACGGCTGGATCAGCTGCTTGAGCGCACGGCGGGCGTTTTTATCGCCGCGCTCTATCGGTGTGGCAAAGCGCTGGGCAAAGCGCTCCTGGCTACCCAGCAGGCCGGGGTTCACAAAGCGGAACAGGTTCCACAGCTCGCCCAGGTGGTTTTCTACCGGGGTGCCGCTGGCGGCCAGACGGAAGCCGGCCTGCAGGTTCATGGCCGCTTGCGAGCGCTTGGTGCCGGCATTCTTGATGGCTTGCGCCTCGTCCAGCACCACGGTTTGCCACGGCACGGTAGCGAAGGCGTCGGCGTCTTGCTGCAGCAGGCCGTAGCTCACGATCACCAGGTCCATCGCGTCCAGCCCCACCAGCGTGCGCTGCTGCTGGTAGGCGCGCACTTTCAGCGTGGGGGCAAAGCGCGCGGCTTCGGCGATCCAGTTCAGTGCTACCGAGGTCGGCGCCACCACCAGCTGCGGGCCATCCGGTGCACGCTCCAGCAGCAGGGCCAAGGTTTGCACGGTCTTGCCCAGGCCCATATCGTCGGCCAGGCAGGCGCCCACGCCCCAGCGCGCCAGGCGCGACATCCAGGCGTAGCCTTCCTGCTGATAGTCGCGCAGCGTGGCTTGCAGCGTGGACGGTACCTGCGGCTGGTAGTCGCGCAGGCTGTCCAGTGCGGCCAACTGTTGCTGCCAGGCGTCGTCGGCGTCGAACTCGCCCACCTCGCCAGCCAGCTCGGCCAGCAGCGGGGCATTCAGGGCCGACAGGTACACGCCGTCTTTGCCCACGTGGTCGGCCAGCAGGGCCAGCTCGTCCAGGCGTTTTTTCATGACGTCGGTCAGCGCCAGCCAGTCTTCGTCGCCCAGCTGCAGGAAGCGGCCAGGCTGGTTTTGCACCAGCGCCAGCAGCTCCTTGAGCTGCAGCACGCGCCCGTCGTCCAGCTTGAGCTGGCCATTCAGCACAAACCAGTCGCCTTGCTGTTTCAGACCCATGGCCAGCTGCGGCAGGCCGCGGCGGCCCTTGATACGCATGCGTTCGCCTTCCGGCCACACACAGGCCAGCAGGCTGGCGTCCAGCGCCTGCAGCTCGGACAGCACTTGCAGCGCGCTTTGCGGGTCCGGCAGCTGCCATTCCTGGCCGTCGCTTTCGGCGGCTGCCAGGCCGGGGCAGGCGTCCAGCACTTTCTGCAGCGCGGCTTTTTCGGCTTTCAGGCGGCGCTGGGTCTGCACGGTACGGCCGTCCAGCTCGCCCACGATGGTTTCCAGGCCCTGGCCGGGGCGGCTCCAGCTACCGCCGGGTAGCGGGCGCACCAAGAGCTGCATGCGCAGGCCCTGCGCCAGCGGCAGCAGGTGGGCGTACAGCGTGCCGTCGGCCGGTACGGCGTCCACATTGGCGGCCAACTCTGGCAGGTCGGAGTGGATGGGCACCAGCGGGGCGATGCTGGTCACGGCTTCTACCAGCTGCGCTTTAGCCGCCACCGGCACGGTGAGCTCGCGCCCCAGAATGGCGGCGATCTGGCGCACCTCGCGGCTCACGCTGTACACCATCAGCCGGGTGGGGGTGTCTTTTTCCCATACCACTTCGCTGTCGGCGGTGATTTTGGCCGGCGACAGGCGCAGGCGGATCTGCCCGTCGCGCTCTTGCAGCTGCAGCGCTACGCTGCCGGCCACCACGTCGATGTGCACATCGGGCGCGTCGCCCCAGAACATGGCCGGGTGGCCGATCAGGAAGGGTAGCGCCTTTTCGGCGTCCAGCTCCCAGGCACTGTTGCTGGAATAGTGGTGCTGGTCGTGATGGCTGCGGATGTAGCGCAGCAGCTGTCGGTCTGGCTCTTGCAGGTAATCAAAGCTTTCCGGCTCGTCCAGCAGGCGGCGCAGCGCTACGGCGCGGCCTTTGCTCCACTGGCTCTTGGCCCCCAGCTTTTGTTCGCGCGGTTCCAGCAGGGCGCCGTGCGGGGCCAGCGTGAGCAGCCACGCCAGCCGGGTTTGTTTGCTATCCACGTTTGCCTTGCCTTCGGGGGATTTTCCAGCGCCCAGCAGCTTCAGCGCGTTGAGCGCGTGCTGCCAGGCTTCCTGACGCTGGTAGGCGGCCACCAGCGGTATCAGGCCACGCTCGGCGTGCCAGCGCGGGTGGGCGCGGCGTTCGCCAAACTGGCGCTCCAGCAGGGCGGCCAGCTCTTCGGCCACCCAGACATAGCCTTCTTCGAACATCTGGTCGCGGAAGCTGGCCAGCGCCGCCTGCCAGGCCGGGGTACGCGCCTGGTTCACGTCCAGCCAGAACGCGCCCAGGGCCAGCAGCAGGCCATCCATGCCCGACAGGGCGCTGGCGTCCGGCAGCTGCAGTTTGGCCGATAGCGCGCCACCTTCCTGCAGCAGCAGCAGATGCTGCAGCACGTAATAGCTATGGCCGTAACGCTGCTTGATGGCGCTGGCGATAGCCTGCTTGAGCTGCGGCTGGCGCACCTTGTCCTGGCTGCCGATCAGCGCCAGGCAGTAAAACGCGGTCAGCGGCGCGGGCAGGTCTACGGTGCGTTTTTTGGTTTGCGCGCGAATGTCGGCCAGCCAGTCGTCCAGCATGGACAGCGCCTCGGCAAAGCGGCCTTGCAGTACCGGCAGGTAGCACAGGCGCGCTACCGGCAGGCCGTCGCCCTCGGCGCCCGGCTGGCGTACCAGCTCGAAATCGGCACGCCAGACGCCCTGCAGCAGCAGCTGGGCAGTAAGGTCGTCCCAGTCGCGGTAGCCGTCGTCCAGCCGCGACAGCGCATAGCGGTAGCCTTCGGCAAAGTGGTCCAGCCGCCAGTTGGCGTCGGGCAGGTAGTCCTGCAGCAGCAGCACCCGGATGTCGTCGGCCAGGCGGTCGAACAGCCGGCGGCCGGCCGCGTTGGCGAACAGGCGCTTGAACGGCGGCTGCGGGGTGGCGCCACCGGCCTGCATCAGCTGCTGGTACTGCGCCAGCCACTGCTGGGTGGGCTCGGCCTTGCCCTGCAAAATGGCCAGCCACAGGCGCAGCTGGATGGCGGTGGCGCTGGGTACGTCCCACTGGTTACGCGGTAGCGGCAGGTGCTCGCACAGTAGCTCGGCCCAGGCCGACAGCTCACCCTGTTCGCCCATCAGCTGCAGCAATACGGCGTTACGGGCGGGCGGGGCAATGCGGTAGGGCAGGCCGGCGGTACGCACAATGGCGCCGCGGTGCTCCAGGTCGCCCAGGATCACCCCCAGCTTGTCGCCATTGACGGCTTTGCCGTGTTCGTCGCGGATCAGGTTCAGCTGCAGCAGGGCCAGCAGCGCCGCCTTGGACTCGCCCGAGGGCAGCAGAGCCAGCGCGTGCAGCACAGCCATGGTGTGGGCGGGCAGGGTGTCCAGCGTAAAGTCGGTGGAAAGCGCAGTCATGTAAGCCTGATAAACAATGGCTGAAATAAGCGGCTGCCCACCGGTAAAAGGCCTATTCGGGCAGCGCTGTTTTATCAGCCATTATTCAAATTAAACAGGCACGGCGGCCAAGGTGCAGCCACGCCTGCGGGTTAGACAAACCCGTAATACTACGGCAAGCGCGGGCGGCCTGCCACGGCCAATGCGCGGTGCAGCAAAACAAACACCCCGCGCTGAGACAGGGCGGGGTGTCTGGGTACGACGCTTGAGCGCGGGGCAGCGATCAGATATGTGCCAGGGCGCGGGCGGCGGCGGCGATGGTGTCGTCGATCAGGGCATCGGTGTGCGCAATCGAGGTAAAGCCGGCTTCGTAAGCGGACGGTGCCAGGTACACGCCTTCTTCCAGCATGGCGTGGAAAAACGCCTTGAAGCGCGGGATATCGCACTGCGTGGCTTCGGCGTAGCTGGTGGGCACACGGTCGCTAAAGTAAAAGCCGAACATGCCGCCCACGCTGTCGGTGGTCATCGGCACGCCCGCGGCGCGGGCGGCGTCGGCCAGGCCTGCGGCCAACCTGGCGCTACGCTGGCCCAGGGTGTCGTGGAAACCCGGCTGCTGGATCAGGCGCAGCGTGGCCAGGCCTGCGGCCACCGACAGCGGGTTACCCGACAGCGTACCGGCCTGGTACACATTACCCAGCGGGGCGATTTTGGCCATGATGTCGGCGCGGCCGCCAAATGCCGCCAGCGGCATGCCGCCGCCCACTACCTTGCCCAGGGTGGTGAGGTCGGGGGTAATGCCGTGCAGGCCTTGCGCGCACTGCAGGCCCACGCGGAAACCGGTCATCACTTCGTCGTAAATCAGCACCGCACCGTGCTGCTCGGTGAGGCTGCGCAGTGCCTGTACAAACTCGGCCGACGGCTTGATCAGGTTCATATTGCCGGCGATCGGCTCCAGGATCACGCAGGCAATCTTGTCGCCCAGCTCCTTGAAGGTGTCGGCCAGCTGCTGCACGTCGTTGTACTGCAGCACCAGCGTGTGCTTGGTGCAGTCGGCCGGTACGCCGCCGGACGACGGGTTGCCAAAGGTCAGCAGGCCGGAGCCGGCTTTGACCAGCAGGCTGTCGGAGTGGCCGTGGTAGCAGCCTTCGAATTTCACGATCAGGTCGCGGCCGGTAAAGCCACGCGCCAGGCGGATGGCGCTCATGGTGGCTTCGGTACCCGAGCTCACCAGGCGCACCTGCTGTACCGACGGCAGCAGCTTGCAGATTTCTTCGGCGATCTCGATCTCGCCTTCGGTCGGGGCGCCGAAAGACAGGCCACCCACCGCGGCCTCCTGCACCGCCTTCACCACCTCG
>JAIXTB010000088.1 GCA_027484385.1 Neisseriaceae bacterium | reverse complement strand
GAGGCCAGGTTGCACAGCATGGCCGAGCCACCAAACGACATCAGCGGCAGGGTCAGGCCCTTGGTGGGCAGCAAACCCATGTTCACACCCACGTTAAAAAAGGTCTGCACCCCCAGCCAGATACCAATACCCTGCGCCACCAGCGACTGGTAATAACGCTCCAGCTGTTTGGACTCGGTACCAATGTGGAAAGCGCGGCGCACAATCCAGGCGTACAAGCCCAGCACCGCACAGATGCCCACAAAGCCGAATTCCTCCGAAATCACCGCCATGATGAAGTCGGTGTGCGCCTCTGGCAGGTAAAACAGTTTTTCCACGCTACCGCCCAGCCCCACGCCCAGCCACTCGCCACGGCCGATGGCGATGAGCGAATGGCTTAGCTGATAGCCCTTGCCGTAGGGGTCGTCCCACGGGTCCAGAAAACCCAGTACCCGCTTCAGGCGATACGGCGAGGTAATGATCAGCACCACCACCGCACACACGGCCATCAGTGCCAGGCCGGCAAAGATGCGCAGGTTGATCCCGCCCAGAAACACAATGCCCATGGTGATGCTCATCACCACCATCAGCGCGCCAAAGTCCGGCTCCAGCAACAGCAGCATGGCCACGGCCACGATGGCCACCAGTATCGGCAAGAAACCTTCGCGCACGCTGTGCAGCTTGGCGGCTTTGCGTACCGTGTAATCCGCGGCATAGATCACCGCGGCCAACTTCATGACTTCGGACGGCTGCAGGTTCAGCACCACCAGGTTGATCCAGCGCCGCGAGCCGTTGACCACCTTGCCAATGCCGGGTATCAGCACCAGCACCAGCAGGAAACCGGCAAACAGGAAAAACTTGCCCGCGTATTTCTGCCAGATGCTGGTGGGCACCTGGAAAGTTACCGCTGCCCCCGCCAGGCCAATGGTCATGAAGATCATGTGGCGGAACAGGTAGAAGTAGCGGTTATTGGTGGCAGCATCCGCCTCTGCATACGCAATCGACGCCGAGTACACCATCACCAGGCTGATGGACAGCAACAGGGTGATGGCCCACATCAGTGCTTCGTCCAGCACGGTGACGGGGGCTGCGTGGTGATGGCGCCGGCTAATACTGCTCATCAGGCTGTGATCTCCGCCTTGACCGCGGCAACGGTCTGCACAAATACCTGGGCACGGTGCGCATAGTTCTTGAACATATCCAGGCTGGCGCAGGCGGGCGACAGCAATACCACGTCGCCAGCCTGTGCCAGGCTGGCTGCCAGGTGCGTTGCCTCTTCCAGTGTGCTGCAACGGTGCAGCGGTACGCTGCTGCCGGCCAGCGCCGTGTGGATGGCCGGTGCATCACGACCAATCAGCACCACTGCACGGGCAATACGCTGGCAGGCCGGCGCCAGCGGCGCAAAGTCCTGCCCCTTGCCATCGCCACCGGCGATCAGCACCACCGGGCGGGTCATGCCGTTCAATGCCGCTTCGGTGGCGCCCACATTAGTGCCCTTGGAGTCGTCGATGAACATCACACCGCCGAACTCGTCCACGTATTCCACCCGATGCGCCAGGCCACGGAAGCTGCGCAGCGCAGCCAGCAAGGCCTCGCGCGGCAGGCCGATGGCTTCGGTCAGCGCCAGCGCGGCCAGCGCGTTGGCCGCATTGTGCAAGCCTTGCAGCTGCATCTCTGCGCTATCGAACACCGGCGAGCCGGCGATGGTAAGCAGGTAGCGGCCATCCGTCTGTTGCAGTGCGTAATCCGCTGCCTCGCGCAGCGAGAACCAGGCCACAGGGCGGCCGGCACGCACCATGGCGCGGCAGAATGCGTCGTCGCGGTTCAGCACCTGCACACCGCTACCGGTGAAGATGGCAGTCTTGCTGTGCGCGTAGTCCAGCAGGTCGTTGTAGCGATCCAGATGGTCTTCGGAAATATTCAGTACGCTGGCGGCGTCGGCACGCAGGCTGGTGGTGGTTTCCAGCTGAAAGCTGGACAGTTCCACCACCCATACGTCGGGCTGCTTGCCGGCGGCTTCGCGCTGCGACAGCGCGTCCAGTACCGGCAGGCCGATATTGCCGCACACCACCGTGTCCTGGCCGGCGGCCTCGCACAGGTGGCCTACCAGGCTGGTGACGGTGCTTTTGCCGTTGGAGCCGGTAATGGCGATAACCTTGGCACCGCTGCCGGCAATGGCCCGCGCCCACAGCTCCACATCACCCACGACTTCGCCGCCACGGCGGGCAAAATCGGCAATGGCCGGGGTACGGATACTGACACCCGGGCTCACCATCAGCATGTCGGCGTCGGCAAAGGTCTGCGCGTCAAACGCGCCCAGGCGCAGTGCCACCCCCAGCTCGGCGGCCACGTTGGCCGCATTGGCCGGTTGGTCGCGGCTATCGGCGATGGTGACGCGCGCGCCATGCGCCAGCAGCCAGCGCGCGGCAGACACGCCGGTGTCGCCCAGGCCGATAACGATGATGTGGCGGTTGTCGAATCGCATCACGTGGTTTCCTTAACGCAATTTCAGGGTGGCCAGACCGGCCAGCACCAGCATCATGGTGACAATCCAGAAGCGCACCACAACCTGGGTCTCTTTCCAGCCTTTCAGCTCGTAGTGATGGTGCAGCGGTGCCATGCGGAACACGCGCTTACCGGTGAGCTTGAACGACGCCACCTGGATCATCACCGACAGCGCCTCCATCACGAACAGGCCGCCCATGATCAGCAGCACGATTTCCTGGCGCACGATCACGGCCACGGTACCCAGCGCGGCACCCAGCGCCAGCGCGCCCACGTCACCCATGAACACTTGTGCGGGATAGGCGTTGAACCACAAGAAGCCCAGGCAGGCGCCACAGATGGCGGCGCAGAACACCACCACCTCGTGCGCACCCGGCACGAAAGGCATGCCCAGATACTTGGAAAACACCGCGTGGCCGGCCACGTAGGCAAAAATGGACAAGCCCGCCGCAACCAGCACCACGGGCAGCGCGGCCAGGCCATCCAGACCGTCGGTGAGGTTTACCGAGTTGGACGTACCCACGATCACGAAGTAGGTCAGTACGCAGAAGCCGATGCCACCCAGCGGGTAGATCACGTTCTTGAAGAACGGCACGATGAATTCGGTAGAGGCCGGCAGTTTGGCGGTGGTAATCAGGAACACGCCTGCGGCGATGGCAATGGTGGATTGCCATACCATTTTGAAACGGGCGGATACGCCGTTCGGATCCTTGTACACCACCTTGCGCCAGTCGTCGTAAAAGCCCAGCGCGCCGGTACCTAGCGTCACGGCCAACAGCAGCCACACGTACTGGTTGGACAAATCGGCCCACAGCAGCGTGGTCACGGTCATGGCCAGCAGAATCAGCGTGCCGCCCATGGTGGGGGTACCGGTTTTCACCAGGTGCGTCTGCGGGCCGTCCTTGCGCACGGCCTGGCCTACTTTCAGTTCGGTGAGCTTGCGAATCACCCATGGCCCCATCCACAGCGAGATGGTCAGCGATGTCAGCGCCGCCATCACCGCACGCAGGGTGACGTAGTTCAGTACATTAAAAGCGCGGATGTGTTCGCGCAGCAGATCAGCCAGTAGCAGCAGCACCGGTCAGCCCTTTCCTTGTTCTTGTTGTTGAGGTGTTACCAGAGCGGCAACCACACGCTCCATCTGCATGAAGCGCGACCCTTTTACCAGCACGGTGCTGGCTGGCGATACCACACCACCCAGCCGCGCCAGCAAAGCGTCGAAATCGTCAAAATATTCGCCACCCTCGCCATAAGCTGCCGCCGCATGGCGCGCCAGCTCGCCATGACACAGCAGGTGCTCGATGCCACGTGCACGGGCATGCGCCCCCACTTCGGCGTGCAGCTGCGGTGCAGTGTCGCCCAGCTCGCCGATCTGGCCCATCACGAACACCCGCGGCGCCGGGTAGGCGGCCAGCACGTCGATACCGGCTTTCATGGAATCCGGGTTAGCGTTGTAGGTGTCATCGATAACGGTGGCACCGCAGGCGGCTTGCTTCAGTTGCAGGCGGCCCTTCACGCCACCAAAGACGGCCAGACCCGCGGCGATATCCGCCAGCGGCACTTGCAGCGCCAGCGCCACCGCGGCGGCGGCCAGCGCATTGCGCACATTGTGTTCGCCGGCAGCCGGCAGGCTGATGGCCTGCTCGCCCTGCGGGCAAACCAGTACAAAGCGGCACTCGCCCACACCCAGCTGGATGTCACGGGCGGTGACGTTGGCCACAGCGCCCAAACCAAAGCGCAGCTGCACGTGGCCGGCAGCGGCAGCGTCGAAAATGGCCAGCTGCGCGTCGTCGGCGTTCAGTACCGCCACGCCGTCTGCGGCCAAGCCTTCGAAGATTTCACTCTTGGCGCGGGCAATGTCGGCCGTGCTGTCAAAACCACCACCCAGATGGGCACGCATAGCGTTGTTCACCATGGCAACTTGCGGGCGCGCCAGGCCGGTGAGGTAACGAATCTCGCCAAAATGGTTCATGCCCATTTCGATGACGGCGTAGCGATGCGCAGCAGTCAGGCCCAGCAGGGTCAGCGGCAGGCCGATATCGTTATTGAAATTACCGGCAGTGGCGTGCACGGCGGCGTCGCCAGCGTGTGCGCGCAGAATGGCGGCGACCATTTCCTTGACCGTGGTCTTGCCGTTGGAGCCGGTAATACCGATGCGCTTCACATCGAGGCGTGCGCACCAGTCTGCGGCCAAGGTACCCAGCGCCAGGCGGGTATCGGCCACACGAATCACACTGCCCTGCCCTGCCACGTCGCGGCTCACCAGTGCACTGGCGCCTTTGGCCAGCACATCAGGCACAAAATCGTGTGCGTCGAATTTTTCGCCTACCAGCGCGACAAACAGGTCACCGGCTTGTACGGTACGGCTATCGGTGACCACACGCTGAAAGCAGGCATCGCTGCCGTGCAGCTGGCCACCGAGCACGAGGGCGGCATCAGAGAGCATCAGCATGGGCAGCCCCCCATAGCGTCAGCGCGTCTTCTGCCACGCGGAAATCAGAGAATGGCTGCTTCACGCCGCCGATGTCCTGGTACTCCTCGTGGCCCTTGCCGGCAATCAGCACCACATCGCCCATGCGGGCTTGCAATACGGCCCAGTGGATGGCGGCCTCGCGGCTGATTTCCACGTGGCCTGGCTGCTGCATGCCCGCCAGGATGTCGTCCAGAATGGCTTGCGGGTCTTCGAGGCGCGGGTTGTCGCTGGTAACCACGGCCACGTCGGCAATTTTCTCGGCAATGCCGCCCATCAGCGGGCGCTTGCCTTTGTCACGGTTGCCACCGCAGCCGAACACGCAGAACAGCTTGCTGCCCTGCGGGCGGATCTCGGCCAGCGTAGCCAGGGCTTTTTCCAGCGCGTCCGGGGTGTGGGCGTAGTCCACCACCACCAGCGGCTCCAGGCCGTTGCCGATGCGCTGCATGCGGCCACGCGCTGGCTGGATTTTGCCCAACACGCGCACGGCGTCGGCCAGTGGCACACCGCCGGCGCACATGACCGCCAGGCAGGCCAGCATGTTGGCCGCATTGAAACGGCCCAGCAGCGGGCTCTTGATGTCGGCGTCGCCCCACGGCGTGGTGACGCTCAGCTGCAGGCCATCCAGGTTGGCCGCCAGGCTAAGCGGGCGCACATCGCCCTGCTCCAGGCCATAGGTGATGACGCGGGTACGGCTGGCGTCGATACTGGCAGCCAGCTGGCGGCCAAACGCATCATCGGCATTGATGACGGCGTGCTTCAGGCCCTCCCAGTGGAACAGCTTGGCTTTGGAGGCGCCGTACTCCTCCATGCTGCCGTGGTAGTCCAGGTGATCGCGTGTAAGGTTGGTGAACACCGCGGTGGTGAACTCCACGCCGTTGACGCGGTACTGGTCCAGCCCGTGGCTGGACACTTCCATGCTCACCACGCTGGCACCTTGGCGACGGTACTCGGCCAGCTTCTGCTGCACGGTAATCGGGTCGGGCGTGGTATGCGTGGTTTCGGTGAGGTGGCCGTAAAAACCGTTGCCAACAGTACCGATCAGTGCGGCTTTCTCGCCCAACAGGGCATACGCTTGTGCCAGCCAGTGCGAAATGGAGGTTTTACCGTTGGTGCCGGTGATGCCGACCACCTGCATGTCACGGCTAGGGTAGGCGTACACATGGGCCGCTACGATACCGGCGCGTTCGCGCAAACGGGCTACCGGCAGGTTGGGCACCTGCCAGGCTGCGTTCCACTGGAAGGCGTCGTCCTGGTCCCACACCACCGCGGCGGCACCTTTTTCGATGGCTGCCGCGATAAAGTCGCGGCCGTCGGTGTATTCACCACGGCATGCCAGGAACACGTCGCCCGGGAACACGCGGCGGCTATCGGCCTCGACGCGTGCCACGGAAACGCCAAGACCCGCCAAGGCGGCGGGGTCCCAGTCCGGCAAATCGATCAATGTGGTCTTCATGTTTCTTCCCGCACATCCGAAATCTTGTGTTCCGGAATCAGAGTGTTATTGGAGGGAGCATCAGGCTCGACCCCCAGAATGCGTAAACTGCCCGCCATGATGTTGGAGAAGGCAGGGCCTGCTACCGTGCCGCCGTAGTAATAACCAGCGCCCGGCTCGTCAATCATCACCGCCACAATCAGCCGCGGGTTGGTGGCCGGGGCAAAACCGACAAACAAACCAATGTGCTTGTCTGCTGCATACCGCCCGCCCACCAGTTTGCGCGCTGTACCGGATTTGCCACCCACGTGGTAGCCCAGCACCTGCGCACGCACTGCCGTACCGCCCTCTTCGGTCACGGTAATCATCATGTCGCGCATCTTTTTGGCCGTCTCCGGGCGAATCACCGGGCGGCCAGGGTTGGCCTGCGCCAACCGGGTAAACGACAGCGGCAACAGCGCACCGTCGTGGGTAAAAATGGTATAAGCCCGGGCCAGTTGCACCAGGCTTACCGTCACGCCATAACCAAACGACATGGTGGCCTGTTCGATAGGCCGCCAGCCTTGCCAGTCTCGCAGGCGGCCCGCGCTTTCACCCGGAAAACCCGACTGCGGGCTCTGGCCAAAACCCGACTTGCGATAAAACGTCCACATCTCCTCCGGCGAGAACATCGCCGCAATCTTGGACGAGCCCACGTTGGACGACTTCTGGATAATGCCGGTCACCGTCAGCGACGGGTTCGGGTGCGTGTCGCGCACTGCAGCCGGGCCTATCGTGTAAGGCCGCGTATCAAACCACGTGGTCGGCGTAATTTTGCCTGCGTCCATCACCATGGCTACCGGGAAGGGCTTCATGGTGGAACCGGGCTCAAACATGTCTACCACCGCACGGTTACGGCGCATTTCCGGCTCCAGCACCGTACGGTTGTTCGGGTTGTACGATGGCGTATTGGCCAGCGCCAGCACTTCGCCAGTCTGCGCGTCCAGCACCACCACCCCCCCAGCCTTGGCCTTGTTGGCCACCATGGCAGCACTCAGTTCGCGGTAGGCCAGGTACTGGATACGCTTGTCGATGGACAGCGTCAGCGTCTGGCCGTCACGCGGTGGCTCAATCACCGCCAGGTCTTCCACAATATGGCCACGGCGGTCTTTCAGGACTGTACGGCTGCCGTGCTTACCCGCCAGCATTTTTTCGCGCGTCAGCTCCAGGCCTTCCTGGCCCTTGCCATCCACACCGGTAAAACCGATCACATGCGACAGCATTTCGCCGGCGGGGTAGTAGCGGCGGTACTCCTGCTGCTTGGCGACACCCGGAATTTCCAGTGCCAGCACCTGCTGCGCCAGCTGCGGGCTGATCTGCCGTTTCAGGTAGACAAACTCGCGCTTCTTGTCGGCGAACTTCTCGTTCAGTTCGGCGACGGGTATTTCCAGTAGCTTCGACAAAGCAGCCAGCTTGGCAGCCGGCACCGGGCTCATATCCACCGGGCTTGCCCAAATGGACTGTACTGGCGTGCTGATGGCCAAAGGCTCGCCGTTACGGTCGGCAATCACGCCCCGGTTGGCCTCCAGCAGCAGCGTGCGACGAAAACGCGCATCACCCTGGTTCTGCAGAAAGTCTTGTTGCACCACTTGCAGGTAAATCGCCCGCGTCAGCAGTGCCAGCAACATGGTGCCCAGCAAAACCAGTACGACCGTCACCCGCCCTGGCGCCAGGCGCATAGGCTGTTTCAGGTGCTGGCGCATCGGCGGGGTATAAACGCGGTTCATCGCACCCCTTCCGGTGTAATCACGTGCACCTGACGCTGCGTAGGCGTCAACATGGCCATGCGCGCCACGGCCGATTTTTCAATCAGCGCGTGTGCCCCCCAGGTACTTTGCTCCAGCAGCAGTTGGCCGTATTCCACGTTCAACTGGCGCTGCAGCTTTTGTTCTTTTTCCAGCTCGCCATACAAGCGGCGTGATACGTGCTGCGAGGTCACCACGGACATCGCACAACCGATCACCCCCAGCAGCAGCACTGCATTGAGCTTATTAAGGCTCACACGCCCCCCTGCCACTGCCCGCCAGTACGCTCGGCTACGCGCATGATGGCGCTACGCGCGCGCGGGTTGGCCGACACTTCGGCCTCGCTGGCGCGTATCGCCTTGCCTACCGGTTTGATGGCCGCTTCGGCAATATCACAGGCACGTACCGGCACCCAGGATGGCAGCGTGTCGGTGGTGCTGGCATCACGCACGAAGTTCTTCACAATGCGGTCTTCCAGCGAATGGAAGCTGATCACCGCCAGGCGGCCAGCCAGCGCCAGGCGCGAAACAGTTTGCGGCAGCACCTCTTTCAGCTCGTCCAGCTCGCGGTTGATAAAAATTCTTATCGCCTGGAAGGTTCGCGTCGCGGGGTCTTGACCTTGTTCGCGAGTACGGACGTTTTTCCCAACGAGGACAGCGAGCTCACGCGTCGTTTCGAGGGGCTGTTCAAGCCTTTGCGCAACAATGGCTGCTGCAATCTTGCGAGCAAACCGCTCTTCACCATATGTCTTGATAACCTCTGCTATGTCCGCCTCGTCAGCACTGGCCAGCCACTGCGCCGCCGTCTGGCCGCGGGTGGTATCCATGCGCATGTCCAGCGGCGCGTCAAAACGGAAGCTGAAACCGCGGCGACCGTCATCAATTTGCGGGGAAGAAATCCCCAGATCCATCAGTACGCCATCTACCTGCTGCACGCCCAGGGCGTCCAGTTCTTTGGCAAAGTGGGCAAAACCGTTATGCACGATACTGAAACGCGGGTCTTCTGCAGCCAGGGCGGTAGCAACCGCAATGGCTTCCGGGTCTTTATCAAAAGCAATCAGCCGGCCCTGCGGGCCCAGCTGCTGCAAAATCAACCGGCTGTGGCCACCGCGGCCGAAAGTGCAGTCGACGTATACGCCATCCGGGCGAATGGCCAGTGCGGCTACGGCCTCGTCGAGCAACACCGTGCGGTGAGCAAATACTGCGTCGGTCAAAGTGTGAAATCTCCAAGGTGCTGAGCCAGCTCAGCAGGATCAATATCCAGTGCGGTGTTCGTTTGGGCGTCCCACTCGTGGGCATCCCACAATTCAAAGCGGTTTCCTATCCCCACCAGCGCCACTTCTTTGTCCAGCCCGGTCAGCTCGCGCAGCCTGGCTGGCAGCAAGATACGACCGGCGCCATCCATTTCCAGCGTTTCCGCATGGCCTAGTACCAGGCGCTGATAGCGCTTCAGCGTAGGGTTGCCGGTGGGCAGTGCCAGCAAGCGTTGCTCAACCGGCTTCCAGTTGGGTTCGGGGTAAATCAGCAGGTGATCGGAGGATTCGAGGGTAACGACCAGACGGTGGCCAAACGCAGACAACAGGCTCTCCCGGTGTCGGGCCGGGATGGCCAGACGCCCTTTGGCATCGAGAGAGATATGACTTACGCCGCCGAACATATTGGATATTTCACCGCACTGGAATTAGGAGCCGTCGCCCCACAATTACCCACTTCACCCCACTTTTCGCCACTATAGGGAATCAGCTCTACCCGGTCAACATCACCATGGGGCAATTCGCCTTTGCCGACAAAGACTTACCGGAATACAACAGGACAGAAAGCAAGGGAAATCAGCGGCTTACAAAATGATCTGCAGAACAGGTATGAACTGTTATTCATGCCCCGTTTTTCACCACACAAAAAACAGCGGCACGCCATAAGGCGTGCCGCTTTTAATGCATTTTATCGAAACTAGGCTTGGGTCAGCTTTTGCTTCAGGATGTCCTGCACCTGCGCCGGGTTGGCTTTGCCTTTGGATGCTTTCATCACCTGGCCCGCCAGGGCATTCAGCGCCTTTTCCTTGCCGGCGCGGAATTCTTCCACCGCTTTAGGGTTGGCCGCAATGGCTTCTTCCACCATCTTTTCGATGGCACCCACGTCGGACACCTGTTTCAGGCCGTCACGTTCGATGATGGCATCGGCACCCAGGTCGGACTCCCACAGCGCATCGAACACCTGCTTGGCCAGCTTATTGGACAGCGTACCGTCGGCAATACGCACAATCAGGCCAGCCAGACGCTCGGCGGCGATCGGGCAGCCGGCAATGTCCAGGCCTTCACGGTTCAAACGCGCGGCGATTTCGCCGTTTACCCAGTTGGCCGCCAGCTTGCCCTGCCCGGTGGCGCTCGCCACGGCTTCGAAATACTGCGCCTGCGCCAGGCTGCTGGTCAGCAGCGCGGCATCGTAGGCCGACACGCCAAAGGCGTCGGCAAAGCGGGCCTTCATCTGGCCTGGCAGCTCCGGCATGGCAGCGCGGATGGTATCGATCTGCTCGCTACTGATACGCACCGGCAGCAAGTCCGGGTCCGGGAAGTAGCGGTAGTCGTGCGCGTCTTCCTTGCTGCGCATCATGCGGGTTTCGCCGCTATCAGGGTCGAACAGCACGGTAGCCTGCTGGATCTTGCCGCCATCTTCGATGGTGTCGATCTGCCACTGGATCTCGTACTTGATGGCCTGTTCCAGAAAGCGGAACGAGTTCAGGTTTTTGATCTCGCGGCGGGTACCGAACTCGGCCTGGCCAAACGGGCGCACCGAGACGTTGGCATCCACACGGAAGCTGCCTTCCTGCATGTTGCCGTCGCACACGCCCAGCCACACCACCAGGGCGTGCAAGGCCTTGGCGTATTCCACGGCTTCTGCGCTGCTGCGCATGT
>JAIXTB010000076.1 GCA_027484385.1 Neisseriaceae bacterium | reverse complement strand
TAGGCACATCATCCGAGATCGTACCTGCAGTGAACGGTTGGCATTGTCCGGACTGTGGCGCGGTGGTGCTATTGGACGCAGATGACTCAAGCAAGCACATGGATATGCCTGGCAACAGGCTTTCCCCCGCCCTCACGAAGCAGGCCGCGTTCATTCGGGATGTACGGGTAAAGCTAGGTCTGACATTGCAACAGGCTGAAGAGATATTTGGTGAGGCAGAAGGCGCGTTCAGTAAGTACGAGCGGATGGAAGCTATCCCCCCTAGAACCATCGTGCATCTGTTGCTAATTCTCGAAAAACACCCGGAGCTGTTGCCAGAAGTGCGGGGGAATGAATGAAAACCATCAGTGCGATATTCAGTCCATCTTGAGCGGCACATGCATCAGAGTCGCATCTAACGTGGATAGCCTGACCTGCCCCCCGGATTAGAGCCAAAGCCTGCTTAGTAAAGTCGGACACATCGAGCAAGCGTGGCGCGGCAGTCCCACCTGGCTGTGTACTTTCAGGCATTGGCAACTCCAATGGTTTGCAAAACAAAGATAAATACCAATATCATGCCTGGTTATGCACACAGACAACCAAGATATATACCTTCAAAGGTGTATATCTCACGTTAGACCTCTCTATGCCATCCAAGCCGCTCACTGATCTCAAGGTTCGACTGAAAGACGTCGACGAATTGCTTGCTGCACGAGACGCAATTTGTCCTGCTGGTGCTGGACGTCCGGCACTACGAAAAGGCGCTGCTGTTATCGCAGGAGGAACGGTGCTTCTTTCGGCGCTCTTTGAAGGGTTCATTGAAGAACTCTACAACCTATCCGTCGACACGCTCTTTGCCACCTATCCTGTCGCCGATCGAACTAATCTGAAGAACTTCACCAGCGAGAAGAACAACAATGCCAACGTGCATCAAGTGAACACACTCTTTTTCTACCTGGGCATTCCGTGGGTAATGACGCATCCCAAAGTTCATTGGAAGAAGTTCACGAATGCCAGTGTTCGTGAACGTCTTGGGAAGCTTTCCAAAGCAAGGAACGAGTTGGCCCACGGAAAAACTCATTCCGTTACTAAGCCGCAACTGAAAGCTTGGCGTGACTTCATTGAACGGTTGGCGGAGAAGCTAGACGTCATAGCGGCTGACCACATTGAAACGAAAACGGGGGTAAGGCCGTGGTAGCGAGGTTTAGCCCTGCGTTCGAGGCGACCTGCGCGAAAAACCGCGCAGGCGCCTCAACTCCACCTTAGCCACCCTATGGAAGTGAGTATGGCCGACTATATTTATGACTCACGCGGAAACGCCGTTGGATTCATCCGCGGAAAGTACATCCATGCAATGAACGGTAGCGCCATCGGGCAAATCAATGGCACACACGTCCACAAGTTGTCGGGCTCCTATGTGGGCGAACTTCACAAGGACATGGTTGTAGATAAGCACATGGGAAATTTTGGAAACATTGGAAACCCGGGCAATCCTGGGAATCCGGGCAGCCCAGGAAAGCCTGGGAACCGTGGTGCAGTCAACTACGGCTACACAGATGTATTCCACAAGCTCACGTCGTAGTCGTGGCTAATAATTTGCTGCAGGCCCGCTCAGGCGCTAAACCGGCGCGGGCCGCTTACCTCGAACGTTATGCGCCCTAGAGAAATATGAGCAAGCACACCGAGCACTCTTCATTCCGCGAGAAATTGGTAGAGCACCTATTCGTAGGTGAGCTACTAAAACTCTCTTGGCAACACGACGACTGCGGGCTTGAGGTCGCGAAGCCTGAGGTAGACAACTCAGGGTACGACCTGATTTTTGAAGCACATGGGGTAGTCAGGCATGTGCAGCTCAAGTCCACCTACCATGGTGGGCTTGCTGCAAGCCAGAAGGTTCATATGCGTCTATCTGGTAAGCCGTCTGGGTGTATGGTCTGGGTCTACTTCAATGAAACTACCCTTGAACTTGGTCCGTTCTATTACTTTGGTGGAAAGCCTGGCGAGCCATTACCTTCGCTAGAAGGCCTGAAGACTGCGCGCCACACCAAGGGCAACCAAGATGGCTATAAAGCAGAAAGGCCAAACCTGAAGGTGGTGCCAAAAGGAAAATTCAGTGCATTGAAGTCTGTGCGTGAGGTATACCAGGTTCTTTTCGGTGTGCCGCATCTCTTAAGCCATACTAGCGACACAATTCCTTCACCGGAACGCCGGCCTAGGCCTGCTTCAAAAATCGAATGATTTGCTCTTCCGTGAAACGCTTCTTCAAGTTCGTTCTCCCTGTGTAATACGAACTTTACTAAGTTTCAGGTGGCTCTGCTTAGGGGGAGCAGGTCACCCTATTTTATAATCGCTACTAAAGGTCCATCAGACGATATCGGCCAGTATCGAACTTCATCAGTATCTTCTGCGCGCAGAGGCTGCCAATCGTGCGGCCAGCAAGGCCTTCGATGGAGTCATCCAACTCGCTAGCCACCAAAACTTCTTCTAGCCATTGCTCTATCTGGGATTTAGTGGCAACTACTGCACCGCGACGCATCCGAAATTCGACGATCGTGGTAGCAAGATCTAGGACAGGTATTTTAGTCATTCCTCGCACAGCGTAATTGGAGCGCGGAAACTGAAAATCCCCGACCAATGCGGCCACTTTGATTAGCGACTGCCCATGTGTGCCTAACTGCATGACGTCCAACTTAGCAGCTTGCATGACGATTGAGGCAGACTTGGCTTCGTCCAATGGCGAGGCCTGGCAAGTCAGACATTTGCGAAGAAGCCAACTATGCGGTGTCGTGGTATCGCACTCGGTGCAAGGCTGGAGATAACAATCAGTCAGCTCGTTACGTACCGGGTCGATCCCAGAGATAGGAAGACTTGTCGATAGCGAGAGCCACCAGCCCCATAGCTGAACCCCTCGGTTGGCCCACTGGGCTCCGCCTTCATAGACCCACCGCCTCCATCTGCTCGCGTAGAAAAATCTTTCGCCGAATATTTCGTGCCTTCCTATTGCCCCTGCAAATTTCCGTACCTTGTTAGCGATGAATCTTGGGGTCGGGTCACAGGCATCCAGATCGAGGATCCTTGATAGATCGACTTTTTCCAAGCCCTTACGCAAGAAGTCCGACTTCACGTTGCATAGACCCGCAAGCAATTCGATGGGTACAACGATATAAGCGCGCGTGGTTGCTCGCCCAAGTGCGCAAGCCAACGTGGTGTCGTCCATGTCAAAGCCCGCAACAATAATGACGACGGGCTTCTCCATACCGCGATAGGACGAAATCGTGAATCGCGAGGCATCAATCCCCTCAAGCGACGAAGAGAACTGGCCGAGTACGATTATGTCCTGAGTCATGACGCCAGCCTTCGAAAGCTCCTCTATCAGGTCCTTGATCCTCTTAGGAACATCTCTACTAATGCATCTAGACAAGTCCTCTTCAGAGATCGGTCGAGGGCAGTTCACTTCATGCCGTGGAGGCCTCATCTCCAGCATAGTTTGAGTGATACCCCTTGGATTACGATAAACCGTTGCCAGATAAAAGAATCGTTCGCTGTAGGTATCCTCCAAAAATCGATAAGAACTGCCGTTCTCGATACCAGGAAGTATCTGAAGCTCATCAGCAAAAACAAACTTGCGTGCGTTGACGAAATGGTCGCGTAATGCAAGATGATCGGCCTCGTTGAGCGCCTGTCCTTCGTCGACGATCAGCACTTCGTACTGGTGATCCACCGTCCCATGCAAAGCAAGGTGATGCGCGTCATAGTTAGGCTCGCCCCCGCTGCCCTCCCTATTCGGCACCCCCATTGACTCGCAGTAGGAATGGAAGGTCTGAACCGTAACTTGCCGGCCAAGATGGCTCAATTGGGCAGCGACCTTCTGCGTGATCTGGCGGTTCTTCAGCAGGAAAAGCACCTTGAGGCCTCGAGCAGCAAACTGTTCGGCAAGACAACGAGCAATGAGCGTCTTGCCACTGCCCGAGAATCCTGCGATTAGCCTTCGATCTGTATCAAGACATAAGGCGACCTGCCTCGCCTGCTTCTCGTCCAGTCGGAGCCACAACTCACCATCTGCGATGATCTTGCGTCCAAGATGCCCCCCACGTGCCTCCATCGGCCAAACTGCCTCAAGAAATATATCAATCTCTCGGCTAAATTCTTGCTGACCACTGTAATTCAGAGCAGTCTTCCAGTGCGTCATAATTTGCACAATACGCGAGGGTATGTCTCGATGATGTTTGTGCAGGATTAGGATTCCGTCAGGGAGAGGCCGATCTAATGGTAAGTACGCGCTGGCAATCTGCGACGCCTCAAGATTAAAGTCAGGAAAGTGCACCGCATAGCCTATAGGGCACTTCATCTTCCACGATTGCAGCATATCGGCAAGGACGAAAGTATTGTCCTTGGCCTGATTCAAGGGATCAATTTCGTATCCACCATACTCATGGATGAATCGGACACCCGAAGGCTTGTACAACCCCGACTTTGTCTCAATGCAAAGCATGCCCAGCTTTGGATGTAGGATGACGAAGTCCACCTCACCAGACAGATGTTTCCTCTCCAAGGAAACCTGTAGATACTTCTTCAGGGCCTGCGAGTACACACGCTTGGTCCTACCTCGCAGCCAAGGTAGTGAGTGGATGATGGTAAACCCATCGTCGAGTGTCGCTAGTTCTTGAAAGAGGATGAATTCGCCTTCACTGCGGAATTCAGCATCATCAAGTGTTGGTAAGAATCTGGCCATTAAGGAAGAAATGCTATACAGGTTCGAAGTAATCAGTACGTCGCTAAGTGTCTGCACATGGTATCAAAATGGCATAGGATTGAGCTACGGTGAACCAGAACCCCTTCGTTTGAGGCACCCCTGCTTGTAGCTCTTACCGATGATTTGTACACACTGCAAAGCAGTCGCGTACTTTACGACTGCTTCGAGTAGAAAGCGGCCCTAAGCAGCAGGGGAAGTCACCACTGACTGAGTGGTAGGTCTTCCACAACGTACATTCCTGTAGTCGAGATAGCTAATCAGCTGACGAAGTGCTAGCTAGTCCGATGCTAGTTCTATTGCGGCGGCAAGCAATGACAATGTGTTAGCATAATCTCTCTAGACCAGCAACAGAACTCACTTGATTCGCACTAAAGCTTGGCACAGGCCGCCCTGCAGTTTGCCGCCTATGACCGTCGTATAGCTAAACCGATTGTTTTTCGATTAAGGAGGCTTACTCATGCCTCCAGCATTTTTCAAAAATTCGGAGCGATTCAGTCTGGACTCTGTGGATGGGCAGAAAAGGCCTTATTACTTCGGAGGAATACAGATGAATGTGGAATCGCCCAAGCCCATACAGGTACCCAACGTCAGCCTGACATGCATTGAGCTAAGCCGTTTCCGCCGCTTAGATCAGGTACGGGTGCCCATCGACAAGAAGACGACGGTTCTAGTTGGTGCCAACAATAGTGGCAAGACATCAATTCTTATTGCAATCCGAAATTTCCTCTCAACGACGGGACAAGCATTCGGTGCCTTCGATGTTAGTCTCGAGCAATGGCCTGCACTGCGGGCGCTTGGCGAAGAATGGGAGAAACTGACAGAAGACCCAGCGTCGGCTGCAGGCGACGTAACGAAATGGGAAGGCCAGCTTTCTGCGATTCTGGCTTGCATGCCCACGTTGGACCTCTGGTTCGACGTACAGTCCGGTTCCTACAACTTGGTCGCACCCTTCATCACGTCCTTGAACTGGAGCGGGGGAGCCGTAGGCGTTCGACTTCGCCTTGAGCCCGCATCCTCTGTCGAGGCGCTCCAAAAGTTGGCTTGGCGATACCGCGAGGCCAGACAGCCAGTGAAGGCTCTTCCGAAGGAAGCTCATGCGTGGCCGGTCGACCTCATTGACTACTGGCTTCGCTACCCTGCCGATCTTGGAAGCGTCTTGGTGTACAAGCTCGATCCGGCCCTTGGACCATTTGGGAGTCCGCCGGCGAGCGTACCTCAGGCCTTGCCGCCACAGGCAGCGCCTGTGGACCGCAACAAACTCGCTAAGCTATTGCGCGTAGATTTCGTCGCCGCGCAACGCGGCCTCGGAACGGAGGAAGCGGAAACTAGATCTTCGGCAGGAACGCACCGTGTTGGGCTCTTTTCCAACCAGTTGCTGAAGTATGCGCGACAACACCTTAATGTCGCGACTACAGGCCAGGGGCATCAACCGCAGCTGGTCGAGGCTATAGCTACAGCCCAACTCGACCTCGATGCTCGCATCAAGGCCGCGCTGGCGCCCTCCATCGAGGATGTGAAGAAGTTAGGGTATCCGACGCTTCACGATCCCCAAGAGATTCACTTCAGAACACGAATCCAGACCGGCGACCTACTTGACCACAGTACGGCGGTTCAATACCGGCTAGACGGCCAGCAGGAGGATGTCTACCTTCCAGAGTATTCAATAGGGCTTGGTTACCAGAACCTTCAGTCGTTAAGCTACCAGCTGGTATCGTTCCGAGACTCCAGGCTAAAGCCGGTAGAAGGCAGTCCTCCCGCCGTGCATATCGTGCTGGTGGAGGAGCCTGAAGCCCACCTGCATGTTCAGGTGCAGCGAATTTTTCCGCGACGCGCCGCAGAGCTCATCAGCCCGGAAGCTCCGGAGCATGTTCATTTGAGTAGCCAACTGATCATCAGCACCCACGCGAGTCATTTAGCTCACGCAGAGAACTTCGATCGACTACGCTACGTTCGACGCATTGTTGCGGCTGCGGGCGAGATGCCGAGGTCAGATGTCGTTGACCTTGCCACCGCTTTCGGGTCCGACAAGGTGACGCGAACCTTCGCAGAGCGGTATTTCCGAGTGCAGCACACGGACCTTTTGTTCGCGGACGCCGCAATCTTCGTCGAGGGTGCGGCCGAGAGGATGCTCGTCCCCTTGTTCATTGAGCGCGACTTCCCTGAACTAGACAAGCGGTACGTTTCCTTTCTCGACCTCGGCGGGCGCCACGCACATAGGCTACGGCCACTTGTTAAAAAACTCGGCATTCCGACAGTGGTCATCACCGATGTGGACCCTGTAGTGGTAACGAAGGACGCCAATGGCAAGACTGTCCGCAAAGCTGCAGCAATCGGTGACCCCAGGTTGCTCGAGTGCGGGAACGACACGCTCAATGACTGGCATCCAAAGCATAGGAAACTACACCTTTTGGCTGAGCCGACAGAGGCTGATAACGTCTGGAGCAGTGGGAGTGGTGGACGGGTCCGATTTGCTTGGCAGGTGCCCGTGGCCAAGGACGGTCCGTGGCCAAGCTCTTTTGAAGACTCGCTGATTCTGACCAATATTGATTGGTTCAAGGGCATTGAACAAAAGAAGAACCAGCCGCCTGCTGACGGCGAGGCCCCTCCGCCGAGCCTGGTGGGGCCGCTGCGCCAAACCGTTGAGAAAGTTGTCGCACAAGCGGACCTCGCGTTGCTCGCGAAGGACCTCCATACAATGCTGCGGAAGAACTTTGCCAAGGCTGAATTCGCAGCGACCATGTTCGAGCGTATTAGCTTGGGCGACAAGCTCGTCTGCCCCGCCTATATCTCCGATGCGCTGACTTGGCTCGACAATGAACTGGCACCCACGAAGAAGGGGACAGACTAATGGCTGCTGCGAAACATAATCCCAATGAACGTGACGCTGGCGTCGTCGATGAAATCGTGGGCTATGTCACCAGTACTCCGCCAAGAAGCTTCTTCCTTTTTGCCGGCGCAGGGTCCGGCAAAACACGTACATTGGTGGCAGTACTTCGCAAGATCACAGGTATAGGAACTGTGGTTGCGCAGGAAACGCTTGTACCTACGACTGATGATGCTGCTATCAGATTTGCTCGAGAACTGAGAGCTCGGGCTCAGACAATTCGAGTCATTACGTATACGAAGAACGCTGCGCTCGTTGTCACGGGCCGTCTTGGTACGAACGATCTCACACAGGTCGCCACCATCCACTCGTTCTGCTGGGATTTGATAGCAGGCTTCGACGACGACATTCGAGAAGCACTGGTAGCCATGAACGCGGATGCGCTTCAAAAGGCAAGAAAAGATGCTGCCGCCAGAAAGAGCGGCCCAACCGATAAAGATCAAGAGAAGATTGGGGAGCTGGAAGCCAAGGCCATAGCTCTCGCAGCGACAACTCAGTTTACTTACAGCCCTGACCGGAAACACCACGGTGACGGCGCGCTAAACCATTCGCAAGTGTTGGCTTTAGCATCCTGGTTACTCAAGCATAAGCCTACGCTTCGTCGCATACTTCGCGACCAGCATCCCGTCATCCTCATCGACGAGTCCCAGGACACGATGAAGGACATCCTAGACGCGCTGTTGGAGGTTGTCGATGAAGACCCCTCACGACTGATGCTTGGACTACTCGGCGACCACCGACAGCGCATCTACTTAGATGGACATGCGAATCTTCCAAGCTTAGTTCCGAAGGCTTGGGCAACTCCACGACTGGAGATGAACCATAGAAGCCAGCGGCGTATCGTAGACCTTATCAATGAAATTTGGGACTCTGATTTGGAGGGACGAACCAAGTTTGAGAAGGCCGTACACCAACATCCCCGAGAAGAAAAGTCGGCTGGACTAGTTCGGATTTTTATCGGCGATGCATCCGCCCCAGCAGAAGACAAACTACGTCGAGAAGGGCTTTGCGAGGCTGCTATGAAAGTCGCGACTGGCTTTGCAGATTGGGAGTCCGGCTGTCCGGGGCACCAGATACTCGCGCTAGAGCACTCATTGGTAGCCCGGCGCGGCGACTTCTTGCAGGCTTTTGAGGCTCTTTCTCTCCTCGATCCGGACTCAGTTCGCCCGGATGGAAATGGCGATGCTTCAGGACCAACGGCAGTTCAAATGCTCTTACGGGAAATGATGGATCTCGCTGACTGCATCAAAGATAGTGGTACGCCATCAGACTTTGCCGTCACAGAAGTGTTGCATCGCTACGGCCGGCTCCAGCAACTACCCGAAGACAGTAAAGCTCGAATTCAGATGCTTAAGGCGTACCAGCTTGCTGTAGAAGACTTCGCCACCGCTTGCGTGAAGCCCGACGTGACCGTACGCGAGGTGCTTACACCAGTGCTACGTGCTGTTTTGTTCGAACCAGACAAGCGACTGCTGGCTGCCTTCAACGATACAAACCCACCACCGCCTGCACCAAAGCCAAGACAGCCAGAGGCACGAGAAAGCAGACTAGCTCGTGGATGGCATAAGCTCTTCGAGTCACCTTGGATTCAGCTTCGTCGATTCAAGACCTACCTAAGTGGAAGATCTCATCTTGCGACGCACCAGGTAGTTAAGGGATCTGAGTTTGACCATGTGATGGTCGTAATGGACGACGAGGATGCCGCTGGCTATCTATTTGCATACGACCGTCTGTTTGGTGCTCCACTTGGCGACGCTGATGTAAAAAACGCGGCGATAGGAAAGGAGACCTCGATCGACCGGACGCTCCGGCTCCTCTACGTGACCTGCAGCCGCGCAAAGGAAAGTTTAGCGTTGATACTTTGGGCAAAGGATTCATCACAAGCCTTGGCATATGCTCAGAAGAGCAAGTGGTTCAGGCCTGGAGAGGTGCTACCTATTCCTGAGTGAGTACACAACCTTGCCAATAGTTTGTCCGGCTCTACCAGACTATGACTGGAGACAGCTAGGATACTTGGCTGCTTGAGGCATCAACCTAGTTAGATGCCTATCGCTCACCAAGGTAGCGTACCAAATGCGACTTCTACGATTAAAAGAGTGTAACTGGATCTATGCCACTTAGAGTAATCGACTCTATCCGCACCAGCCTGCATGCATTCGACTTCGATAAGGAGGGTTGGGCCCAGCTCAAGGCGGATTACCGCGGCCGAGGCTTGCGCATGCCGTGCTGCGATGCTGACGCCATTCCCAAGACCAGTGCGAAGGGAACACAGTTTTTTGCTCATGCACGTCGAGGAGAGTGTACTTCAGCGCCAGAAAGCGAAGAGCATCTTTGGTATAAACAGATGATTGCCACAGCGGCTCAGAGTGTTGGGTGGCAGGTGACAACGGAACTCCGTGGCCAGACGCCAAGTGGTGAAGACTGGATTGCGGATGTTCACTGTCAAAAAGGCACTGCTCGAATAGTGTTTGAAGTTCAGGCATCCCCGCAGACAGATGAGGAACTACACCACAGGCAGGCCAGATACAAGGTCTCCGGTGTTAGAGCAGCTTGGTTTTACGCAGCTCGATTACGCCGCATACCATTCACGCACGACAATGATCTCCCCGCCTTCGTACTATCGCGAGTCGAGATCGGCGAGGTACCCCATGTTTTAGGCTTTGACATACCACTGCCGGAGTTTGTCGCAGGCATGTTAACGAAGCGGCTCAATTGGACGACTGAGCGGAATGAACCGATCCATGTAGAAGTGATATCGGATGTTTGCTGGGCCTGCAAGAAGATCGTGCGGAACGTCTTCGGTCATATTGAGGGTATGCAAATCGGAGAGGAGCCGCCCGATGAGTGGCATGAACGGTACTTCACCGTAGCGCAGTTGTCAGAGGCTCTGGAAGAAGTACAAAAAGTTGTAAGCAACGATGAACTGAAAACGGCAGGGCTGAATACCGTAATGAAGATTAATTACATACGAGGGAAGCCCACGAACTGGCCATACTGCAATTGCTGCATCCACTGTGGCAGGCCACAGAACAACTACCACGTTGGGGAAAAGCTACGGAAGGCTTATTACGACCCAGACATGCAATCCAGTTTGGGCTTGGTGCCCATAGACCATATGGTGAAGGATGCTGGGCGCTGGGTATTTCGAGCAATATCGTAGAAAACAAGAGCCTACTCAGATGTCGTCTGGGTTGACGTGGACATCCATTTCTACTTGCGATGAAGCATCTGCCCTAAGATCACAACGCTCCCTTCGCTTGTGGTCAAACCACTGGTTGCCACAAGCCGAGCATGCATCATTGAGGATAGATTCGAGTCTGACACTATCCACCGCACAAGATGAGGCCACCGGGACTGCAGGCTAAGCCCAAACGAGCTACTGGTGAAAATTTCAGTATCTTTGTCACAACAACCATTTTTTTGCAGTATCTGTGTCAATCGCAATGGACCCTCTGACACAGAAAGTGAAAAAGCCCTTATAAATCAATGGCCTCAATGTCATTAATCATGTCATTCGACAAAAAATGTAGGATCCCACGAATATCTAGATTTTTCCCACTTTTCTAGATTTTTTGGATTCTGCCCGCAGTGCTTAGCGTAGCAAATGGCCTCCAGAGATGGAGGCCATTTTTTATTTTTAGGTGACTTATGAGACTTGCAGCCAAAGTCGACTCCAGCCTCAGACAAGAATCCGGCAGAGGTTTGCCATATACCTGCCACTCAACCACCAATGATGGTCAATGGCCGTCTCATCTCCGATAAAGGAAACCCTGCCCCTTCGGCCATTGGCGCTTCGATGCTTTAACGGCATCTAATCAAGCAGAGCGTCCATAAAGTGCTTAGAGAATTTGAGGCGATCCAAACCAACCGACCGAAAATAATAAAAATACATCTCAAAAATAACTTGCCACCCAATAAAAATCCTAATCTTCCTCTAGCAAATCTTTATCGTAATAGCTAAGTAAATTTTCTTGCGATACACATATTCCACTTTCTTGCAGTGCGTTCTTTCTGCGCGATAGTAAATTTGACAAGTATTCTTTCTTCTCACTTAGCACTGCATGATGTAGCAATCTATGGCAAAGTGGGCATAATGCTATAATATTTGCCGGAACGTCTAATGAATACTGAAAGAAATCTTGCTGACCCATCGGCACAAGATGATGAGCTTCAACATAAGGTAATTTTTTGGAACTTGTAGTAAAAGTCATATGATCCAGCCCTAGCTCACATTTAAAATTTGCATTTTCTAATGCTATGACTGACATCGCTGGATCTCTAACGTACTTATGCTGCCCTTTCAGTAGAATCTTCTCTGGAACACTCACTTTTTTGATGTAATCAGCAGCAAAATTTTTATTGCTTCTTCTCTTTCCTTTAGCCTTTTCAATAACACTCATTTGAAATTGATACTCACTAGCTGGGCATAGTGAGTCTAGTGAAATTCCACAAATATCTACGAGACAATCATAGTGATTTAAAAGCTCTTTGAAGTCAGATATTATTTTCTGTTCAGTTGGCAAAGAGTCACGCTTATAAAAGAAACTCTCAATTGCACCTAGCTGATATCCCTTTCCAAGATCACCAGATGCAGCAAGCGAAATCTCCCCCACAATAGCATTAAGATTTGTGCTAAATAGTTTTTGAGCGCTTTTCGCAATTTGTTTAATCTTATATTGAGCAATACCACTTGAATATTGCTTCTCAAATCTAGTAAAGCCCTGATTTAAACTAAGATAGCAGCCACTCATATCTTCTGAAAACAGTAACACGATATAATATCCATCTTGAGCTGTGGTAGTGACTTTTCTATTAAATATGGCAACCCAAGGTATCCTTGCCATATTACCAGCTCCAAATGAGCCTTCAACCTTAAAGTCTCCCAGCCTACCAATACTATCCAGTACATTCTCAAAAAACTCAGGCAATTTTTCTTTCAGGCTTACCTGATCAATTGTTCCACCAAAATTAGCCTTCCCATTTTGAGATATTTTGCTTAACAGGTAATTATCTAGCACGCATTTAATTAGTTTCATTGTTTTACAAGAAATTGTTTTACATCCAAAGCAGAGAAATAGTAGAAATATCAGCTATTAATTTTTAATAATGCCATTTCTCTACATCATATTATTTTTGCCCTAAAACTCACCGCCTCTAGCTGACAGTGCTGCCCCACCGGCCCCGGTAGTTCAAAAAACTGCACGCTGTCGGCGCCTTCAGTTAGGCCATACACGCGGTACAGCACGTAGGCGTCGGGGTGTTCGCTGGATACGTTTACCTCGTTGGCTGAGATGTAAAACGGTGTGTCGGCAGGGCCTTGGGTGGTTTTTACTTCGATGAATTTGGCGCGGCCGTCTGGGTAAAACGACGCAATGTCGTAGCCGGCGGCCGCGTTTTGCAGCGCCACATGCTTTACTTGCGCGGCCAAGTCGGCGCGGCCTTGTTGCTGTAGCTGGGCGATTTCGTATTGCAGTACCCGCTCTTCACCGCGCAGGCCTAGGTCGCGGTTGCGTTGGTCGCGGGCGGCCCAATCGATGTTGGCCGCAGCGTGCTTGGCTTTGCCGCGCTTGGGCGCAGGGTTGGCCGCAGGGGGGTCTACGCGCTGTAGTAACGGCGGCTGGGGCGTGGCGGGTGCGGCTTGGTACAGCGGGTTGAGGGCGGCGCGGTAGGGCAGCCCCATTTCGCTAAGCTGCTCAGGGGTGCGGTCCCAGTGCAGGATTTGCCACTCAAAGTGCACCGGGTTTTGTTTGCTGGGGTGGTGGTAGTGGTAGGCAAGCACGCCCATATAGGCGTATTGGTCGTGGCTGTTACCACGGACAAACAGATGAATATTGCTTTGTGCGGCGTCGTGCTGCTGCAGGCGCTGGATAGCGGGTGAGGCAAAGTCGTGGCGGCTTTGCGATTCCCAAATCAGGTAGCCGTCTGCGGTGATGGCGTCTTGGTAGGGGTTGCCTTCGGTGGGTGGCCCCAGCGTGACCAAAAACACGAACTGGCCGCTGTTTCTGGGCGTTTCTACTATGCCGGATATGCCCCATAGCCCCGCGCCAGGGGTAAAGCTACAACCCGGCTCAAACAGCTGCGAGATGTCTTGGCGGCTGTAGCGCTGGTAACGCTGCAGCACCAGCTTGGGCACGATCTGAAACCCCAAATTCTGCAAGATGGCAAAACACGGCGAGCCCAAGCCGCCAGCAAAGGCTTTGGGCGGCAGCGGCTGGCCCAGTAGCTGGCCTGCGGCCAACCCGAGTATAGCTTTGGGCGGGTAGCGCTGGGTGTCGTGCAGCAGGTCGTAGTCGGTAGAGTCGCTATAGCCATACTGCGCGGCGGTGCGGTAGCTAAAGCCTGCTAGCGCCGCCAGCACGTGCTGCTGGCTAAGCCCGGCTAGGTACTGGCGCAGCTGATGAATACGGCCGCTGGGGCCGGTGGAAACCGCCGTGATTGCACTTGCCATATGCTTATTTCAATAGAATTTATGGCAGCTTATGGCATGGTTTCTATGGATGCAATATGTATATCGATAAAGGTTGGCCGCAGCCAAGCGGGGCCTAGCGTGCGGTAACACAGCGGCGCGGTACGGCCTAGTACCCCGGTGTTTAGCCGGGGGCTAGGCCTGCGGCCAACCTTTCACCGCTACGCCGCCAGCTTGCCGGCGGCCAGTAGCAGCAGGCTGCCGGCGCTGGCTTCGGCTAGGCGGCGTTTGGCGTCGCTGATGCCGCCGCGGCGGGCCATGCTGGCGGCGCTGTAGCCTATCAGGCCGTATACCACGGCGCAGCTACCAATAAAGATGGCGGAAAGCAGCAGCGCCTGCAGGGCCACGGCTTCGCCGGGCTGGATGAAGTTGGGCAGGATGGACAGGTAGATCAGCAGGCCTTTGGGGTTGAGCAGGCTGGTGACAAAGCCGCGGGCAAACTGCCGCTGCGTGGGGTTGCCGTTTAGCGCCAGCGCGCCGGGCTGCATGGCGGAGCGGAACATCTGCACCGCCAGGTACAGCAGGTAGGCCAGCCCGGCCCAGCGGATGGCGTGAAACAGTGGCGGCCAGGCGGTAATGAGCGCGGCAATGCCAAATGCGGCCAACAGCGCGTGCACGCAGTAGCCGGTAAGAATGCCGGCGTTGGCACGGGTGGCGGCGGCGCGCCCGCCGGTCAGCCCCTGCGAGGCCACAAACAGGATGTCGGGCCCCGGGGTGCACACCAGCGGGAAAACAGTGAGGCCGAATAGCAGCAGGGTGTGGCTGGTCATGGTGTTTCTCCCTAGTGGTGCCTGCCGCCGCCAGCGCAGCAGCCGGGGGAAACGGCGGTGCCGCAGTGGGCGGGGCAGGCAGATACAGTGTAGGGAAAGGCGGCCAGAATAGGCTTGCGTAGTGCGCGGCATTTCTTGCCATAATGCAATCTGGTTTCACAAAATAGGCAGATGTTGAAATTGGATGCCGTAAAACTGGATAAGCTCGACCGCCGCATTCTGCAGGCGCTGCAGCGCGATGGCCGCATACAAAACGCTACCCTGGCGCAGCAGGTGGGGCTGTCGCCGTCCAGCTGCCTGCGCCGCGTGCGCCAGCTGGAAGAGGCGGGGGTGATAAGCCGCTACGTGGCGGTGCTGGATGGCAGCAAGGTGGGCGCGGGGCTCACGCTGTTTGCGCGGGTATGGCTAAAGGCGCAAGACGCGGACACCACCAACCACTTTATCCAGGCGGTGCGCGATATGCCGCAGGTGGTGGAATGCCACGTGATGGCGGGCGAGTGCGACATGCTGCTGCGCATTGTCACCACCGATCTGGCGTCGTACCGGCAGTTTCACGCACACGAGCTGACGCGCATTGCCAGCGTGCAGAGCGTGAAAACCGAAGTACCGATGGAAACCGCCAAGCTCACCCACGCGCTGCCGCTGTAGGGTTGGCCGCGTCGCGCCCTCACCCCCGGCCCCTCTCCCGCAGGGCGAGGGGGCACACCAGCACGCTATACCTGGCTGCGTTGGCCGCATCGCTCAGGCGGCTGGTGCAAGCCTACCTGCAGCTGCGCATCATTATTTCGCTCTCCTGCGGGGGCGAGAGGTGGCGGATATCAACGATCTGTGCAGCACAAGGTTGGCCGCAGGGCGCCCTCACCCCCGGCCCCTCTCC
>JAIXTB010000277.1 GCA_027484385.1 Neisseriaceae bacterium | reverse complement strand
TGAACATGCTGCCCAAGGGCACGCACGAGTACGGCCGCTTCCTCAAGCCGTCCGAGCTGTCGCGCATGGCGCGTAACGCGGGCCTGGGCATCGATACCCTGTCCGGCATGAGCTACAACCCGCTCACCCGCATTTACAGCCTGGGCAACGACACCGATGTGAACTACCTGATCGCCACCCGCCGTCTGGCCTGAGCTGCACGGCGCCCCCTTGCGGCCAACCCTGTCTTGCGGCAAGGTTGGCCGCAAGCCATTCATGGAACCGCCATGCTTACGTCCCCCCCGCTGCCGCCCAAAGCCCTGCACTGGCTGGCCGAACTGGGCATCACCGACCAGGCTACCCTGCTGGCCTGCGGTAGCGTGCGTGCCTACCTGCTGCTGAAAGCCAGCGGCCATACGGTTACCGACAAGCTGCTGTTTGCGCTGGAAGCCGCCGCACGCGGCGTACACTGGTCTGCGCTCACCGATAACGACCGCCAGACGCTGCGCCAGGCAGCGTCAGCCCACGCCCCGGTACGGCCGCTACCCGCCGCCGCAGAGCTGCAGCAGCATATGCAGGCAGCGCTGGCGCTGGCGCGGCAAGCAGCCAGCGCGGGCGAGGTACCCGTCGGGGCGGTGGTGGTAAAAGATGGGCAAATAATCGGCCAGGGCTATAACCAGCCCATCAGCCGGCACGACCCCTCGGCACACGCCGAAATGGTGGCGCTACGCCAGGCCGCGCAGGTGCTGGGCAATTACCGTCTGGCCGGCTGCACGCTTTACGTTACGCTGGAACCGTGCGCCATGTGCAGCGGTGCCATACTGCATAGCAGGCTGGACCACGTGATTTACGGCGCCCGCGAAGCACGCACCGGCGCGGCCGGCAGCGTGGTAGACCTGTTTGCCCTGCGCCAGCTCAATAGCCACACCGCCATCGATGGCGGTATCGCCGCGCAGGAAAGCGCAGACCTGCTGGCCAGCTTTTTTGCCCACCGTCGCCCAGGAGGCACACCATGAAACCCCTGCTGGCCACCCTGTTGCTGGCCCTGCCCTGCTGGGCTGCTGCCAGCGAGTACCCGCTGGTAGCACAGCTGCAAAACCAGCCGCTGCAACCCGTACAGCTCAAACCCAACCCGCGCACCCCCGGTGCACCGTGGATCGAGGTAGGCGTACAAAGCCAGCGCCTGGCGCTATACGACGAGCGCGGTATCCCCGTGCGACAGTTTGTCATCTCCACGGCCAGCAAAGGCGTGGGCGAGCGGGTCAACAGCTACCAGACCCCGCGCGGCTGGCACAAGGTATGCGAGCGTATCGGCGATGGCATCGCGCGTGACACCATCATTTACCGCCGCCAGGTCACCCCCTGGCTGTACACGCCGCAGCTCCACGCCGAGTACCCCAATAAAGACTGGATACTGACACGCATCCTGTGGCTGTGCGGCCAGGAGCCCGGCCTGAACCAGGGCGGCGAGGTAGACAGCTACGACCGCGCCATTTACATCCACGGCGCCGGTGGCCATGTGGCCTTTGGCACCCCCACCTCGCGCGGCTGCGTGCGCATGAGCGGCGACGACATCATCGACCTGTACGACATCACCCCCAACGGCATCGACGTACTCATCAACGAAACCCTGTAACCATGCTGAACCTCACCACACCCGCCCTGTTGTTCCCGGCCATTTCCCTGCTGCTGCTGGCTTATACCAACCGCTACCTGGCGCTGGCCGGCATCATTCGCGGCCTGTACGACGACTACCAGCAGCACCCCAGCGACAAACTGGTACAGCAAATCGGCAACCTGCGCCGCCGCATCGCGCTGATCAAGGGCATGCAGAGTCTGGGCGTGGGCAGCCTGTTTCTGTGCGTGGTGGCCATGTTCATGATCTACACAGGTTGGCCGCAGTCGGCGCAGTACATTTTTGGCGTCAGTCTGCTGCTGTTGATTGTCTCGCTAGGCATGTCGCTGCTGGAACTGCGCATGTCTACCGACGCGCTGAACATCCTGCTATCCGACCTGATTGCCGCCGAACGCGAGCGGCAGCGCTAGCGCTGGATAAGCCAACCGGCACCAGATACGGGCAAAAAAAATGCCTCCCCCGCAATGGGAGAGGCAAACACCCGTGTCGTACCTGCAAGGTTCCCAAAGGAACACGCAATAGCATTCACTATTACTCTTGAAGCAGCTGTCCAAACAAAAACCTTGCGAGCCACATTGTGGTGTTAGCCCCTGAATCTCCTCGCGCGGCCTTGCTTAAACAAGCGTTTGAATACTACGGGTTTTCCCTGACACACCACAAGCCCCGCTGCAGATTTTTGCTGCGTAATGATGGCTTTACACAACACTTGCCATCGCGGCTGCCAAAACAGACAGGCACCGGCTACATAGCCCGCCCTGCCCCTGCAGTGCTAGAATCTGTCGAAAGTCCGATTGCCGGACAATATAAAACAACGATAAGTCCCCACCAGGAGGCCGACTTGAGCTTCAAGGCTAACGATTCACTCACCGAACAAATTGCACAGTACCTGGGCAACAAGATCGTCTCTGGCGACATCGCCCCCGGTGCCCGCGTGCAGGAGCTGCGTATTGCGGCCGAGCTGGATGTCAGCCGTGGCTCCGTACGCGAAGCACTGCTGATCCTGCAGCGCCGTCATCTGGTGGATATCTACCCGCGCCGCGGTGCGATTGTGTCCAGCATCAACCGCGACGATGTACGCGAGCTGTTCGAGCTATGGTTCCTGCTACTGGAACAAGTGGCCGTGCAGCTATCGCAGCACTGGCAAAACGACGACCTGGCCGGTTTCATCGAAATCATGACCGAGCTGGGCGAACAGCACCGCAAGAGCGATACCGAAGCGTTTTATCACACCGGTGTCAGCTTCCTCAGCCTGCTGTACCAGCACGCCGGTAACCGCTACACCCAGCAAACGCTGTTCGACCTGCTACCGCAGGCACAGCGCAGCCTGTACGCCATCCTGCGCGCCGGCAAAGGCCAGCTAGACCGCACCCACGCCTTTCTGGACAGCCTGCTCAAAGCCATCATCGCCCGCGACCAGGCGGCCATCCGCCAAATGGTGCCCGAGTTCGGCAGCGCCTACAGCCTGCTGGCCCAGGCGTCGGCCGAGGCACTCGCCCAGTAAGCCTGCGGCTTGCACCGCATGAAAAAGGGAGGCCACAGCCTCCCTTTTTTCTTGGCACTTCGCGCCAAGCTACCACGCTGGCGGGGCCAGCCGCTGGTAATCGGCAAAGCGGTATGGCAAACCACCGGCACCGGTCTGGGGTTCGTGCAGGGTAACCGCCCACTCGGCGGGCACCCAGGCGGGAAAGCAGGCATCGCCCGCCACATCCAGCTCGATATGGGTCAGCGCCATGGCATGCGCCAGCGGCAGCGCCTGCGCGTACAGATTGGCGCCGCCAATAATGCATACCTCCGGCGCGTCGCCTGCCAGCGCCAGGGCCTCCGGCAGCGAGTGCGCGACCGTGACGCCAGCGTGCTGCCAGTCTGCCTGACGGCTGACCACGATATTGAGCCGGCCGGGCAAGGGGCGGCCAATCGAGTCAAACGTCTTGCGCCCCATGATCACCGGTTTGCCCAGCGTCACGGCCTTGAAATGCTTCAGGTCTTCCGGCAGGTGCCATGGCAAGGTGTTATCGACACCTATTACATTGCCACGCGCCATGGCCGCTACCAGGGTAATGCGCGGGCTCATACGGCCACCTCGGCTTTGATATGCGGGTGCGGGTCGTAGCCTTCCAGAGTGAAGTCCTCGAACTTGAAGGCAAACAGGTCGGTTACCGCCGGATTAATGCGCATCACCGGCAGCGGGCGCGGCTCGCGCGTGAGCTGCAGGCGGGTCTGCTCCAAGTGGTTGCTGTACAGGTGGGCATCGCCCAGGGTGTGGATGAACTCGCCTGGTTTCAGACCGCATACCTGGGCCACCATCAGGGTCAGCAAGGCATAGCTGGCAATATTGAACGGTACACCCAGGAAAATATCAGCCGACCGCTGGTACAGCTGGCACGACAGCTTGCCGTCGGCCACGTAAAACTGGAACAGGCTGTGGCAAGGTGGCAGCGCCATCTCGTCTACCAGTGCCGGGTTCCACGCCGACACCATCAGCCGGCGCGAGTCCGGGTTGCGGCGGATCATGTCCAGCACGTTGCTGATCTGGTCGATATGGCGGCCATCGGGCGCCGGCCAGCTACGCCACTGGTAGCCGTAAACCGGGCCGAGGTCGCCGTTTTCGTCGGCCCACTCGTCCCAGATGCGCACGCCGTTTTCCTGCAGGTAGCGGATATTGGTATCGCCAGACAAAAACCACAGCAGCTCATGGATGATGGAGCGCAAGTGGCATTTTTTGGTGGTCACCAGCGGAAAGCCGTCGGCCAGGTCAAAGCGCATCTGGTAGCCGAAAACCGAGCGGGTGCCAGTACCGGTGCGGTCGGACTTGTCGGTGCCGTGCTCCAGCACATGGCGCATCAGATCGAGGTACTGTTTCATGGCATAGATAAAAAGAAAGGTTAAACCTTAACATTCTACACATGGCCTGCAATGCGGCCAACCTTGCAGCAAGTCAGAGCAAGCTAAGCGCCAATCCGCTAACATGCCCGCTTGATCCACTCACCCCATACGCCGCTGCACCATGGCCGATAGCGATCAGGAAGACAAAACAGAAGCCCCCTCGGGGCGACGGATAGACCAGGCACGCGAAGAGGGTAACGTCCCCCGCTCGCGCGAACTGTCTACCTTCGCCATTACCGCAACCGGGCTGGCCCTGCTGATGGCCACGGGCGAAAGCATTTACCAGTACCTGCTCAAAGTGATGCACGACTGGCTAAGCTTTGACGCTGCACGCGCCAAGAGTACCGACATTATCCTGGAGCAGTTTCGCGCCAGCCTGACAGACGGGCTACAGGCCATGGCCCCCTTGCTGGGCGGCCTGTTTCTGGTGGCCGCCCTGACGCCCTTGTTGATCGGCGGCTGGAACTTCACCACCAAAGCCATCATGCCCAATTTTGGCAAGCTGAACCCGCTCAGCGGCATCGCCCGGCTGTTTTCCATACAGGCCGCCAGCGAGGGTTTGAAGGCCATATTGAAAAGCCTGCTGATTGGCGGCGTCGCCACCTGGGTAATCTGGGGCGAGCGCGGCGACCTGATTGGCCTGATCAGCATGCCGCTGGACCGCGCGCAGATTCATCTTATCGGCCTGATGGAGCATACCTTCCAGATCGTGGTGGGCGCCATGCTGGTGCTGGTGCTGCTGGATGTGCCTTTCCAGCTATGGCAATACAGCAAAAACCTGCGCATGACCAAAGAAGAGGTGAAGCAGGAATACAAAGAACAAGAAGGCTCACCCGAAGTCAAAGGCCGTATCCGCCAGCTACAACGCGAAGCAGCACGGCGGCGCATGATGCAGGAGATCCCAAAAGCCAATGTGATCGTGACAAACCCGACGCATTACGCGGTGGCGATCCACTACGAAGACGGCATGGCCGCGCCCAAGCTGATTGCCAAGGGCTCCTTGAAGATGGCCGAAAAGATCATCGAAAAGGGGCGCGAACACAAAGTGCTGGTGGTGCGGGCGCCGCCTTTTGCCCGCGCTTTGTATTTCAATGTCGAGCTGGGCGAAGATGTGCCCAACAAACTGTACACCGCCGCCGCGCAGGTACTGGCGTATGTGCACCAGCTCAAGCACTATGAGCAACAAGGCGGCATTTCCCCGGTTTTCCCGGAAAAACTGGAAGTCCCCCCCGAGCTTGACCCTGAAACCAAACACACTCAACATACTGCGCCCACCTGAAACTATTGATAAGGCATGGATAAGCTGCTGGAATTCCTGAAAAAGATCGACATCAACACCCTGGCCGGCCCGGTACTGATCATCCTGGTGCTGTCCATGATGGTGCTGCCGCTACCGCCGCTGCTGCTGGACATCTTTTTCACGTTCAATATCGCGATCTCCATCATTGTGCTGATGGTGGGCGTCAACACGCGTGAACCGCTGGAATTCTCCTCGTTTCCTACCGTACTGCTGATCACCACCCTGCTGCGGCTGTCCCTGAACGTGGCCAGTAGCCGCATCATCCTGCTGGAAGGCCACAACGGCACGGCAGCCGCCGGTGCCGTGATCGAATCGTTTGCCCACTTCCTGATCGGCGACAACATCACTATTGGTATCGTGGTGTTCATCATCCTGACCATCATCAACTTTGTGGTGATCACCAAAGGCGCCGGCCGTATCGCCGAGGTATCGGCACGCTTTGCCCTGGACGCCATGCCCGGCAAGCAAATGGCCATCGATGCCGACCTGAACGCCGGCCTGATCGGCGAAGAAGAAGCGCGCACCCGCCGCGCCAAGATTGCCGAAGAGGCCAACTTCTTCGGCTCCATGGACGGTGCCTCCAAGTTTGTGCGTGGCGACGCCATGGCCGGCATCCTGATCATGGTGATCAACATCGTGGGGGGCCTGATCATCGGTATCCTGCAACACGATATGGCGGTAGCCGACGCCGCAGAAACCTACACCCTGCTGACCATCGGTGACGGCCTGGTCGCCCAGATTCCTGCCCTGATCATCTCCACCGCCGCCGGTATGGTGGTCGCGCGGGTCGGCACCGAAAAAGGCTTGTCCGAGCAGCTGGTCGGCCAGCTGTTTGCCAACCCGACCGTGCTGTACCTGACTGCCGCCGTCATCGGCCTGCTGGGTATGATCCCCAATATGCCGCACATGGCTTTCCTGCTGATTGCCGCCACCCTGGCCGGTACCGCCTGGTGGCTGGACAAGCTGGCAAGCGAAAAAGCCGCCGCGCCCGCCGCCAGCAGCGCACCGCCTCCCGCCATCATGGAACAGCCACTGGCCGAGGTGAGCTGGAAAGACGTGCAAGCCGTCGATGCCCTGGGGCTGGAGGTAGGCTACCGCCTGATACCGCTGGTAGACCGCGACCAGGACGGTGAGCTGCTACGCCGCATTCGCGGCATCCGCAAAAAAATGGCACAGGAGCTGGGCTTTCTCGTGCCTGCGGTGCATATTCGCGACAACCTGGAAATCCGCCCCAATGCTTACCGCATCTTGCTCAAAGGCGTAGAAATCGGCACCGGCGAGGCGTATATCGGCCAGTTTCTGGCCATCAACCCCGGCCAGGTCAGCGGCGAGCTGCAAGGCATGGCCACCACCGACCCGGCCTTTGGCCTGCCTGCCGTCTGGATAGAAGCTGGCCGCCGTGACGAAGCGCAGAACATGGGTTACACCGTGGTGGACGCCAGCACCGTGGTCGCCACGCATATCTCCAACTTGCTGCAATCGCACGCCGCCGAGCTGCTGGGCCGCGAGGAAGTACAAGCCCTGATCGACCATGTGGCCAAGGAAGCACCGAAGCTCATCGAAGATCTGGTACCGAAAGTGGTTCCGGTGGGCGTACTGCAAAAAGTCCTGCAACAGCTGCTGACCGATGGCATCAACCTGCGCGACTTCCGCACCATTATCGAAACGTTGGCCGACCACATCGCCATCACCCAGGATATCGACGAGCTGACCAGCGCCGTCCGTACCGCGCTATCGCGTGCCATCGTGCAGCAACTGTTCCCCGGCGAGCAGGAATTGCCGCTAATGACACTGGAACCCTCACTGGAAGGTATCCTGCTACAAGCAGTCAATAGCAAGGCTGGGGGCGGGCTGGAGCCGGGCCTTGCAGAGAATCTATTGGCCAATGCCGCACAGCAAACAGAAAATGTTGAAAATCAGGGTTACAATCCAGTCTTGCTTACACCGCCGGGTTTGCGACCACTACTGGCACGCTTTCTGCGCAGGGCACTGCCACAACTGCGCGTGATTTCGCATAATGAGATTCCAGACAGCAAATCCATTCGTATAATTGCGGTGATTGGGGGGAGCAAAGGCTAATAGATGGTCGTCAGAAAGTTCTACGGCAAAACCACACGCGATGCACTGCGCCAGGTTCGGGAAGAGCTTGGCGCTGACGCGTTGATCCTGTCCAACCGTCCAACGTTGGGCGGCGGGGTAGAGATCATGGCCGTAGCCGACGCAGACGTGTCTGCGCTGGCCACCACCCTCACCCCGCCCTCGCAGCCCAAGCCGCCGCGTAATGTGCCGCAACAGCCGGCCCCGGTCAGCCCGGCGCCGCAACAGCCAGCCAGCCCGGCGGTAAACCGCGCGCTGGCGCGCACCTATGCCATGCCGGTAGAGCCACTGGAGGAGCCACCCGCCCCGCCACCGCCACCTCCGCCGCCAGAACCGCCGCGCAACCAGCCGCAACCTTTTCTGGAGCACGTACAAGCCAGCTCGCGCCGTACCGCCCCGCCGCCGCAAAGCGCTGCACAGCCCGCTGCTGCGGCCAACCCGCGCCGCACCGCGCCCGCGCAAGACGAGCCGGACCGCGAGCAAATGGCACAAGAGCTCAAGCAGATCAGCGACGAGATCAAACAGCTGCGCAGCCTGCTGCAAAGCCAGCTGGCCGGTTTTGCCTGGTCCGACATGGAGCAGCGCACGCCCAACCGCACCGAGCTGTTCCGCCACCTGCTCACCGCCGGCTTCAGCTCGGCGCTGATCCGCCAGCTCACGCAAAAGCTGCCGCCGCAGTACGACGGCGACGTAGCGCAAAAATGGGCGCGTTCGGCGCTGATCCACAACCTCAAGTGCATGGACCCGCTGCACGACCCCATCGAGGCAGGCGGCATCTATGCCCTGGTGGGCCCCACCGGCGTGGGGAAAACCACCACGGTAGCCAAGTTGGCCGCACGCGCCACCATGCGTTACGGTGCACAAAGCGTGGCACTGATTACCACCGACACCTACCGTATCGGCGCACAAGACCAGTTGCGCATCTACGGCAAGATTCTGGGTGTGCCGGTGTTTTCGGTACAGAACGAAGGCGACCTGCAGCTCACCCTGGCCGACCTCACCCCGCGCAAAGTGGTATTGATCGACACGGTAGGCATGGGCCAGCGCGACGCACGGGTACAAACCCAGCTGGACATGTTCAACCAGGCCGGCCGCCCGGTGCAGCGCCTGCTGTTGCTGGCAGCCAATGCCGACGGCCACACGCTGGAAGACGTGGTACGCCACTACAAAGGCGATGGCCTGACCGGCGCCATCGTGTCCAAGATTGACGAAGCGCTCACCCTGGGCCCCAGCCTGGATGTGGTCATCCGCAACCGCTTGCGCCTGTTTTACGTGACCAACGGCCAACGCGTGCCGGAAGACATCCACGCAGCCCACGCCGAGCTACTGATAGACCGCGCGCTGCGTGCCGCACAGAACAACTCGCCCTTCAACCCCGCCGGGGATGAAATGGCTATCATGAACGCCGCACAATCCGGCTGGCTGGGGTAAGCATGAGCGATCAAGCCTCCAGCCTGCGTCTGCAGCGTGCCCAAGCCGATTACCCGCCCAGCTTTGCCTTTATCGGCGGCGAAGGCAGCGGCGTCAGTACCCTGGTGGGCGAGCTGGCCGCCAGCCTGGCCCTGCGCGGTGGCCGCCCGCTGCTGATAGAACACCAGCCGGGCCACCAGCAGGCACGCCGCCTGGGCCTGCCCGCCACCGGCACTTTTGCCAGCCTGGCCATTAGCCTGGGCGGCATCAACGAACTGATGGTGGCCAACCGCTACGGGCTGAACCTGATCAACCTGGCCGCCAGTAGCGAAGAGCGCACGCGCCTGTCGCCACGGCTGTGGCGGCGGCTGGCAAACGAGTTTGCCTCGGTAGAAGCTGACAGCAGCGTGCTGCTGATCGACTGCCCCAATATCAGCGATGACCCGGCCCCCGCCTGTATTGCCGATAATCTGGTGCTGGTACTGAGCCCCGATGCCGACAGCCTGACCCAGGGCTACGCCAGCCTGAAAAGGTTGGCCGCAGACTATGCCCGGCGCCGGTTTAATGTGCTGGTCAACCATGCACAAGACTTCGAAGAAGCCCAGGCCGTGTTCAACCGCCTCAACAGCGTGGCCGGTGACTACTTGTCGGTTGCACTACGCTGGGTAGGCTTTGTCCCTGCCGACAGTACGGTGCGCAAAAGCCAGACCCTGCGCCGCCCCACCGTAGAAGCTTTTGCCGAATGCGAGGCCGCGCTGGCCTATAACCAGCTGGCCGACATGCTGCCGCGCTGGCACGCGCCCGACCAGAGCGCGCCACGCAATAGCTATCTGGAGCACCTACTCATGACAACCAAATCGCTTGCAGACTTGACAGGGTCCTGACATGGCAGCTCACCACAAAATGCGGGCCTACGCCCAAGTGGCGGATACCCGCCCGGCCATACAGATCGAACAATACACGCCGCTGGTCAAAAAGCTGGCCAGCATGCTGGTAGCGCGCCTGCCCGCCAGCGTGGATATCAATGACCTGATCCAGGTAGGCGTGATCGGCCTGATGGAAGCGGCCAAGCAGTTTGACCCGGCTCAGGGCGTGCAGTTTGAAACCTTCGCCAGCCAGCGCATCCGTGGTGCCATGCTGGACGAGCTACGCCGCGAAGACTGGATGCCGCGCCAGACCCGCCGCAACAGCCGCCAGATCGAAGACGCCATCCACAAGCTGGAACAGCAGCTGGGCCGCTCGCCCATCGAAAGCGAAATCGCCGAACACATGCAGCTGCCGCTGGACGAATACCAGGCCATGCTGGGGGAATGTCGCGGGATTGGCGTGGTGCACTTTGAAGACTTCCAGGACGACGAAGGCAACGCCACGCACAGCATCGATAATATTGCCGATGAAAACGGCATCGAGCCCTCGGCCGTCCTCAGCGACGACGCCTTTCGCAACGCGCTGGTAGACGCCATCAAGCTGCTGCCAGAACGCGACCAGCTGGTGATGAGCCTGTACTACGAACAAGAGCTGAACCTGAAAGAAATCGGCGCCGTGCTGGGCGTTTCCGAATCGCGCGTGTGCCAGCTGCACAGCCAGGCCATTACCCGCCTGCGCAGCCGCCTGCGAGAGTGGACCTGAACCTTAACGAAAGCCAAACTTGGACAAGATCAGTATTGTTGCCGTGCTGGGCGGGCTCACCGCCATCCTGGCGGGCCAGGCGCTGGAAGGCGGCCACCTGGGCTCACTGCTGCAGCTCACGGCATTTCTTATCGTGATTGGCGGCACCGCCAGTGCGGTCATGCTGCAAAGCACGCCCAAGCAGTTTGTCACCGGCCTGCGCATGGTGCGCTGGGTGTTCAGCCCGCCGCCGTTCGAATACGACAAGCAAATCCGCGAAATCGTGAACTGGAGCCAGACCAGCCGCCGTGGTGGCCTGCTGGCGCTGGAAAGCTTCGTCAACAGCCAGAAAGACCCGTTCAACAAGAAAGCCCTGCAGATGCTGGTGGATGGCGGCGAACCGCAAAGCATCCGCGAGGTACTGGAAGCGGAAATCGACAGCCACGAGCACGGCCGCAAGCAGGCTGCCAAGATCTGGGAATCGGCTGGTGGCTATTCGCCCACCATGGGTATCCTGGGCGCGGTGCTGGGCCTGATTCACGTGATGGAAAACCTGTCCGACCCGTCCAAGCTGGGCGGTGGCATTGCCGTGGCCTTTGTGGCGACCGTGTACGGTGTGGGTGCGGCCAACCTGCTGTTCTTGCCCATGGCCACCAAGCTCAAGCACCTGATCCGCCTGGAAAGCACCGGCAAAGAGCTGGTGATGGAAGGAGTCGTGGCCATTGCCAACGGCGAAAACCCGCGCCTGATCGAAGCCAGGCTGCGCAGCCTGGCCAGCATCAACGACTAAGCGCCCCAGCCCCGGCCCATGCAAAACGCCACCTCACGGTGGCGTTTGTCTTGCTACTGCCGGCCAGCTCAAACCAGCTCGCGCAGCGCAGTGTTTTCCATCGGCTTTTTGATGAACGCAGCCAGCAGCTTGTAGGTATCCACATCAAAACGCGGCGTGCCCTGCGGGGCGGCCTGCTCGCTACGGCGGCTCCCCAGGTAACACCAGCGTTCGAACAGGTGCTCTTCCCACTCGCCGCTCACCGGGTCGGTTTCGCGCACCGCAATCATGCCCGCGTAGGGCCAGCTTTTCAGCTTGACCTTCGCCAGCGCGTGCAACAGACGGATATTGTGGTTGGCCGCATCCTCGCGCCCGATACACGCCCCCTTGCAGCGGCCGATCTGGTAGGCAAAGCAGGCGCCCTTGCGCGCGCCGCGCTTTTCCAGCTGCAAGCAGGTCTGACACAGGCCATTGGCCTCGCACAGCTCGCCTAGCGCCTTCTTGGCCTCTTTCTGCGTGCGGAACAAACCATAGATGGTATCCAGGCGGGCAAAGTCCACGTCACGCGCGTACACGATGCGCGGCAGCAGAAAACCATCCGCGCCCTCGGCCAGCTGCAAGGTACACAGCTCTTGCTCCAGCCGGCCGCGCTGGTTGTGTAGCGGCTTTTTCTGTTTGATCAGCTGCAGCTCCAGCAACAGCGCGCCAAACTCGCCGATGGTTTCCACCCACTCCACATGGCGGATTTCCTGGCTGATGCGCATTTCCTTGTGCTGGCGGTGGTCGCCGCTAAAGTGCGACAGCACGCGCGTACGCAGGTTAACGCTTTTGCCCACGTAGAGCGGCAGGCGTTTTTCGTCGTAGAACAGATACACGCCCGGCACGTCGGGCAGATTGTCTACTACTTCCGGGTCCAGCCCTGGCGGTACCGACGGCAGCGCCATCAGCTCGCGCGCGGCGTCTTCCACCACGCTCTGGCCCAGGCTGGCCGTGCTCTGGCGCAGAAACTGGTACACCGCCTCGGCGTCGGCCAGCGCACGGTGGCGCTCGGCCAGCACAATGCCGTGACGGGCGATGATGCTGTCCAGGTTGTGCTTGTAGTGCTGCGGATACAGGCGGCGCGACAGTTTCACCGTACACAGCACATCGCTGCGAAAGCTCAGCCCTACCCGCTTGAATTCGTTCTTCAGAAAACCGTAGTCAAAGCGCACGTTATGGGCAATAAACAGCCGGCCTTGCAGCTTTTCCAGCAGCGCCGGGGCGATATCGGCAAACGGCGGCGCGCTGGCCACCATGTCGTTGCTGATACCGGTCATCTGTTCGATGAAGGCTGGAATGGTCTGCCCGGGGTTCACCAGAAAATCAAAGCGCTCCACGTGCTCGCCATCCACCAGGATAACGCCCACTTCGGTTACCCGGTCGCGGGTGATATGGCCACCGGTGGTTTCCAGATCCACGATGGCGCAGGGTTGCTCAAACAGCATGAAAATACTCAGGAAAATCAGGGATCAAGCCCGTGCCACGCGCGGGACGGGCAGACTAACACAGCACCACGGCAGGTCAAGTACCCTGCAACGCCTGCCACACGCGCCAGGCCACCCAGGCATCGTTGGCCGCGTACAGCTGCTGCGCCTCGGATAGCGCACGCAACGACCAGTTGGACGTGGACTGTTTTTTGGACTTGCGAAAGTACTGGCCAAACAGCTGGGCTACCGCCTGCACGGCGCCAATGGTCAGGCGCTTGTCCTCGCACTGGAACAGGTTGCCCAGGTCCAGCAGGTTCAGGTCGGTTACACCAAAGCGGTTTTTCAGGTGGGCACGGTCCGAGCTCAGGTCAAAGCCGGCCAGTGTCAGGCCGGGGCGCGACAGCAGTGCGGCCAACGGTGCCGGCATCGGGCCTTCGCCCAGCGGGAACAGCCAGCCATGGTCGGCGCTAGCCAGCTGCACCAGGTGCGGCCCGGTAGGCTTTTGCCCCTTGTGAAAGGTTGGCCGCGACTCGGTATCGAAACCCAGTACGTCGTGCGCCTGCAAGGCGGCAACGGCGGCCTGCAGGCCGGCCTCGTCCTGCACCAGGGTAATCTGCGACAACGGCAAACCGGCAAACGGCGGCAGCGCCTTGATCTCGTCTTTGGGGAGGTGGCGGGTAATTTTCATGGCCGTAACAGTACCAAAGCACGACAGGCTTTGGCCACGAAAACCACCACAAAATCGATAAAACACCGCCGGTACCACGGGGTAAGAGCTGTACTTTTACCGCACCCCAAAAACAAAAAGCCGCCCAAACGGGCGGCTTGCGGCCAACAATGATGCTCAGGCCGATAGTTCCAGCATCAGCTTATTGATGCGCTTCACAAAGGCAGCCGGGTCTTCCAGCTTGCCGCCTTCGGCCAGCAGCGCCTGGTCGTACAGCACATTGGCCAGGTCTTCGCGGCGGCCATCGTCAGACTCGGCAGCCAGGCGTTTGACCAGCACGTGCTCCGGGTTGATTTCCAGCGTGGGCTTGGCACCTTCCGGTACCGGCTGGCCGGCGGCTTTCAGCATGCGCTCCAGGTGGGCGCTCATGTCCTGCTCGCCTACCACCAGGCAGGCCGGGCTGTCGGTCAGGCGGGCGGTGGCGCGCACGTCCTTCACGCGCTGGCCCAGCGCTTTCTGTACCAGCTCCACTACCGGCTTGGCGGCTTCTTCCACTTGCTTCTGCGCTTCTTTGTCGGCGTCGTCTTCCAGTGCACCCAGGTCCAGCGCCCCTTTGGCCACCGACTGCAGCTTCTTGCCATCGAACTCGGTGAGCGAGCCGGTTACCCACTCGTCCACGCGGTCGGTCAGCAGCAGCACTTCCACGCCCTTCTTCTTGAACACTTCCAGGTGCGGGCTATTGCGCGCGGCAGACAGCGTGTCGGCGGTGATGAAGTAGATCTTGTCCTGGCCTTCTTTCATGCGGCCAACCTAGTCCGCCACCGACACGTCAGGCACTTCGCCTTCGCTCGCGGTGGATACAAAGCGCAGCAGCTTGGCGATGCGGTCTTTGTTGCCAAAGTCTTCGCCTACGCCTTCTTTCAGCACCTGGCCGAATTCTTTCCCGAAGTCGGCGTATTTCTCCGGCTGGTTGGCCGCCAGATCGTCCAGCAGGCCCAGTACTTTCTTCACGCAGCCGGCGCGGATGGCGTCGATGTCTTTGGATTCCTGCAGAATCTCGCGCGATACGTTCAGCGGCAGGTCGTTGCTGTCGATGACGCCGCGGACAAAGCGCAGGTACTGCGGCATCAGCTTGTTGCTGTCTTCCATGATGAACACGCGGCGCACGTACAGTTTCACGCCTTGCTTGCGGTCACGGTCCCACATGTCGAACGGCGCGCGCGACGGGATGTACAGCAGCTCGGTGTACTCCTGGCGGCCTTCTACGCGGGCGTGGCTCCAGGCCAGCGGGTCGGTGAAGTCGTGGGCGACGTGTTTGTAGAACTCTTTGTACTGCTCTTCGGTGATGTCGTTCTTGCTGCGGGCCCACAGCGCCGAGGCTTCGTTAACGGTCTCGAAGTCATCGCTGACGATGATTTCGCCGTTTTCGCCGTAGCTGTTGCCTTTTTTCATCTCGATAGGGATAGAGATGTGGTCGGAGTAGGTACGCACGATGCGCTTGAGCGACCAGTCGTTGAGGAACTCCTCGTTACCTTCCTTCAGGTGCAGCACGATTTCGGTACCGCGGCCGGCTTTCTCTACCTGCTCCAGGGTGAAGTCGCCTTCACCGGCCGATTCCCAGCGCACGCCTTCGCTGGCGGCGGCTCCGGCACGGCGGGTCGTCAGCGTAACCTTGTCAGCCACGATAAAGGCCGAGTAAAAGCCCACGCCGAACTGGCCGATCAGGTTAGCGTCTTTTTTGGCGTCGCCGGACAGCTGCTCGAAGAAGGCTTTGGTACCGGATTTGGCAATGGTGCCGATGTTGGCGATCACCTCGTCACGGCTCATGCCGATGCCGTTGTCGGCAATGGTGATGGTCTTGGCATCGCTATCCACACTGATGCGGATTTTCAGCTCAGGGTCGCTCTCGAACAGGGCCGCATTGTTCAGGCCCTCGAAACGCAGCTTGTCAGCGGCGTCGCTGGCGTTGGATACCAGCTCACGCAGGAAGATCTCCTTGTTGGAGTACAGGGAGTGGATCATCAGCTTCAAAAGCTGTTTGACTTCGGTCTGAAAACCCAGGGTTTCTTTCTGTGCGCTCATAGTGTCTGTCTGTGAGGTTAACAACGGTACACGCTAGATAAGGCTGCTTGCGGCAATTTCAATACCATGTTGGCCGCGTTGCCATTGCAGCATTTTGGACACGCCAGCCATAACTCTTGCCCTGACACGCGCGATTCCGCATAAAAGCTATAAAAGCGTGACGTAATATGAAATAGACACCCGATAAATGGAACGCTGCCATGCATAGCATCAAGGCAAGACTGCTGATCTGGATCCTGTTCGCCCTGCTGCTGGTACTGGGTGCGACCGGGCTAGCCTCCTATCGCAGTACGCAGGCGCAAGAAGAGCAGGACTACCAGGCACTGAAAGACGGCCTGAAGCAGCGGCTGGCCCTGTCGCTGCCGCACGGAGTGTGGCAGCTGGACGACGAGTTCATTCGCCTGACACTGGACGCGGAGCTGGAATCCGCCGCCGTGGTCGGCATGCGGGTAGAAGGCGATGCCGGCCTGTACCTTGGCCGCCAGAACCTGCCGGATGGCCGTGTGGTGAACCTGAAAAAAGACGAGCAGATCAAGAGTGACGAAACGCTGGTACTGCCGGTGCTGTACCAGCAGCGCGACAACCTGGGTGCCATCACTGTTTATCTCTCGCGTGCGCGCATCAATAACCGGCTGGAAAACGAAGTATTACGCCAGGGCATGCAGGCATTACTGGTCGCCGTGAGCCTGTCCATCATTCTGGTGCTGCTGCTACGCAGCTATGTGTTCTCGCCCATCAAAGAACTACACGCTGCCCTGCTGCGGGCATCACAGCTGGAAAGCAATGAAAGCACCCAGCTGCCCGAGGCGCGGTTTTCCGAGTTCTCCGAGCTGGCGCACGGGGTGAACGCCATCACCCAGAAAGTCAGCAAAGAACTGGTACGCCGCCGCGATGCCGAATCGTGCGCACTGGAAGAAAAAGAGCGTGCAGAAGGCGCATACCAGCAGCTGCTGGACACCCAGGACACACTGATCCGCACGGAAAAGCTGGCCTCGCTGGGCGGGCTGGTGGCTGGGGTAGCGCATGAAATCAACACCCCG
>JAIXTB010000270.1 GCA_027484385.1 Neisseriaceae bacterium | reverse complement strand
GGCTGCCGCCTTTGGCCGTGCGGCCAACCTTGCGAACGCTGTGTCAGCCAAAACGCGCAGGCGGGTCGCGGCGCAGATGGCAGCTGATCAGCAAGTCGTGGCCAAAGCGGGCGTTGATATTGAGCGCCTCGGTCAGGCTCAGGGCGTAGATGGCCAGCGTACCTTGCTGCAGGCTGATATCCAGGCCGCGTTCGGTGGCGTAGGCCGCCAGCTCGGTCAGCTTGTGGCGTGTGGCAGGGGTGGCATTGGCGGTAAGCGAGCCGCTGAGGGTAGGGGCCGCACAGCGGGGGGTGATGGCAAAGTCGGTGTAGCGGTCTTCTTGGCAGTCGTACATGGCAGTCTCCGTAGCGGTGCGCGCGCCCGGCTGGCCGAGCGACGCTTTAGCAGAATTTCGAAAGCGCCCTGCAAGTTGTCGATTAACTCGGCGCGTAAAACGGTGGTGTGGCCTGGCTGCCTGCCAAAGAAAAACCCGCTGCAGCAATAAAGCGGTCAGCGGGTGGTCTGCACGCTTTAGCTGGAATTTATCGGGCGCCCCGCAAGCAGTCACAAATCGGCGCAGGCTCGAAATTAGAGCAGTCTATCGATACTGTCAAGTACCGCCTTGGCACAATGCTGGAGAATGCGCAGGATATCGGGCTATAATCCCCCGCTTGAATAGGGTAGCAACTGCTGCCTCCCACCTTCTTCCAGATACTGTTCCTGATGATTCGCAAACTGATCAGCCGCGTTTTCGACCTGCCAGCCGGCATCGGCCGCAACAAACCCAAGCCGCGCGTGCTATCGCTTGCGCAGCACGGCGTACGCCGCGATGCTCTGAGCCACGCCGCCCTGCGTGTGGTATCGCGGCTGCAAGAGTCCGGCCACAGCGCTTTCGTGGTAGGCGGGGCCGTGCGCGACTTGCTGCTGGGCGTATCGCCCAAGGATTTTGACGTGGCCACCAGTGCCACGCCGGAAGAAGTGCATCATATATTCCGCCGCTCGCGCATCATCGGTCGCCGCTTCCGCATTGTGCACGTGATGATGGGGCCGGAAACCATCGAGGTCACCACCTTCCGCGGTGGTGAGGCAGGCAAGACCAATGAAACCGGCCGCATCATGGCCGACAACACCTACGGTAACCAGTCCGAAGACGCGCTGCGCCGCGACTTTACCGTGAATGCGCTGTTCTACAACCCCACCGATGAAACCATCATCGATTACCACCACGGGGTGAAAGACCTGCAGGCCAAGAAGCTGGTGATGATCGGCCAGCCTGCCCGCCGCTACCAGGAAGACCCGGTGCGCATGCTGCGCGCCGTGCGCCTGGCGGCCAAGCTAGGTTTCGAGATCGACGAGCACACCCGCAAGCCGATTGCCGCCCACGCCCACCTGTTGAAAAACGAACCACCAGCGCGCCTGTTTGACGAGCTGCTGAAGCTGCTGCACTCCGGCCACGCCTACGCTTGCCTGAAAAAACTGCGTGACGAAGGCCTGTCGCGCGGTATTTTCCCGCTGCTGGACGCCGTGATGGACGAAGACGGCGGCGAAGCCTTCCTCAAGCTGGCGCTGGCCAGCACCGACGAGCGTATCCGTGCCGACAAACCGGTATCGGTAGGCTTCATGTTGGCCGCACTGTTGTGGGCGCAGGTAAACAACCGCTGGAAAGCGCGCACCGCCGACGGCGAAAAGTCCATTGCAGCACTGATGGAAGCCATGGCCGAGGTGGAGTCGCTGCAGGATGAAGACTTTGCCATCCCGCGCCGCTTCTCCGCCACCATGCGCGAGATCTGGGCGCTGCAGCCGCGCTTTGACAACCGCAATGGCGCGCGCCCGTTCCGCTTCCTGGAGCAGCCGCGCTTCCGTGCGGCCTTCGATTTCTACTGTCTGCGCGCCGAAGTAGGCGACGTGCCGCGCGAAATGGTGCAATGGTGGGCCGAGTTCCAGCACGCCGATCACGCCGACCGCCAGCTACTGGTAGAAGAAGCCCGCCATGCCCCGGCCGCCGCCAGTGGCGACAGCGCCGAGCGCAAGAAGCGCCGCCGCCGCCGCAAACCGAACGCCCGCCCCACCGAGGGTAGCGCCGAGTGAGCCGTGCCGTTATTGCGCTAGGCAGTAATCTGGAAAACCCGGTACAGCAAGTAGAAGCCGCCCTGGCGGCGATTGCCGCCCTGCCGGGTGTCTCCCTGCTGCGCCGTTCTGCCTGCTACCAGACCGCTCCGGTAGGCTATGCTGACCAGCCCGACTTCATCAACGCGGTGTGCGAGGTTCAGACCAGTCTGTCGCCCGAAGCGTTGCTGGCTGCATTGCTGGAGGTCGAGCAGGCATTTGGCCGCGTGCGCACCTTCCGCAACGCCCCGCGCGTACTGGACCTGGACCTGCTGTTGGTAGAAGGCGTGGTGCTGGATACCGACTTTCTGACGCTGCCGCACCCGCGCATGCACGAACGCGCCTTTGTCATGCTGCCACTGGCTGACATGGCGGCAGACATGCCGGTTGGCAACCATGGTGCTGCTGCCGATATTGCCGCCGGCCTGGATGCGGCGGGTGTCAAACGTTTGGCTTAGACAGGAAAACGCTATGTCGAATTTGCGCTATGTCGTGGTAGAAGGGCCGATAGGCTCCGGCAAGTCCCAGCTGGCCCGCCGCCTGGCCAGCTACTGGCAAATACGCCTGCTGGCCGAAGACGCTGAACAGAACCCGTTTCTGGAGCGTTTTTATCGCCACCCGCCGTACCACGCTTTTTCTACCCAGCTGAGCTTTCTGATGCAGCGTGCCGACGCCGCGCAGGCCATGCTGCAGGGCGACCTGCTGGCGGCGCCGCTGGTGTCCGATTTCTTGTTTGATAAAGACGCCATGTTTGCCGCGCAGACGCTGGATAAAGACGAACTGGCGCTGTACCAGCGCATCGTGCAGCGTTTTCTGCCCGAGCACCCGGTGCCCGACTTGGTCATTTACCTGCAAGCGTCGCCGGAAACAGTCAGCAAAAGGTTGGCCGCACGCGCTGCCGCGGGCGAAACCATCGCCATGCCGGAAGGCTATGTGCAGCGCATGCACGAAGCCTACAGCACCTTTTTTCACGCCTACGAGGCGGCTCCGCTCCTGATCGTCAACACCGACCATCTTGATCTGGTTGAAGGTGAAGAAGATTTCGGGCTATTGTTGCGCTGCATCAGCGAGATGCGTGGCCAGCGCAATTACTTCAACAAGGGCATATAAAGCCCTGGGCGCGCCCGGCCACAAGCTGGACAACGCGCAATCGGAAGAAGCAACAAGGAAAAAAGACATGAAAGTCACCGTTAACACCCTGCACAGCATGGCAGCCGAGGGGCAGAAGATCGCCATGATGACCTGCTACGACGCCAGCTTCGCCACCCTGCTGGACAATGCCGGGGTCGATATCATGCTGATCGGCGATTCGCTGGGTATGGTTATCCGCGGGGAAGGTTCCACATTGCCCGTCTCCATGGACGAGATGGCGTACCACACCCGCTGCGTGGCCCGTGGCAGCCAGCGCGCCCTGATCCTGGCCGACCTGCCGTTTGGTGCCTATCAGGAAAGCCCGGCGCAAGCTTTTGCCAGCTCGGCCCGCCTGATGCAGGCCGGTGCCCACATGGTGAAGCTGGAAGGCGGCGCTTTCATGGCTGACACCGTCCGCTTCCTGGTGCAGCGCGGTGTGCCGGTGTGCGCCCATATTGGCCTCACCCCGCAGTTTGTGAATACCTTTGGTGGCTACAAGGTACAGGGCAAGAGCGAAAGCGATGCCGAGCGTATCGTGGAAGAAGCCCGCATCCTGGCCGATGCCGGTGCCAGCATGGTGCTGATGGAGTGCGTACCTGCCGCGCTGGCCAAGCGCGTGACCGAGAGCATTGGCGTGCCGACCATCGGTATTGGTGCCGGCCCCGATGTTTCCGGCCAGGTACTGGTACTACACGACGTGCTGGGCGTGTTCCCCGGCAAGAAGGCCCGCTTCGTGAAAAACTTCATGGACGAAGCGCACAGCATCCAGGGCGCCGTCGGCGCCTATGTCAGCGCCGTCAAGGATGGCAGCTTCCCTGCGCCAGAGCACTGTTTCTGAGTCACACGCCGCGACCCGTGCAACACGCCGGGCCGCGCGCCCTCACTGAGTGAGCACCATGCAAATCATTCGTAGCATCGCCCAGCTGCGCGCCTGGCGCAAAACCGCTGGCCGCCTGGCTTTTGTCCCCACCATGGGTAATCTGCACGCCGGCCACCTGGCTTTGGTAGAAGCCGCGCGCCAGCATGCCGACAAGGTCGTTGTCAGCATCTTTGTGAACCGCCTGCAGTTTGGCCAGGGCGAAGATTTTGACGCCTATCCGCGCACCTTTGAAGCCGACTGCGCCAAGCTGGAAGCCGCTGGCGTAGACGTGCTGTTCTTCCCGGACGAGCGCGAGCTGTACCCGCGCATCAAGCAAGACTTCAACGTAGAGCCGCCGCATATCCAGAACGAGCTGTGCGGCGCCTTCCGCCCCGGCCACTTCCGTGGCGTGGCCACTGTGGTGAGCAAGCTGTTCAATATCGTGCAGGCGGATGTGGCCTGTTTCGGCAAGAAGGACTTCCAGCAGCTGCACGTGATCCGTGCCATGGTAGACGACCTGAATATGCCGATCGAGATCGTGCCGGTTGACACCGGCCGTGCCGAAGATGGCCTGGCGCTGTCGTCGCGCAATGGTTACCTGAGTGCCGAAGAGCGTGCCGAAGCGCCACGCCTGTATCGCCACCTGTCCGCTATTCGTGACGCCCTGCTGGCGGGGGATAACCGCTACGCCGTGCTGGAAAAAGCCGCCGCTGATGACCTGGCCGCGCACGGCTGGCGTGTGGACTACATCGAGGTGCGCCAGGCCGATACGCTGGAAGTCGCCCACGCCGGCGAACCGCGCCTGGTTGTGCTGGCGGCTGCCCGCCTGGGTCGTACCCGCCTGATTGATAATATCGAAGTAACGCGCTGACATTGCAGCGCCAGTAACAGGAAAAAACCATGCAGCGTTCCATGCTGAAATCCAAGCTTCACCGTGTTACCACCACCCATGCCGAGCTGCACTACATCGGCTCGTGCGCTATCGACGAAAACCTGCTGGAAGCGGCGGATATCCGCGAGTATGAAGAAATCCAGATCTGGAACGTCACCAATGGCGAGCGCTTTGCCACCTACGCCATCCGCGCCGAGCGTGGCTCGGGTACCATTTCGGTGAATGGCTCGGCCGCGCGCCGCGCCGCCCCGTGCGACCTGCTGATCATTGCCAGCTTTGCCGCCTACGAAGACAGCGAGCTGGCCAACCACAGCCCCAAGCTGGTGTTTGTGGACGAGCACAATGTGATCACCGAGGTAAAAGGCGCCACGCCGGTACAGCCGGCCTGAGGTTGGCCGCAAGGCAATAAAAAAGACAGCCTTGGCTGTCTTTTTTATTGGGTGCAATTTATTGCGCCGCACCACTTTTCCCGGTGTGGCACCTTGGCTATAGTGACAATTGAATGATTTTCACAGAAAGGTGGCGACGATGCAGGGAAGATGCTTGTGCGGTGCGGTAAGTTACCGTTTTCGCGGCCAACCTTACCATGTCACCCATTGCCACTGCGCATCGTGCCGCAAGGCGAGCGGCGCGCCCTTTGTGACCTGGTTTACTGTGCGCAGTATCGACCTGCAATGGCAGGGCGAATTGCGGCTGTATCATTCTTCGTTGGGGGTAAAGCGTGGCTTTTGCCCGCAGTGCGGTACCACGCTGAGCTACCGGCACGAAGGCTCGCCGGACGAAATCGACATTACCGCGGCGACGCTGGATGAGCCGGAACACCTGGTGCCCGAAGATCACACCTGGGCCGACCAGATGCTGCTGTGGGTGCGCGACAGCCTGTCACCGCTGCTGCCGGCACACCCGCGCCACCGCCAGGCGGTGACGTATCAGAGCAAGGCCACAGGGGAGAGCAGTACCCCGTCTTCGTCGGCGTAGAGCCAGTGGCCTGGGGTAAAGTCCACCCCGGCAAAATTCAGCACCAGGTCCCGCGTGCCTTCGTTGCGCTTCACCGATTTTTTCGGGTTGGTGTCCAGTGCGCGCACGCCCAGCGGCAGCGCTGCGATGGCGACCGAGTCGCGGATGCAGCCGTAGATCACTACACCTTCCCACTGGTTTTTCACCGCCAGCTCGGCAATCTGGTCGCCTAGCAGCGCGCAGCGTTTCGAGCCGCCACCGTCTACCACCAGCACCTTGCCCGCACCGGGCTCGGCCAGCATTTCGCGCACCAGGGTGTTGTCTTCGTACAGTTTCAGGGTGACGACCTGGCCGCAAAAGCGCGGCTTGCCGCCGTAGCTTTTCAGCATGGGTTCCAGCACGGCTACGCGGCCTTCATGGGCATCGTACAGGTCGGTTGTCAGAAAGCTCATGGTTTCTCCTTTGTTTCGAGCGCCGCCGTGTGGCTGGCCGTATGTTCGGCCATACCGTACCGGCGTAAAAAAGCCGCCTGGCGGCGGCTGGAAATCAGTTCATGCGTAGCGGTACAAACAGCGTGCTGTCGCCACGTCTTACCAGCAGCGCAATATTGCCGCGTGCATCGTTCAGGGCCTTTTCAAAGCCTTTCACCGTGGTGATCTCCACCTGGTTCAGGCCGATGATGATATCGCCGTGCTGCAGGCCGGCACGGGCAGACAGGCCCTGTACCTTTTGCACAAACAGCCCGCCACGGATGCCCAGCTCCTGCTTGTCGCTGGCGCTCAGCTCGGACAGCGTCAGGCCCAGTTTGCCAAACTGGTAGCTTTGCGGCACGTCCGGCTGGCTTTGCTCCGGCGTAGCTTGTGTCTGTTCTGGCGCCAGCTCTGCCAGGATGGCTTCGATATTCTGCTCTTTGCCCTTGCGCCACACGCCCAGCTTGATCTGTGCGCCCGGCGGCTGGTCGCCCACCATGCGTGGCAGGTCGCGCGAGCTTTCCACATTCTGGCCGTTCAGGCGCAGGATGATGTCGCCAATCTGCACCCCGGCACGGCTGGCAGGGCCGGCAGGCTCTACGCGTACCACCAGCGCACCGCGGGCACGATCCAGACCGAAAGACTGTGCCAGCTCCTGCGAGACTTCCTGGATATGCACGCCCAGCTGGCCACGGCTCACTTTGCCTTTGGCTTTGAGCTGGTCGGCTACCTTCATGGCCAGGTCGATCGGGATGG
>JAIXTB010000067.1 GCA_027484385.1 Neisseriaceae bacterium | reverse complement strand
CTGGCCAGCCTACGCTTACGACGAACCGATCTACGAGGCCCTGCTACAGCACTGGCGCACGCCAGACCCGGTGGCGCTGGTGCCGTGCCTTCTGGCAGCCTGTGACCGCCACACCCACCAAGCCGGACGCGACACGCTGACCAAGTTTTATGACTTCAGCACCGAGTGGGACCTGGGGCGGGTGCCGGTGGAAATCCTGTTGTTATTCCGGCTACGCGAATGGGAAGGCTTGGCCAACCCGTTGCTGGACCACCCGTTGATGGCTGCGCCTTATCATCAGCTGCCACCGCCGCAACCCGTGCCACCGCTGGACGGGCTGATGCAGGGCGTGGTGAAGCGTGCTAACGAGGATTGGCCAGGGGTTTACGAAGAGGTGCTATCGCTGGCGGCACTAAAAGCCAGTGCTACGCAAAAGGGCTAACAATGACCGGAGACGAGGCATGTACGCCAACACTCATGGCGACGCTACATGCACCGGGGAGGGCTCAGCGTGTTCGCCAACGCCAACCGCGCCAGCGGTAAAGAAAACAGCGATACCGACAGCTACACCGAAACCCATATCACCACCGGGCAAACCCTCACCGCTAAACGGCGGGCGCAACGCAACCCTCTCTGGTGTGCAGGCCCGCTGGCTATTTAGTATTAGTGGCATCATTTCTACCGGCAATCTTCGCTAACGCCAGCCGTGTCACGACCAAGAAAACGCCAACGCCGGTAGTGCCCGCGCAGCCCGCATCTCCGGCGGGCACACACCCATCGCTTCATTCCCCACGCGTCCTTATTGCCGTGGCAACAAGCTTGCGGCCAACGTTGGCCGCCGTGCCGTGTTTGCGCGGAAGGGCAGGCTTGACGCTTGTCTTAGCGCAGCTTTTCCAGCATTTGGTAGTACCACATGCCGGCGGCCAGTAGCGGGTTGCCCAGCTTGCTGCCTAGCGGTACGCGGATGTGCTTGCAGGCGGCAAAGGTGTCGAACTGGCTCAGGGTGCCGGTGATGGCTTCGGCCATGATTTCGCCCATGATGTGGCTGGTGGCTACGCCGTGGCCGGAGTAGCCCTGGCAGTACCATACGTTGTCCGACAGCTTGCCCAGCTGCGGGATGCGGTTCACCACAATGCCCATGGCGCAGCTCCACTGGTAGTCGATTTCCACCCCTTTGAGCTGTGGGAAGGTGCGCTCGATGCAGGGGCGCAGCTCGGCGGCGATGTCGCGCGAGTCGCGGCCGCTGTAGTTGGCGCCGCCGCCAAATAGCAGGCGGCCATCGGCGGTCATGCGGTAGTAGTCCAGCACAAAGCGGCAGTCGTATACCGCCAGGTCGTGGGGGTTCAGGGTTTTGGCAAGTTCGCCCAGCGGGCGGGTGGTGACGATGCCGCCCATGGCAGGGAAGATCTTGCCGCCCAGTTTGTCCTGCGCCAGCTTGTGGTACACGTCACCGGCCAGCAGGATGTGGTGGGCGTTGACGCGGCCTTGCGCGGTGACGATGGCTGGGCGGCTGCCGTGCACGATGTCCAGCACTTCGGTGTGTTCATAAAGCTGCGCGCCCAGGCTGGCAGCGGCGCGGGCTTCGCCCAGGCACAGGTTGAGCGGGTGCAGGTGCAGGTTGCGGCGGTTTTTCAGGGCGCCGCAGTACAGGTCGGTGGCCAGGTGTTCGCGCACGCCGGCGGCGTCCAGCAGGGTCACGTCGTCGCCCATGCCGCGGCGTTGCGCCTCGTGGTAGCTGGCTTGCAGCTCGGCCATGTGGGCGGGTTTCATGGCAGCGTGCAGGTGGCCGTGCTTGAGGTCGCAGGCGATGCCGTAGCGTGCCACACGCTGCTGGATGATGTCGTGGCCGCGCCAGCGTAGCTGCCAGATGAAGTCGTCTACGTCCTGGCCCAGGGTTGGCCGCATCTGCTGGCGCATGGCGCCGTCGCCGGACAGGCTGCCGGTTACCTGGCCGCCGTTTCGGCCGCTGGCACCCCAGCCTATCTTGTTTTGCTCCAGCAGCACCACGCGCAGGCCACGCTCGGCCAGCTCTACGGCGGTGGCCACGCCGGTAAAACCGCCGCCGATAATGGCGACGTCGGCGTCTACGGTGCCTTGCAGCGTGGGGTAGTCGCTTTCTTGTGTGATGGTAGCGCTGTAGTAGGAGGGGCTGCGTGGCTGGCTGGCGGGCTGGTGGCGTGCGTTCATGGTGGTTCCTGTGGCGGTGGTGCGCTGTGCAGCGTTAACAGGCCCTAGCTTGCGACAGGATGATGCGTGAGTTAAATCATCACTTTCTTACGTGAACTTTTGTTTTTCCTCAACTGAGCGCGTATGCCTTAGCGTACCCGTGGCAGCTCGTCCCACTGCGTGGTCCAGCGTGGCGAGCGCAGCTCCTGGCGCATGGCCCAGCCGTCGTGCAGGTTTTCTGCGGCCAACCTGAGTGTGCCATGGCCAAACTGGCGGTTGATGCGGTCCAGCGTGTGCATGAGCTGCTGGCGGCGCGGGTTGGCCGCGCTGCCCAGTAGGCTTTGCTGGCCGTGTGTGGTGCTGTCCAGCCCCATTAGTACCACACCGGCTTTTTTGTAGCTGCAGTCTTCACGATAAATCTGGCGCAGGCCGGCCAGCGCCGCGCGCGTGAGGTCGGTGCTGTCGCTGCTGGGGCCGGGCAGGGCGACCACAATCCAGCCACGGTATTGGCGATCTTGCTCGCGAAAGCGGTTGGTGCGGATGCTGACGCCTACTAGGTTGGCCAGGCCGTGCTGGCGGCGCAGCTTTTCGGCGCAGCGCGCGGCGTGGTGGCTGATGGCGCTGGCCAGGGTGTCGAAGTCGCTTACTTGCCGGGCAAAGCTGCGGCTGGAGATGAGCTGCTGTTTGTCGGCGTGGATGTCGTCGGGGCCGATGCAGGTTTCGCCGTTGAGCTCGGCCACGGTGCGGGCCACCACCACATTGAACTGGCGCTGGATGCTGGCCGCATCGGCGTGTTTGAGCGCCAGTGCGCTGTGTATGCCGCAGGCGGCCAGGCGGCTGGCCAGCTGGCGGCCTATGCCCCATACCTCGCCCACGGCTAGCCGGCTCAGCAGCAGGTCCTGGTAGTGCGGTGTCAGCCAGTCCCAGCCGAATACCCCTTGGCATTGCGGCCGTGTCTTGGCCACGTGGTTGGCCAGCTTGGCCAGCGTTTTGCTGCGGCCTATGCCCACGCAGCAGGGGATGCCGACGCGCTGCAGGACGTCGGCGCGCAGCTTGGCCGCATGCTGGCGCTGATCGGGGATGCCGTCCAGGCCAAGAAAGCATTCATCGATGCTGTACACCTCCTGGCTGACGCCCCAGCGTGCAATCACCTGCATCATGCGCCGGCTCATGTCGCCGTACAGGGCGTAGTTGGAGCTGAATACTGCTACGCCATGGTGGCGGCACCGTGCTTCCACCTGGTGGTAAGGCGCAAAGCCGGGGATGCCCAGTGCTTTGGCTTCGGCGCTGCGCGCCACCACGCAGCCGTCGTTATTGCTCAGCACGATGATGGGCTTGCCGGCGAGGTCGGGGCGGAACACGCGCTCGCAGCTGGTATAGAAGCTGTTGCCGTCTACCAGGGCAAGGCTGCTCATGGCAGCAGGCGCCGTACGCAGGCGCTGACCACGCCCCAGATGTGCAGCTCCTGGCCGGGGCCGATGTCGATGGGCGGGTAGGCGGGGTTGTCCGGTAGCAGCGCGGTGCGGCCGCCCTGCTGGTGCAGGCGCTTCACGGTAAAGTCGCCTTCTACCACCGCCAGCACAATGTGGCCGTGGCGGGCGGCCAGGCTGCGGTTGATCACCAGCAAGTCGCCGTCGAGTATGCCCGCACCCTGCATGCTGTCGCCGCTGACCCGCACCATGAAGCAGGCGGCGCTGTCGTCTATCAGGTAGCGGTTCAGGTCCAGCTGGCCTTCCAGATAGTCGTCAGCAGGCGAGGGGAAGCCGGCCGCGACCCGGCTGCCGTATAGCGGCAGGGGGCAGGCGGTAGCGGCGGGGTGGGGCAGGTAGCAGGCTGGCATGGCGATCTCCTTTTCTTGATTATGTACAAAATCAAAAGTCACGCCAAGTGCCCGCTGACTAGCCTGTGAGCCAAAGGCAGCACGCTGCGCTATTGATAAATGCCACCGCTGCTTTGTTGCTGTGGGCGGGCAAATACTGGCCGATTAGTGCAAATGACGCTTAGGGGGCCGCGTGTTACAGTACAGGCAAGCAGATTGTGGGGCGGCACCGCGGCCGCCCCTTGTTCATGGCGCACAAGGCTGTGAACTGTCCCCTGAATACCGCAAAGGAGCTTGTTGTCGTGGTAAACATTGCCGAATTCGAACCCCGTGCCGTCTGGGAACACTTCCAGACCCTGTGTGACATCCCGCGCCCGTCCAAGCACGAGCAAGCGCTGCGCGACTACCTGAAAGGCTGGGCCGAGCTGCGTGGCCTGGACACCGCCGTGGACGAGGTGGGCAACCTGGTGGTACGCAAACCCGCCACGCCCGGCATGGAAGACCGCATCGGCGTGGTACTGCAAGGCCACCTGGACATGGTGTGCCAGGCCAATACCGGCACAGTGCACGACTTCTTCAATGACTCGATCCGCCCTGTGCTGAAAGGCGGCTGGCTGATCGCCGAAAACACCACGCTGGGCGCCGATAACGGCATCGGCGTGGCGCTGGGCCTGGCCGTACTGTCGGCCGACGACATCGCCCACGGCCCGGTAGAAGTGCTGATGACGCTGGACGAAGAGGCCGGCATGGGCGGCGCGCTGGGCCTGTCGCCCACGCTGCTGCAGGGCCAGATGATGATCAACATCGATACCGAGGAGTGGGGCGAGTTCTACATGGGCTGCGCTGGTGGCATCGATGTGAACGTACGCCGCACTTACGCACAAGAGCCGCTGCCGGCTGGCTACACCGCGCAGCAGCTGGTGGTCTCCGGCCTGGTGGGCGGGCACTCCGGTGCCGACATCCACCTGGGACGCGGTAACGCTAACAAGGTGCTGATTCGCCTGCTGGCCGAGCTGGCTGCAACGCTGCCGCTGCGCCTGGTGTCGTTCAATGGCGGCACCGCCCGCAATGCGCTGGCGCGCGAGGCTTTTGCCGTAGTGGCCTACCCGGCAGCGCAGGCCGAGCAAGTGGCCGCTGCGATCGACGCCTACCAGGCGCTGATGCGCTTTGAGCTGGCCGGCGTGGACGAAGGCGTGGCCATTGCGGCCAACCCTGCCGCCGCCAGCAGCATGATGGCGCAAGCCGATCAGGACGCCATTCTGGCAGCGCTGCACGCCGCACCGCATGGCGTGAAACGCATGAGCCAGCGTGTGGCCGGCGTAGTGGAAACCTCCAACAACCTGGGCGTGATTGCCATCGACGAGGGCAAGGTGTTTGCCAACCTGATGGTGCGCTCGCTGCTGGATAGTGGCTTTCGCAACCTGGCGGCCGAGATCGTGGCGCTGTTCAAGCTGGCCGGTTTTGCCACCGAAACCGAAGGCGGCTACCCCGGCTGGGCGCCGAATCCGTCATCGCCGCTGTTGGCCCTGTTCCAGCGCGTATACCGCGAGCAGTTTGACGCTGAATCGGGCGTGCAGGTGATTCACGCTGGCCTGGAGTGCGGCATTATCGGCGCCAAGTACCCGCACATGGATATGGTGTCGTTTGGCCCCAATATCCGCGGCGCGCATGCCCCGGGCGAGCGCGTGGAGGTGGCCTCGGTCGGCCACGCCTGGCAGCTGCTGAAAGCGGTGCTGGCGGCGGTACCGGCCAAAGCCTGAGCGTAGCGTTGCTATGGTTTTGTGAAACACCCCCTTGCTGTCGTGGCAAGGGGGTGTTGTTTTTGGTGGGCGCAGGCTGGCCGCAGGCGTGAAAAAGCCACCCCGTGGGGTGGCTGTGTATTGGCGGCCTTGCGGCCAACCTTAGTTGGTGCGGAAGCGGCTAAAGCTCTGGCGAATCTCTTCGGTCAGCTCGCTCATGCGGGCGGCGGCGCGGGCGGCCTCGTCGGCGGCTTCGCGGTTACGGTGGGCAATGCTGGTAATGCGCTCGACTTCGCGCGACACCTGCTCGCCGGAGCGCGCTTGCTCGGACAGGGCACTGGCTATCGACAGCACGCTCTGGCCCACGTTTTCGGTACCGTCCTGGATAGCCACGATGGATTCGCCCGCGCGCTGGCCCTGGGTGGCGCTGCTATGGGCGCGCTCTACCGACTGGTTCATGGCCTCTACAGCTTGTTGCGAGCTGACGCGGATGGCGCCGATCATCTGGGCAATTTCGCCGGTGGCCTTGGTGGTGCGCTCGGCCAGTTTGCGTACTTCGTCGGCCACCACGGCAAAGCCGCGGCCTTGCTCGCCGGCGCGGGCGGCTTCGATGGCGGCGTTCAGGGCCAGCAGGTTGGTCTGGTCGGCTACGTCACGAATTACCGACACAATGTTGTCAATGGTTTGCGACTGGCGGCCCAGCTCGTGGATGCTGCCGGCGGTGCTCTGGATCAAGGTGCTGATGGCGTCCATTTCTTTTACGGCACCCTTGATGACTTCTACGCCGTTGCGGGCATCGCCGCTGGCGTTGCGGGCGGCCATTTCGGCGCTACCTGCACTTTGGTGCAGCTCGCGCACGCCGACGGCCATTTGCTGGATAACTGTTGCCATTTCGTCAGCGGCGCGGTTCTGTTCTTCGCTGCGGTTCATCAGGCGCTGCATGGTGTCACGCAGTTCTTGCGAGGCATTGCCGCTTTCCTGCACGCTGCGCTCTACGGTGCGCAGGGCGTCGTTCAGCTCGCGCGTCATGCGCGACAGGTTGTACAGCAGGGAGCTGTTGTCACCCTTGCTCAGGTTGACCTGTACCCCCAGGTTGCCATGGGCGATTTCTTTCATCACGGTGGCGGCGTAGTCCGGCTCGCCGCCGATCTGGCGGGTAAGGGTGCGGGCAATCAGCAGGGCCACGACCACGCTGGCACCGACACTAGCGATGATGGCAATGATGGCCGCCACCATGGTGTCGCGCAGGGTGCTGGTGGTGGACGATTTTTGCTCTTCCATCACTTTGGTATGGTGCGCAATCAGCTTGTCCAGCTGCATGCCGAGCAGGCCTTCTTGTGGCTCCATTTTTTCGCTTACAATAATGGAGGCATCCCATTTTTGCTTGGTAATCATGGGGATAAGCTTGTCGGTTAGCCGGTTGAATTCGGCTAGCGATTTGCCGATCTTCTCTACCAGTACCAGCTCTTCCGGGTCGGACGAGATTTCCTGCATGAGCTTGAACTGCTGGTTGGCGGTGATCACGGATTTTTTCAGGATCGCCATTTTTTCTTCTACCAGCTTGTCGTCACTTTCCAGCAGGATGGTGCGCGCCGCGTTGGTAGAGGCCAGCAGCGAGCCGCTGAGCGTACGCGAGTACTGGATCACCGGAATGCGGTGTTCTACCAGCTCGGAAACCCGTGTCTGAATCACGGTGAGCCGGAAGAGCGTGAAGGCAGAGCCCAAGACCAATAGCAGAATGACAGCACCAAAGCCTAAGCCCAGGCGCTGTGCCAGCGTCAATTTCCCCATGATTTTTATCCTTGCAGATGTGCTTTGATTGGGTGACGGCGGCTATCGTTGGGCCGCCTGTTTTTTATGTGTTTTGATATTAAAACGGACAAGGCGGTTTTTAAAGGACTGAATAGAAAATAGCGCGGTGCTGATGGCATTTTCAAATAGAAAAAGCCATGTGCTGGACATGGCTTGCCGGGGGTGGGGCGCGGGTGCGTTACGCTGCCGGCTGGCTGCGTAACTGCTGAATGTGTTCTGTAATCAAAAAGTAAGCGATGGAGCGTTCCGGCGGGATGATGGGCAGCGCATCGATATCGAACCAGGCGGCATCTTCGATCTCGCCGGGCTGCGGTGTGATATCGCCACTGTGGTATTCCGCCACAAAGGCCAGCATCAGCGAGTGCGGGAAGGGCCACGATTGCGACATGGCGTAACGCGGCTTGTGCAGGCGTACACCTACCTCCTCGAAGGCTTCGCGGTGCACGCAGGCTTCCAGCGTTTCGCCAGGCTCGACAAAACCGGCCAGCGCGCTGTACATGCCGGGGGCAAAGTGCGGGCTGCGCGCCAGCAGCACCTCGCGGCCACGGGTGATGAGCACCATCATGGCTGGCGACAGGCGCGGGTAATACACCTCGCCGCAGGCCGGGCAGTGGCGGCCTTGGTCGTGCGGGTGTGCTTGCAGCGGGCCGGCACAGGCGCCGCAGTAGCGGTGGGTCTGGTGAAAGCGCCGCAGCTGGGCGGCACGCGCCAGCAGGGCACTGGTGTCGGCAGGCAGGGTGTAGAGCGCCTGGCGCAGGGTGACTTTCTGCCAGCCTGCCGGGGCGGGGCCAATCAGCTCGGCGCTGTACAGGTTGGCCGCATCGTTATGGCCGATATAGCAGGGCTGGCTGTGCGGGCCGGGTGGTGTGGCCGGCAGCTGGCTGTCTTGCAGGTACAGGCTGTTACCGTCGAACAGGCACCAGCGGGTGGGGAGGTGCGGGTTGGGCTGGGCGGGCAGGTGCAGGCTCATGGGCGAAGGCAGGCAGAGGGCTGGGCTGGCCATTCTACGCTGTGCAGCATCGCATGCCCACTTGCTGGTGCACGTCAGGCCGCCAGTGCCGGTGTGTGCTGCTGTGCGGGGGTGCCTTGTCGTGCGTGGCCATCTGCATTGAGTTGTATCAGCCAGTGGGCGTGTGTCTGGTGGGCCTGGCTGTTTTGCAGGGTGCAGATAATGGTGCGGCCACGTAGTGCCAGTGCGGCCAGGCTGCGTAGCAGTATGTCGCGGCTGGCGGGTGTCAGCAGGCTGGCGGGCTCGTCCAGTAGCAGCACGGGAGCGTGGCCGGCCAGCGCTTGCGCCAGGCAGGCCAGCTGGCGTTGTGCCGGGTTCAGGGTGTGCAACTTGTGCTGCGCCAGCTCGCTGATGCCCAGGGTGTGCAGTGCCTGGCTGACGGCTTCGTGGTCGATGGCTTGCGGCCTGGCCAGCCAGTGCGGGCGGCGGGCTTGCATCACAAAATCGCCCAGCCGCAGCCGGCTGTGGGTGGTGGTCTGTGCACTCAGGCGGGCGATGTCCACGCGGCCGTGCGAAAGCGGCTGGCCGAAGAGTTGGCCGCATAGCTGCCCTTGGCACCCGGCTAGCGTATCCAGCAGCGCGGTGCTGTGCTGGCTGTTCGGGCTGCTGATGAGGGTGAGTCGGTTGGCGGGTATGCGCAAGCCATGGCATGGCTGCTGGCAGCCTGGTGAGGGCGTGCAGGTGTGAATGTGTTGAATGTCGTAGGCAAGCTCGAACATGGCGTCTTCCTGTGCAAGGGGTGCACGGGCGCTTGCCGGGCGGTGGCAGGCGCATTGCTATTTGATAATAAATATCATTTGCAAAATAAGCAATGCGCTGCCGGCAGGCAATCAGAAACGGGGCAGGTTTTGCTGGCAGCGGCGTGCCTCGTCTTGCAGGCGGATGAATAGCTCGGCCACGGTGGGGACGTCGTCAATCAAGCCTTGCACCTGGCCAATCAACTGCACACCTTGCTCGTGGTTGCCCTCCTCGATGGACAGGCGGATGGATTCGGTAGCAGCGCCAAACTGTGCCAGCTGGCGTAGCGACTGTGGCTGGGTGAGCAGGCCGCCAATGACGACCTTGGCCACCGGCATATGCATTTTGCGGCTGATACGCATGGCGCGCCAGGCTGCGGTAAGCAGGCCCAGCGGCTTGCGGGTGGCTTTGCGGGCGGTAGCGGAATCCATCACCCGGCACCACAGGCCGTCAAAATTCTTGGAATAAATAGTGTCGGCCACGCTGCGTTCGCGAATCATCTCTTTAGTGCGTTGGTGTACCGGGCTTTCGCGGGTCATGGCCAGGCGGCTGCCCATGGCGATGCCGTCTGCGCCCAGTGCCAGTGCGGCGACCAGCCCGCTACCGGTGCCAAAACCACCGGCAGCGATAATAGGCAGGCTGGATACCTTGCGGATGGCGGGGATCAGCACCAGCGAGGTGACTTCGCCGCCGTGCGCGGCTGCTTCGTGGCCGGTCACCAGCAGGGCGTCTACGCCGGCTTTTTCTGCCGAGATGGCGTGTTTTTCGGTGACTACCGTGGCGATGACCTTGCCGCCGTATTCGCGCGCGCGTTTGACGATCCAGTCGCCCTTGCCCAGCGAGAAGTTGATCACCGGCACTTTTTCTTGCAGCGCGACTTCGGCGTTTTCCCGCGCGCCCGGCATCATCAGCGTGCAGCCGATACCGAATGGCTTGTCAGTCAGCTCGCGAATGCGGCGGATGGCGGCGCGGGTTTGTTCTGCGCTGAGCGGGCCGGTAGCCAGGATGCCCAGGCCGCCTGCATTGCTGGTGGCTGCCACCAGCTCGGGCACGGCAATGTAGCTCATGCCGGGGCAAACCAGGGGGAGGGAAATGCCGAAGGTGTCGGTGAGGCGGGTTTGCATGATGTGTCACTCTGTCTGTGCGGTGCGGTATTCTTGTCAGAATTCCGATAATTTTTCAAACGGACGTTTGATATGTACCTCGTTCTGATAGGTTGGCTGTATGTGGTGCTCATGCTTGCTGTGGCGCAAGAGAGCGCAATCCGCAGCGGCATCATCGTGTTTTTTCTGGGGGTTTTGCCCACCTGGCTCATTTTGTGGATAGTGCGCCGCCGCCATCTGCGCAAGCAGAACCCGGACGGGGATATCTGAACGGCTTGAAGGTGGCTGTTCGATAGTGCTAGAATTGCGAGTTCCCTCAATTTTTGGGGGATATCACGCACATCCGTACCAAAGGGTGCCCGCTAGCGGGTTGTCTGTACGGATGGAGGCATAACCCTTTTGGAGATTCAGAATGTCCACCAATGTGACCATGCGTCAAATGCTTGAGGCCGGCGTACACTTCGGCCACCAAACCCGCTTCTGGAACCCGAAGATGGCTCAGTACATCTTTGGCAGCCGCAACAAGATTCACATCATCAACCTGGAAAAAACCCTGCCGCTGTTCGTGCAGGCTCAGGAATATGTGCGTCGTCTGACTGCCAACAAGGGTAACGTTCTGTTCGTGGGTACCAAGCGTCAGGCGCGTGAGATCGTCCGCGAAGAAGCCACCCGTGCAGGTGCGCCGTTCGTGGATCACCGCTGGCTGGGCGGCATGCTGACCAACTACAAGACCGTGAAGCAGTCCATCAAGCGTCTTGAAGACAAGCGTGCTCAGCTCGAAGCTGGCGATCAGTCCGGTTTCAACAAGAAAGAACTGCTGGACCTGCAACGCGACGTTGAAAAACTGGAGCGTTCGCTGGGCGGTATCAAGGATATGAAAGGTCTGCCGGACGCGATCTTCGTAATCGATACCGGCTACCAGAAAGGTGCTGTTGTTGAAGCCAAAAAACTGGGTATCCCGGTAATTGGTGTTGTTGATACCAACAACTCGCCGGAAGGCATCGACTACGTTATCCCGGGTAACGATGACTCCAGCCGCGCTATCCGCCTGTACGCTCGCGGTATCGCCGATGCTGTTCTGGAAGGCCGCGCTCAGGCAATCCAGGAAATCATCGCTGCTGAACCGGCTGCTGCCGAGTAAGCAGAAAAGGGGCGAAAGCCCCTTTTTTTAGACCTCAGTTTCAACGTATCCGAATATATTCAAGGAGTTCACCATGGCGGAAATCACCGCAAAGATGGTATCCGACCTGCGCAATGCGACCG
>JAIXTB010000219.1 GCA_027484385.1 Neisseriaceae bacterium | reverse complement strand
GCGCTCTTGGCAGCCTTGCAAAATTAAAAGCACAAGAAAAAAACATGCACTGAAAAATTTCATGCTTTATCTTTCTTTCAATGACTCTGAGCCAATTTTCGATACTGGACTTAAAAAATAATCCATCACCTACCTCTTACCGGTCTTGATTTCCGCACTCACCACCATCCCTGCTGTCAAATTGACCCGGGTGCCGTCTACCAGCAGCCACGTTTTAGGCAGCCGTACGCGGGTCTGGCGACGTCGTCACCCTCCAGGCGGAGGCAAGACTTTAGGTACGAAAGAAAGCACATCCTAACCGCTGATGAACTACGTAACTGGTTGCGCAAAAATATCTTGACAGAGAGTTTACGACCAATGGCATACCTGATGGAATTGTAGGTTTCCCATCATCAACCGAGCGGGAGTTATTGAGTGAGCACGCAGCCTAACAATGCGCTCAACTTCTGCTCACTTCGTTCGCTGGACGTCCCCCCACCTGTCGACAGGCAGCTTCGGCCGAGAAGCTGTTACAGCCCATATCTTCCCTTTTCAGCCTCCGTACACTTTCACTTGCCAAAAAACGTAGAGGGGGCCAACGGCCCCCTCTCTTCACTCAGACTCCGACGAACTTTATTCGGATCCGACAGACTTTATTCGGCGCAGTCAGCTGCCTGCGGCCAACCTTATTCCACGGTCACCGATTTGGCCAGGTTGCGTGGTTTGTCCACGTCGGTGCCACGCGCCAGGGCAACGTGGTAGGCCAGGATCTGCACCGGGATGGAGTGCACGATGGGGCTGAGCACGCCCACGTGGCGCGGGGTGCGGATAACGTGTACGCCGTCGGAATCGACAAAGTGGCTGTCGGCGTCGGCAAACACGAACAGTTCGCCGCCACGGGCGCGCACTTCCTGCATATTGGATTTCACTTTTTCCAGCAGCACGTCGTTGGGGGCGATCACCACTACCGGCATGTTTTCGTCCACTAGCGCTAGCGGGCCATGTTTCAGCTCGCCGGCCGGGTAGGCTTCGGCGTGGATGTAGGAGATTTCCTTCAGCTTCAGCGCGCCTTCCAGCGCGATGGGGTAATGCAGGCCACGGCCGAGGAACAGGGCGTCGTTCTTGGCGGCAAACTGGCTGCTCCAGGCCTTGATCTGCGGCTCCAGGTTCAGCGCGTGCTGTACGCTGCCCGGCAGGTGGCGCAGCTCGTCCAGGTATTGTGCCTCTTGCTCGGCACTGACGCGGCCGCGTACCTTGCCCAGCGTGACCGCCAGCGCAAACAGGCTAACCAGCTGGGTGGTGAAGGCCTTGGTGGAGGCCACGCCGATTTCGGCGCCAGCGCGGGTGTAGAACACCAGTTCGGACGCACGCGGGATGGCGGATTCGCGCACGTTGCAGATGGACAGCGCGTGCTGGTGGCCCAGGCTCTTGGCGTATTTCAGCGCTTCCATGGTGTCCAGCGTTTCGCCGGACTGCGAGATGGTCACCACCAGGTGGTTCGGGTCGGCGTAGGCGTCGCGGTAGCGGTATTCGCTGGCGATTTCCACGTCGCACACCACACCGGCGATGCTTTCGATCCAGTATTTGGCGGTAAGGCCGGCGTAGTAGCTGGTGCCGCAGGCCAGGATCTTCACGCCGGTCAGCTGCGGCAGTACGTTGGCCGCAGCGGGACCGAACAGCTCGGGCACGAAGCCGTCGTCCAGCACCACTTCGATGGTGTCGGACAGTGCTTTCGGCTGTTCGTGGATTTCTTTCTGCATGAAGTGGCTGTACGGGCCCAGCTCCAGCGACGCCAGCGACACGTCGGATACGTGTACTTTGCGTTCTACCGGCTGGTCGTCTTTGTCGATCAGCTTCACGCTGTCGCGGGTAAGGTGGCCGATGTCGCCCTCTTCCAGGAAGATGACGCGGCGGGTGGCAGACAGCACGGCGGAGACGTCGGAGGCGATGAAGTTTTCACCTTCGCCCAGGCCCACCAGCAGCGGGCAGCCCATGCGCGCGCACACCAGTTCGTCCGGGCGGTCCAGCGCGATAACGCCGATGGCGTAGGCACCGGTGAGCTCGCGGGTGGCACGGTGTACGGCACGGAACAGGTCTTTTTCTACCACGTAGTACTGGTGTACCAGGTGGGCGATGACTTCGGTGTCGGTTTGCGATTCGAACACGTAGCCGGCGGCTTTCAGGGCTTCGCGCTTTTCTTCGTGGTTTTCGATGATGCCGTTGTGCACCACGGCAATCAGGCCGTGCGACACGTGCGGGTGGGCGTTGTATTCGGTCACACCGCCGTGGGTGGCCCAGCGGGTGTGGCCAATGCCCAGCTCGCCTTGCACATTATCGGCCTGGGCGGCGGCTTCCATTTCGGCCACGCGGCCAACCCGGCGTACGCGGGTGATGTCGCTGCCTACGTGCACGGCGATGCCGGACGAGTCGTAGCCACGGTATTCCAGGCGCTTCAGGCCTTCTACCAGCACAGGAACAATATTACGACGCGCAATGGCGCCTACGATGCCGCACATAGACTTCTCCTTGTATCAAGCATGGCGAAAGGGGGCACAGATCAGCGAGACCCCTTTGGCCAGAATGGTTTCCCTGGCGTCGGGGGCCAGGGCGTCGTCGGTGATCAGGGTCTGGATGCGTGCCCACGGCAGTTCCAGGTTGGGAATGCGGCGGCCGATCTTGTCGGATTCCACCATCACCACCACTTCGCGCGAGACTTCGGCCATCACGCGCGACAGCCCTACCAGTTCGTTGAAGGTGGTGGTACCACGCGCCAGGTCGATGCCGTCAGCACCGATGAATAACTGGTCAAAATCGTAGGAGCGCAGCACCTGCTCGGCGATCTGGCCCTGAAACGATTCGGAATGCGGGTCCCAGGTGCCGCCGGTCATCAGCAGCGTGGGTTCGTTTTCCAGCTCGCGCAGGCTGCCCGCCACATTCAGCGAGTTGGTCATCACGATCAGGCCGCGTTTGTTGCCCAGCAGCGGGATCATGGCGCTGGTGGTGGTACCGCTATCGATAATCACGCGATTGTGGTCGCGGATGCGCTCGGCAGCGGCACGGGCGATAGCCTGCTTTCGTTCCGAAACTTTCACCGGGTCGCTTTCGGCCACCATTTCGGTGGGTAGCGACACGGCACCGCCGTAACGGCGCAGCAGCAGGCCGCCGGTTTCCAGCAGGGCCAGGTCTTTGCGGATGGTGACTTCGGAGGTGGCAAAACGCTGGGTGAGGTCTTCTACACTCACTTCGCCACGCTCTTGCACCAGGGCCACAATGGCGTGGCGACGCTGCTGGGTGTTACGTTTGGTCATTAAAATATTTCGATTCGTAAGTTTCGCGAAATATTAGCAGCCGGTATGGCGAATGACAAGGGGACGATACGCCACCGGCGGCAGCATGAAAAAACCGCCAGGGCACGGCGCGCTGGCGGTGTGGCGGCGGTGCGGTCTCGCCGCTTATTTCAGCTTTTGCGGGCGCTGCCAGCCAGGTACGGTCAACTGTTTGGCGCGGGCAACGGTGAGCTGGCCGGCGGGGGCGGTTTTGGTCAGCACGGAGCCGGCGCCAATGGTGGCACCCTCTTCCAGCGTCACCGGCGCCACCATCAGGGTGCCGGAGCCGACAAACACGTTATCGCCGATAACGGTCTTGAACTTGTTCACGCCATCGTAGTTGCAGGTAACGGAGCCCGCGCCCACATTGACCTTGCTACCGATCTGCGCATCGCCAATATACGTGAGGTGGTTCACCTTGGAGCCTTCGCCCACGGTGGCTTTCTTGATTTCCACAAAGTTGCCCACGTGTACGTGTGCGGCCAACTCTGCGCCTGGGCGCAGACGGGCGTACGGGCCGATGCGACAGGCTTCGCCCACCACGGCGTCTTCCAGATGCGAGTACGGCGCGATGCGGGTACCAGCGGCGATCTGTACATTTTTCAGTACGCAGTAAGCGCCGATTTCTACATTATCGCCCAGCGTTACCTGGCCCTCGAACACGCAACCGACATCGATGCTGACATCCATGCCGTGCTGGAGTTGGCCGCGGATATCGATACGGGCCGGGTCGGCCAGCATCACGCCGGCTGTCAGCAGCGCCCGCGCCTGGTTTTGCTGCAGCTGGCGTTCCAGCTCGGCCAGCTGCACCTTGTTGTTGACGCCCGCGGCTTCCCAGCCGGCAGCCACGCTGACACCCGGCACGGCCATGCCGTCGCGCACGGCCAGCTCGATCACATCGGTAAGGTAGTACTCGCCTTGGGCGTTGCCGTTGCGCAGCTCGCCCAGCCAGCCTTCCAGCTTGTCGTTGGGCAGCACCATCATGCCGGTGTTGATCTCGCGGATGGCTTTCTGCTCGGCATTGCAGTCTTTGTCTTCCACAATGGCCACGATCTCGCCTGCTGCATTACGCACGATGCGGCCGTAACCGCTGGCGTCGGCCAGTACGTCGGTGAGCAGGCTGATGCCGTTTTGCGCGGCATCCAGCAGCTTTTGCAGGGTGTCGACGGTGGTCAGCGGTACATCACCGTACAGCACCAGGGTGCGGCCAACCTTGGGCAGCTGCGACAGTGCCATTTTCAGTGCGTGGCCGGTGCCCAGCTGCTCGGCCTGCAGTGCCCAGGCAACGTCTTGATCACAAATCTGCTCGCGCACCTGGTCGCCGCCGTGGCCGTATACCACCACCATATTCGATGGCTGCAGCTGGCGTGCCGTGCTGATGACACGAGCCAGCATGGGTTGGCCGCCGATGGGGTGCAGTACCTTGGGCATGGCCGAATACATACGCTTGCCTTTACCGGCAGCCAGGATAACAACGCTGAGAGATTCCATATAAAAATGCCCGGAAATTCGTATTGGATAGGTGACTATTATGCCCTAAAGCGGGCATGAAAAAGGCTGCCACTTTCGTGGCAGCCTGTAGCTTGCATCGCACGGTTGTGCGCTTAGTGCACGCGCTTGCGGAGGTATTCCAGCGCCTTGAGCTGGGCAATCGCTGCAGCCAGGGCTGCGTGGGCTTTTGCCGTGTCCAGGTCGTCGGAAGCGTGCTTGAGGGCATCCTCAGCGGCACGTTTGGCCTCGTTGGCGCGAGCTTCATCCAGATCCTCACCGCGGATCGCCGTATCAGCCAGAACGGTGATGTGGGTCGGTTGCACTTCCATCATGCCACCCGACACCGCCACCAGTACCTCGTCCTTGGAGCCTGGCACTGTCAAACGCAGTACACCAGGCTTGATACGGGTCAGAAGCGGCACGTGACGTGGGTAAACACCGATCTCGCCTTCCTGCGCCGGAGCCACGAGGAACTCCGCTTCGCCGGAATAGATGAGCTGTTCAGTGCTGACCACTTCCACATGCATCTTGGCCATGAGCCGTCTCCTTGATTACAGGGTCTTGGCTTTTTCGGCAGCTTCGTCGATACCGCCTACCATGTAGAACGCTTGTTCTGGCAGGTGATCGTATTCGCCGCTGAGAATTGCCTTGAAGCCCTTGATCGTTTCCTTCAGCGGAACGTATTTGCCCGGGGAACCGGTAAATACTTCAGCTACGTGGAACGGCTGGGACAGGAAACGCTGGATCTTACGCGCACGGTATACAACGAGTTTGTCTTCTTCAGACAGTTCGTCCATACCCAGAATCGCGATAATGTCACGCAGTTCCTTGTACTTCTGCAGCGTGGTCTGAACACCGCGGGCAACGGAGTAGTGCTCGTCGCCTACCACCAGCGGATCCAGCTGGCGGGAAGTGGAGTCCAGCGGATCTACCGCAGGGTAGATACCCAGCGATGCGATATCACGCGACAGAACCACGGTTGCATCCAAGTGAGCAAAAGTGGTGGCCGGGGACGGGTCAGTCAAGTCATCGGCAGGTACGTATACGGCCTGGATGGAGGTAATGGAACCATCCTTGGTCGAGGTAATACGCTCTTGCAGACGGCCCATCTCTTCGGCCAGGGTAGGCTGGTAACCCACTGAGGAAGGCATACGGCCCAGCAGTGCGGATACTTCGGTACCGGCCAGGGTGTAACGGTAGATGTTGTCCACGAAGAACAGAACGTCGCGGCCTTTGCCGTTTTCGTCTTTTTCGTCACGGAAATGCTCGGCCATGGTCAGACCGGTCAGCGCTACGCGCAGACGGTTGCCCGGTGGCTCGTTCATCTGGCCGTAAACCATGGCCACTTTATCCAGAACGTTCGACTCTTTCATCTCGTGATAGAAGTCGTTACCTTCACGGGTACGTTCACCAACACCGGCAAACACGGACAGACCCGAGTGAGCTTTAGCGATGTTGTTGATCAGTTCCATCATGTTTACGGTCTTGCCCACACCGGCACCACCGAACAGGCCCACTTTACCGCCTTTGGCAAACGGGCACAGCAGGTCAATAACCTTGATGCCTGTTTCCAGCAGTTCGGTAGCGGAGGACAGTTCGTCAAACTTCGGCGCAGCCTGGTGAATGGCGCGAACGTGTTCAGACGCAACAGGGCCGGCTTCATCCACCGGGCTACCCAGTACGTCCATGATACGACCCAGGGTGGCAGCGCCAACCGGTACCGAAATCGGTGCACCGGTATTGGTAATCGCCATGCCACGCTTCAGGCCGTCAGAGCTACCCATAGCAATGGTGCGCACTACGCCGTCGCCCAGCTGTTGCTGGACTTCAAGCGTCAGTTCTGCGTCAACCAGCTTCAGGGCATCATAAATCTTTGGCATGGCGTCGCGCGGGAATTCCACGTCAACCACCGGGCCAATGATTTGTACGATTTTGCCTTGGCTCATTATCGGTTCCTAACTCAATAAACTTTTACAGTCCTGCGACGGTTATACCGCAGCGGCACCAGACACGATTTCAGACAGTTCTTTGGTAATAGCTGCCTGACGCGACTTGTTATACACAAGGCGCAGTTGCTTGATGGCATTACCGGCGTTATCTGTTGCGGCCTTCATCGCTACCATACGGGCAGCTTGTTCGGACGCCATGTTCTCGGCCACAGCCTGATACACGACAGATTCCAGATAACGCTTCACCAGGAACTCCATGACTTCCGGTGCACTTGGTTCGTACACGTAATCCCACGAGTGGGCGTGCTCGACAACCATGTGCTCTTCGGTCAGAGGCAGCAACTGTTCCAGCGCCGGCTCCTGTTTCATCGTATTGATGAAGCGGGAGTACACGATGTAAACCGCATCCAGTTCGCCTTCAGCGTACTGTTTCAACAGCACTGTAAGCGGGCCGATCAGTTTTTCCATCTTGGGCACATCGCCCAGATGAACCGCACTTGCCACAACGTTCAGCTTGGCACGCTGGCAGGCTGCCAGGCCTTTCTGGCCCAGAGCGCAGGCTTGAATTTCAACGCCTTGCTCTTGCAGCGTGTTTACCTTGGCATAGAAGCGCTTGAGAACGTTGGCGTTCAAGCCACCGCACAAGCCCTTGTCCGAGGTAACCACAATAATGCCTGCGCGCTTGATTTCGCTGCGACGGGCAAGCAGTGGGTGCTCCAGATCCGTATTGGCCGAAGCCAGGTGCGCCATGACAGCGCGCACCTTCTCGGCGTAAGGACGGGCAGCGCGCATACGCTCTTGCGTTTTGCGCATCTTGGAGGTCGACACCATTTGCATAGCGCGGGTGATCTTCTGCGTGTTTTGCACGCTTCGGATCTTGGTGAGAATCTCTTTACCGACTGCCATATCCTGAACCTTTCTTTAACTCGAGGTATCCGAAAGACCCAGATTAGAAGCTGTAGCCAGCCTTGAACGATTCGATCGCCTTGGCCAGTACTTTTTCGTTGTCGGCAGACAGATCACCAGAAGCGTCGGTAGCGGTCAGCACGTCGGCGTGATTAGCGCGAACGTAAGCCAGGAACGCTGCTTCGAAAGCCAGGGCTTTCTTAACCGGTACGTCTTCGTAGTAACCCTTGTTCACGGACCACAGGGTCAGCGCCATTTCGGCGGTAGACAGGGTCGAGAACTGTTTCTGCTTCATCAGCTCGGTAACCACTTCACCGTGTTGCAGCTGCTTGCGGGTCGCCTCGTCCAGATCGGAAGCAAACTGCGAGAACGCAGCCAGTTCGCGGTACTGGGCCAGAGCCAGACGGATACCACCGCCCAGTTTCTTGATGACCTTGGTTTGTGCAGCGCCACCCACGCGGGATACCGAAATACCTGCGTTAATAGCAGGACGGATACCAGCGTTGAACAGGTCGGTTTCCAGGAAGATCTGACCGTCGGTAATGGAAATTACGTTGGTCGGAACGAACGCGGAAACGTCACCAGCTTGGGTTTCGATGATTGGCAGAGCAGTCAGCGAACCGGTTTTGCCTTTCACAGCGCCACCAGTCAGTTTTTCTACTTCGTCTTCGTTGATGCGGGAAGCGCGTTCCAGCAGACGGGAGTGCAGGTAGAAAACGTCGCCCGGGTAAGCTTCGCGGCCCGGTGGGCGGCGCAGCAGCAGGGAGATCTGACGGTAGGCTACGGCTTGTTTGGACAGATCGTCATAAACGATCAGTGCATCTTCACCGATATCGCGGAAGAATTCGCCCATGGCGCAGCCGGAGTACGGTGCGATGAACTGCAGTGCAGCTGCTTCGGAAGCAGTAGCAGCAACCACAATGGTGTGACCCATTGCGCCGTGCTCTTCCAGCTTGCGCACTACGTTGGCGATGGACGACGCTTTCTGACCTACGGCTACGTAGATGCAGACAACGCCGGTGCCTTTCTGGTTCACGATGGCATCCAGTGCCACAGCGGTTTTACCAGTCTGACGGTCGCCAATGATCAGTTCACGCTGGCCGCGGCCAACCGGTACCATGGAGTCGATGGACTTCAGGCCGGTTTGCATTGGCTGCGAAACGGATTGACGGGCAATAACGCCCGGAGCAATCTTTTCGATCGGGGAAGTTTTGGACGCGTTGATCGGGCCTTTGCCATCGATCGGCTGACCCAGCGCGTTTACCACGCGGCCAACCAGTTCGCGACCTACCGGCACTTCCAGAATGCGACCGGTACACTTCACTTCCTGACCTTCGGAGATGTGCTCGTACTCGCCCAGGATCACGGCACCTACGGAGTCACGCTCCAGGTTCATGGCCAGGCCAAAGGTGTTGCCCGAGAACTCGAGCATTTCACCCTGCATCACGTCTGTCAGGCCATGGATACGAACGATACCGTCGGTAACGGAGATCACAGTACCTTTGGTACGGGTCTCGGCACCTTCAGCCAGGTTCTGAATCTTCGCCTTGATCAGATCGCTGATTTCAGAGGGGTTCAACTGCATGATCTCTCCTAATTCTTGAGGCTTGCTGCCATTGCCTGCAGCTTGCCGCTCACCGACGCATCAATCACGTCGTCACCAACCAGTACTCGCAGGCCACCGATCAGCTCGGGGACAACACGCACTTCAATCCGTACGGTTTTGCCGTACTTCTTGGTAAGCGTGGCGATCAGGTCGGCTTGCTGGCTTTCGTCCATCGGGTAGGCGGACTCTACTTGAGCGTCCAGCACACCTTCGGCACGGGCCTTGAGGGCTTCAAACTGTTCGGCAATTTCAGGCAGCAGCGTCAGACGACGGTTTTCGATAAGGGTAACGATGAACTGTTTGATGTCATCATTGGCCTTGTCGCCCAGTACGTCCAAAAACAACGCCTCAATCTCTTGCGCGGTATGTTTCGGGTTCGTGACGACTTGCGTCACGTCCGGGTTCGCCACCATGGCAGCCAGCCACGCGAGCGCGTCAGACCACTTGGCTTGAGACTGCTGCTCGGTGGCAAGGCTGTATACCGCTTCGGCATAGGGCCTTGCTACGGTAATGAGTTCTGCCATGAGTTAATTAAAACTCCGCTTTGATGGAGGCTAACAGATCAGCGTGCTTCGCAGCGTCGATCTCTTTACGCAGGATTTTCTCTGCGCCGGCTACGGCCAGACCAGCTACCTGCTCGCGCAGGGCTTCCTTGGCACGCAACACTTCCTGATCGATCTGGGATTTGGCTTCGGTTACCAGCTTGGCACCTTCGGTGCGAGCGGCATCCTTAGCCTCTTCCACGATCTGGTTGGCGCGCTTTTCAGCGGCCAGGATCAGCTCGGTAGCTTGTTGTTTAGCCTGACGAAGTTCGTCAGCAACACGCTTTTCAGCTGCTTCCAGATCCTGCTTGCCACGTTCTGCAGCGGCCAAGCCATCAGCAATACGCTTGGCACGCTCTTCCATCATGTTGGTAAGCGGAGGCCAAACAAACTTCATGGTGAACCATACCAGGATAGCGAAAGTGATCGCCTGGCCCAGTAGTGTTACGTTGAATTCCACGCTTGTTTTCCTCCAGTGTGGTTACGACAACAACCGTTTTCGCTTAAAAATTAAGCGCCAGCTTTCAGGGCAGCCAGAGCTGCAGACAGGAACGGGTTGTTGAAGGTGTACAGCATAGCTACACCCACACCGATCATGGAGATGGCGTCCAGCAGACCAGCGATAATGAACAGCTTGGTTTGCAGAACCGGGATCAGTTCCGGCTGGCGAGCGGAGGACTCCAGGAACTTGCCGCCCAGAATGGCGAAGCCCAGAGCGGTACCGATAGCACCAAGGCCAATGATCAGAGCTGCAGCCAGAGCGGTCATCGACTGGATCTGAGAAACGAGAGCTTCCATTTAAATCTCCTAAAGACTAATGCAAGGATGGTTTGAGAAAAGGTACGAAAAAACTGCTAAAAATTAGTGTTTCTCTACGGCCAGGCTCAGGTACACGATGGTCAGCATCATGAACACGAAAGCCTGCAGGGTAATCACCAGAATATGGAAGATTGCCCATGGTGCGCCCAACAGCCATTGTGCAGCCCACGGCAGCAGTGCGATCAGGATGAAGATCAGCTCGCCGGAGTACATGTTACCGAACAGACGCAGGGACAGAGAAATCGGTTTGGCCAGCAGCTCTACCATTTGCAGGGCAAAGTTGGCAGGAGCCAGCAGGATGGTGCCTACCGGACCACTAGCGTGGAACGGGGCGGTAAACAGTTCTTTGATCCAGCCGCCCAGACCTTTGGCGGAGATGGAGAAACCGATGATGCAGATCAGCACGGAGATGGACAGACCGAAGGTCACGTTCACGTCGGCAGACGGTACAACACGGAAGTAAACATGGTGAGGGTCGGCACCGAAGAAGGTGAAGCCGATCCACTGTGCAGCCATCGGAATCAGGTCAACCGGCAGCATGTCCATGGCGTTCATCAGGAACACCCAGCAGAAAATGGTCAGTGCCAGCGGCGCAATGACTTTGCTCTTGGCATGGAAGATTTCTTTCACCTGGGTATCGACCATCTCGACGATGGATTCGACAAACAGCTGCAGTTTGCCAGGGTTTTCCAGCTTGGCGTTGCGTGCCACGTAGGCAAACACACCGGCAAACAGGAAGCCGAGGATCAGGGAAACAGAGAAGCTGTCCACGTGCAGGCTGGAGAAACCACCTTCGTGCGAAGAGTTCCAGAATGTCAGGTGGTGCTTGATGTAATCAGTTGCGTTACTTGCCATCGCTTTATCTCAATTTTTAATCAGAAGCCCGAACCAGTAAGCGGAAGTGGCTGCTATGTAGCCGCCAAACAGACCCGCCACCGACAAATCCTTGAAAAAAGCGAGAGCACCACCAAATAACAAAAGTGTCAGCACAAACTTGACTGCTTCTGCCTTGTAATGCGCCCGCATCAATTCTGCAGGAGAAACCCTGTTTACCGCCCCGGCGATGTGCACATAAGCCAGTGCCGGCAAGATGGCACATAGCCCGCCTATGAGTGCCGACACCGGTACATTCAGCGCAGGTCCAGCAATCACCACACTGGCTACCACAGCCAGCAGCGTCAGTCTGACCTGCAGGCGTATTACGCGTTTTGCGTCCGGATTATTCATGTACGGCACTTAAAAAATCGGTCGATTATAGGCTTGGGGTGACGAAAGCGTCAACTTCGTTAAGTCGTCTGGATAATCGTCACTACCCGCTCAGCCAGTTGATTTTGCTTGCAGTTTTTCCAGCAGCCCGTCCAGCTCGTCCAGACTTGCATAATCAATGATGACCTTGCCTTTGCCCTTGCTGCCATGACGGAAGCTGACACTCATGCCGAGCTTATCAGACAGCATGCCTGCCAGGCGTTCGATATCGGCATCCCGCGGCGCTGCCGCAGCGGCTTTGCGGCCAACTTTGGGTTCGGCCAGGGCGTGTACACGCTGCTCGACTTCACGCACGGAAAGCTGCTCGGCCACCACCGCCTGGGCCAGTGCCATTTGCTGCAGCACCGGCAGCGGGAGCAAGGCGCGGGCATGGCCCATTTCCAGCTGACCTTCATGCAGCATGGTTTGCAGCGGCGCTGGCAGCGCCAGCAAGCGCAACAGGTTGCTGATGGCGCTACGCGAGCGGCCCAGCGCCTCGGCAGCCCCTTCGTGCGTCAGGCCGAACTCCTCGATCAGGCGCTTGATGCCCTTGGCCTCTTCCAGCGGGTCCAGCTGCTGGCGCTGAATATTCTCGATCAGGCCCATGGCCAGTGCCGACTGGTCGGCTACGCTGCGCACCACAGCAGGGATGTCGGTGAGCCCGGCCAGCTGGCTGGCGCGCCAGCGGCGTTCGCCGGCGATCAGTTCGTAGTCACCCAAGCCGATTTCGCGCACTACGATGGGCTGGATCAAACCCTGGGAGCGGATGGATGCGGCCAACTCTGCCAGTGCGGTTTCGTCCATATGGCTGCGCGGCTGGTATTTGCCCGGACGGATGCTGCTGACTGGCAGGGTGGTCAGGCGTTCGTTGTCTGATTCGACGGTGGAGAGGAGCGCGTCCAGGCCACGCCCGAGTCCTTTGAGTTTGGCCATATTATTGCTCGGTACTTGCGGTTTGCGGTTCGAGGCGGGCGATCAGCTCGGCCGCCAGAGTAAGGTAGGCTTGCGAGCCGCGGGCGGCACGGTCATACACGATGCCGGGCAAGCCGTGGCTAGGCGCCTCGGCCAGGCGGATGTTACGCGGCACGACGGTGTCGAAGACCTTGCCGCCAAAGTGGCGCGCCAGCTGCTCGGACACTTGCTGCGACAGGTTGCTGCGTGCATCGAACATGGTACGCAGCAGGCCCATGATTTCGATACGCGGATTTACCGCCGCACGCACTTTGCGCAGGGTATTCACCAAGTCGGTCAGCCCTTCCAGCGCATAGTATTCGCACACCATGGGGATCAATACGCCCTGCGCGGCCACCAAGCCGTTCAGGGTCAGCAGGTTCAGCGACGGCGGGCTGTCTATCAGCACGTAGTCGTAGTCGGCGGACACCAGCTCCAGCGCATTTTTCAGCCGCGCCTCGCGTGCCAGCTCTTGCACCAGCTCGATTTCGGCGGCGGACAGATCGCGATTGGCCGGCAGCACGTCGTAGCCACCCTCTTTGGCTGGCTGGCGCACTTCTTCAATGCTGTGCTCGCCCATCAACACGTGGTACACCGACTTTTGCAAAGCATTCTTGTCGATGCCGCTGCCCATGGTGGCGTTGCCTTGCGGGTCCAGGTCAACAATCAGTACACGCCGGCCCTGTTCTACCAAGCTGGCTGCCAGGTTCACGACGGTAGTGGTTTTACCCACCCCGCCCTTCTGGTTAGCCACAGCGATGATACGCGCTGTCATTTTGCTACCACGCGTACCAGGTGGCGCTGTTCGGCATCCAGCCCCGGCACGTCCAGTTTTTTCACCTCGGCCACGGCAAAGTCGGCCGGCAGCTGGGCGATTTCTTCAAACGGGTAAACGCCTTTCATGGCGACAAACTGGCCGTCTGCGGCCAACAGGTGGCGCGACAGCTTCACAAACTCGGCCAGCTCGGAGAAGGCACGGCTGGTGATGCGGTCGAACTTTTCTGCCGGCTGGTAGGCTTCTACACGCTCGGTAATCACTTCCACGTTATCCAGCTTCAGCTCGATCACCGCCTGGCGCAGGAAGGTGGTTTTCTTGTGGTTGGCGTCCAGCACCACCACTTTCAGATCTGGGCGGGCAATCGCGGTGGGGATGCCCGGCATGCCGCCGCCCGAACCCACGTCCAGCATGCGCGTACCACCGGCCAGCTGCGGCACCAGGGTCAGACTGTCCAGCAAGTGGTAGCTCACCATGCGGTCTTTATCGCGGATGGCGGTGAGGTTGTAGGTCTGGTTCCACTTGGCCAGCAGGCCCAGATAGCCTTCCAGCAAATCGATTTGTGCGTCGGACAAATCCAGGCCGATAGCGGCCAGGCCCTGGGTGAGTTCTGCGCGATGCGTCATGATGTTCGGAATAAGGTGTGTAAGTTGACCCGATTGTAACGGGTATCAAAAACAAATGCGCCCCGAAGTGGCTACCCCGGAGCGCAGTGCAACAAAAAGCGCCTTAACCTGCGCTGCGTGCTTCGCTAAAGCCGCGTTTCAGGTGCACCAGCAGCAAGGCGACGGCGGCAGGCGTAATGCCCTGGATGCGCGAGGCCTGGCCCAGGGTTTCCGGGCGGTGCTGGTTCAGCTTTTGCGACACTTCCTTCGACAGGCCTTTTACCAGCGCGTAGTCGATATCCAGCGGCAGCTTTACGTCGTCCAGCTGTTCACGCTTGGCCACTTCTTCGTTCTGGCGGTCGATGTAGCCTTGATATTTGATCTGGATTTCCACCTGCTCGGCCACCACGTCATCTTGCACGCCCTCCCCTGCCAGCGATAGCTTCATCAGCTCGGCGTAGGCCACGTTGGGGCGGCGCAGCAGGTCGGCCAGGGTGTATTCACGCGCCAGCTTCTGGCCGACGATGGCTTCGTCTTCGCCCGGCTGCAGTTTGCCTGGTTGCACCCAGGTGCTGGTGAGGCGCTGCTTTTCTGCTTCTACCGCGTCACGCTTGCGGCAGAAGGCGTCCCACTGCGCATCGCCGATCAGGCCCAGCTTGCGGCCAACCTCGGTCAGGCGCAGGTCGGCGTTGTCTTCGCGCAGCTGCAGGCGGAACTCGGCGCGGCTGGTAAACATGCGGTACGGCTCGGACACGCCCAGTGTGGTGAGGTCGTCCACCAGTACGCCCAGGTAGGCTTCATCGCGGCGTGGGCACCAGGCGTCCTGCTCGCGAGCGTACAGGCCGGCGTTCAGGCCCGCCAGCAGGCCCTGCGCGGCGGCTTCTTCGTAGCCGGTGGTGCCGTTGATCTGGCCGGCAAAGAACAGGCCATGAATGGCTTTGGTCTCCAGCGAGGATTTCAGGCCACGCGGGTCGAAGTAGTCGTACTCGATGGCATAGCCGGGGCGCAGGATGTGGGCGTTTTCCAGGCCACGCATGGAGCGCACAGCAGCCAGCTGGATGTCGAACGGCAGGCTGGTAGAGATACCGTTAGGGTAGTACTCGTGCGTGGTGAGGCCTTCCGGCTCCAAGAAGATCTGGTGGCTTTCCTTGTCGGCAAAGCGGTTGATCTTGTCTTCGATGGACGGGCAGTAGCGCGGGCCCACGCCTTCGATCACGCCGGTAAACATCGGGCTGCGGTCAAAACCGCTGCGGATGATGTCGTGGGTTTGCTGATTGGTATGAGTAATCCAGCATGGCAGCTGCTTGGGGTGCATGGCGCGGCTGCCGCGGTAGGAGAATACCGGCTCGGGGGTATCGCCCGGCTGGGCTTCCATCACCGAAAAGTCGATGGTGCGGCCATCGATGCGCGGCGGGGTACCGGTTTTCAGGCGGCCTACCGGCAGGCTGAGCTCGCGCAGGCGTTCGCCCAGCGTGGAGGCTGCCTGGTCGCCAGCGCGGCCGCCGGTGTAGTTTTCCAGCCCGACGTGGATCTTGCCGGACAGGAAGGTACCGGCCGTCAACACCACGGTCTTGGCGCGGAAGGTAATGCCGATGGCGGTGATGGCACCGGCTACGCGGTCGCCCTCGATCAGCAAATCATCCACCGGCTGCTGGAACAACATCAGGTTGGGCTGGTTTTCCAGCATCTCGCGAATGGCCGCCTTATACAGCACGCGGTCGGCCTGGGCGCGGGTAGCACGTACGGCCGGACCTTTGCTGGCGTTGAGCGTGCGGAACTGGATGCCACCGATATCGGTCGCCAGCGCCATAGCACCACCCAGCGCGTCCACCTCTTTCACCAGATGACCTTTACCGATACCGCCAATAGACGGGTTGCACGACATCTGGCCCAGGGTTTCGATGTTGTGCGTGAGCAGCAGGGTCTGGCAGCCCATGCGTGCAGCGGCCAAGGCGGCCTCGGTGCCAGCGTGGCCACCGCCTACTACGATTACGTCAAAGGTCGTGGGATAGATCATAGGTATTGTGCGAAAAGATCGGTCAAACAAAACCGGCTATTGTACGCCAAAAGCGCATACTTTATAAGTCGTTGATTTTAATCACCCTGCTTGTCATGCGGGTTTCAAAAGACCGTCATCATCATGCCATGCCGGCGTCACGGCGCTGTCAAACTGGCTGCATAGCATGGTGGTACTACCTCTACCCGGAGTGCACGATGCAGCAAGGTCTCGAAACCGCTCTGCTGGCCCCTGCCAGCAAGCTGAGTGTGCGTGTGGCGCATAGCGCCAAGGATATCCGTCGCGCACAAAAGTTGCGTTATCAGGTATTTGCCCAGGAAATGGGGGCCAGCCTGGCCTCTGCTGCCGAAGGGATAGACCGTGACGAATACGACCCGTATTGCGACCACCTGATTGTGGAAGACAACACCACAGGCAAGGTAGTGGGTACCTACCGCATGCTGCCGCCACACAAAGCGCGCCAGCTGCCCAGCCTGTACTCAGAGCACGAATTCGACATGAGCCGCCTGGCCGGTATCCGCGACCATATCATCGAAATCGGCCGCTCCTGCGTACACAAAGATTACCGCCGTGGTGCCGTCATCGCCCTGCTGTGGGCCGGCTTGGCCGACTACGTGCGCCAGCACGGTGGCCAGTATCTGGCCGGTTGCGCCAGCGTGAGCCTGGCCGATGGCGGCCACCAGGCAGTGAGCCTGTACCGCCTGCTGGAAAGCAAAAACCTGTCGCCAGCCGAGTGGCGCGTCACTCCGCACCTGCCCTTGCCGCTGGGCGAGGTACAAGACGACAGCCAGGTACCCGTGCCCCCGCTGATCAAGGGCTATCTGCGCGCCGGCGCCTGGGTGTGCGGGGAGCCGGCATGGGACCCGGACTTCAACTGCGCCGATTTCTTCATGCTGCTGCCGATGAGCCGTCTGGACATGCGCCATCAGCGTCACTTCGCGGGCTAACCTCTCCTGGCCCGTCCCGCCCAAGGTTGGCCGCACGCCCGTGCGGCCAACCTTTCGCTACAATCGGGGCATGCACTACACTCTGCACCCCATTGGCCTGATCAGCTCGCCGTATCAGGAAAAATTCGGCATCCCGCGCCAGCCGGCGTTGGCGCCCTCGGCCCCGGTTAGCCTCACCCTGCTGCCGCCTTACAACCAGCCCGACTGCGTACGCGGCCTGGAGGCGTTTTCGCACGTGTGGCTGACCTTTGTCTTTCACGAAACCCTGGCCCGCGGCTGGCAGCCGCTGGTGCGCCCGCCACGGCTGGGCGGCAATAGCAAAGTAGGCGTATTTGCCAGCCGCGCCACACACCGGCCAAACGGCTTGGGCCTGTCGCTGGTCGAGCTCAAAAGTATCGATACGCAACAAGGTGTCACCCTGCACCTGGCCGGTGCCGACCTGCTGGACGGCACGCCGGTACTGGACATCAAGCCGTACATCCCCTTTGTGGAAGCCAAACCGGATGCCCGCGGCGGCTTTGTCGATGGCCCTCCCCCGCTACTGGCCGTGCAGTGGCAGCCCAAAGCCCGCGCGGATCTGCAAGCCTGGCAGCTGGCACCACCCTGGCTACTCGGGCTGATAGACGAGGTACTGGCACAAGACCCGCGCCCCGCCTACCAGGACGACCCGGCACGGATCTACGGCATCCGTCTTGCCCACTGCGACGTGCGCTTTGCCGTACAGGGCGATACCGTGCAGGTACTTGAAATAATCACTCCTGCCCAGAACTAAGCCTTGTTTCGCCTAGTCGAAACGCTACCTGACCATCAGAGTCAGCTCACCTACCGGAGAATGAATCAATGATTACCCGAGCGAAGACGTCCATTCTGGCCCTCTCCCTCATTGCTGTGCTGGCCACGCCGTTTGCAGAAGCCGCACGCGTGGGTAAAGGCAAGAGCGCCGGCATGCAGCGCGCCACCCCAACCCAAAGCTTCCAGCAACAGAACGCTATTCCGGCCAAGACCCCGACTCAGGTTGCCCCGCAACAAAAAGGCTCCGGCGTCGGCGGCATGGTGGCCGCTGGTGCGGCGGGTGCCGCAGCAGGCTACCTGCTGGGCTCTGCCATGGGCGATGACGATGGTGGTTTCCCGTGGCTGGCCGTGATTGGCGGCTCGCTGGCGGGTCTGGCACTGCTCTCCTTCCTGCGCCGTAGAGCAGCCAGCAAGCAGGCAGGCCATCGTGCACCACCGCTGCAAACGCAGCCCATGCATTTCCAGCCTTCGCCAGCAGGCGCCAACGGCATCCCGCCAATCGGCTCCGGCAATAACGCCATGGGCGGCAGTGGCCTGACCCCGCCACCAGCATCGTTCCAGCGCCTGCCGGACGGCACGGAAGCCCCGCACTTCCTGCGCCAGGCGAAAGCGACCTTCCTGCATCTGCAGAACCTCAACTCTGCGGACAGCTTGGAAGAAGTACGCAAGTACATGACAGCAGACCTGTTCAATGCGCTGAAAGACGACATCACGGCCAACACCGAACCTGCCGACTTCCCGCAGCTGGACTGCCAGATCGTAGAAGCAACGGTGGAAAGCAGCCGCATGATTGCCAGCGTGCGCTTTAACGGTATGGTGAGCGAGACTGTGGGTGCCCCGGCGGTAGCGTTCAGCGAAACCTGGCACTATGTAAAAGACGACAGCAGCAATGGCAAATGGCTGGTAGCAGGTATCCAGCAGAATTAAGCCAAGGTTGGCCGCAGCAAACAAAAAGGCATCTCCCGATGCCTTTTTTCTTTTCTCCCGCACTGACACCCCCCAGGCCTGCCTCGCCGGCACACCAGCCTGCACACATCCACAAGCACGGCACGCACCAGACAAGCAGGGCGAGGTGGTTTGCCACACTCGCCCTGCTAAAGGTTGGCCGCAGCACACAAAAGACCCCCGGATGCTTTTTTCTTTTCGTCCGCGCAGCCCCCTGAGCTGCCTCGCCAACACACCAGCCTGCACGCATCCACAAGGACAGCACGCGCCAGACAAACAAACAGGGCGAGGTGGCTTGCCACACTCGCCCTGCGATTGGCCTACACCCCAATCGTTTATTTCACACCGGGGCCGGTCAGGCCATCAAAGCCCAAAGACAGCAACATCTGCTGCTCGGCATCGGTACGCACGCCTTCAGCCACCACACCCAGGCCAATATTGTGCGCAATATTGCACACCCCTTTCAGGAAGGCCTGATTGCCGGTTTCCTGATCAATTTGCTGCACAAAACTACCGTCGATTTTCAGATAGTCGATGCCCAGATCGTGCAGCTGGCCAATTAAACTGAATTGCCGGCCAAAGTGTTCGATACCCACCTTGCACGGCAGGTCTGCCAGGGCCAGACATAGCGTGCGGAAGCGGTCAAAACGCTGCACGATCCCCACCTCGGCCATCTCCAGCCACAACCGGCCCGCAGCGGCACGCTGGCTGCGAATCAACCCGACCAGCTTCGTCACGAACTGGTCATCCGCCAGTGACTCGGCCGCCAGGTTCACCGCAATACCCTGACACCCTGGTTCTGCGGCCAACTGCTGCAGTGCCAGGTTCACGGCAGCCAGGTCCAGCGCCGCCACACGGCGAGTACGGATAGCCATGGGCATGAACTGCCCGGCAGGCAGCCAATCTTCACCCTGGCGCAAGCGCAGTGGCGCTTCTTCGTGCAACAGGCCACCATTGGCATCACGTACGGCAAAACGTACCAGCTTGAGCTGACGGGCAGAGATGGCCTCATCCAGCAAAGCACTCCAGTGATCCGCCGTCATCGCCAATGGCTTGTGAACATTCTCGTCCGCCAGCGTCACTTTCACGCCACCTGCCGCTTCGGACAAAGCCAGCGCATTATCGAGACGCGACATGATATCCCGTATGGCATCGCCATCCCGCACATCGGTCGCCGCCATCGCCAGGCACACATCCTGCGAGGCAAAGCTGCCCAGCAGGGCACCCAGCTCATCATGCAGCGCCTCCAGACGCGGCAGCTCAGCTTGCGAGCTGGCCAATAGCAGGGCGAAGTCGGCACCATTCAAGCGGGAAGCCAGGCTATCCAGACCAAAGCGATCCTGATTACGCAACACCGTGCCAAACTGGCTGAGCATCTCGTCGGTGAGCGGGCGCCCCAATTTGGCATTCAGCTCGGCCAGGCCATCGATACGCATCAAGAGCAGCGTGCGGCCCGCTTTATCACGCTCTCCCAGCTCTGCACCCAGCCGCCCCATGAAGAAGCCGCGGTTAGCCAAGTTGGTGACACTGTCAAAGTTGATCTGGCGGCGCAGGGCTTCCAGCCGTACGGCTTCTTCTTCAAACATGGCTTTCACGCGCATCACCATGGCGTTCATGGCTTGCGCCAAGCGCCCCATTTCAGGCCCGTCAGGCTCTGGAATGGTGATAAAACGGCGCTGGGTAATGGACTTGGCCTGATTTACCACGGAAAGCAGCTGCCTGCGGATAGTGCTGACACCAAGGGAACCGATACCGCCCACGAGCAAACCGGCCAACAGCACCCAGAACGACACATTCAGCGCACCGCGCCACAATGACTCGTAGGCATAACCCGCCTCGCTCTCTACCTGGATATAACCCGCCTGCATCCAGCCACTGCTTACCATGGCACGCGCCGGGGCCGGCACCAGCGTGAACACCTCGCGGAACCAGGCTGGCGTCTCGCCCGCACGCTGGGCATTTTGCCTCAGTACCAGCACCTTGCCCTGGGCACTCACCCAGCTGATCTGACGGAAATGGCCTTGGTCAAATGCAGCATTGATCAGCGTCTCCCCCATCACCGGGTCTGCCTGATTCTGCGTAATAAGCAAAGCGAGCGAGTTGGCCGCATCCGCGCTTTGCGCGGCCAACTGCTGTTGCAGATAATCACGCGCATTGAACAAGTTGGCCGTCAGGCTGCCCGCGGCCGCCAGCACCACCGCTGCGATAACCAGCATCCATAGCTGTTGAATCAGGGAAACGCGTTTCATGCCATCTCTCAGGAAATAAAGCCTTCGGTTTTCATCTTGTCGATCAGCTGGCGCCAACGGGTCAGCCTGTCCACACTGGAGTTCGGATTGGGGCCGCCCCCCACCCAGATACCGTCGGCGTTGAAACTGAACACCGGCTGCAAGTCCGTGCGCTGCGAGGCGGGCCGTATGGTACTGATGAGGTTATCCAGAATAAGGGGCTCCGCAGCAGGGGCCGGGTAGTAAGCCAACACCATATGCGCCTGCGTTACGGTACTGGCAGCACCGCCAAGACGCGCTTTGACATAGGTCAGTCGTAGCTTCTGCGGTGCCACCCCCAGCTCGCGCAAGGTAAAATATTTGGCGATTGTATAATCTTCGCAATCACCTGCACCGCGCGCCATACTTTCCAGAGGTGTCGCCCAGTAGTCCGGCTGCTTCCACAGATCGATATCATCAACAAACTGGTAGCGCTGGTTGAAAAACTGGTTTACATCCCGCAACAAGGTTTGTTCATTGCTTTCGCGGCGGGAAGACAAAAGTAATTGCTGCCACTCTCGATATATACGTACAGCTTGGCCACCATAGAGCTGCTGCACGCGCTCAAGGGGCATTTCGGCCAGGGCAAGCGCAGCCAGGACCAGACACACCGGCAGCCACTTACAACGACTTAACACTAAAGGTACACCCATAGACTGGTTCCGCCGGATGGCAACTCATGCTTCTGTCTTAACATGCAACAAGCGTATAGCAAGCACGCGGGTTTTGCCACGTTTAGCTTGACACTTTAGCATCCACTTCCGAAAATACAGCACATAAAGCTTTTATTTAAAATACTTAGAACTACCGCTTAATAATCAGCTGTTCAATTATCACAGTATTCAATGAGGCTCTCATGAACTTCCGCCCTAAACGCATCTCCGGCAGTACGCTTATCGCCTTGCTGGCTCTTTCGTTACCCATGACCAGCCACGCATTGGAGCTGAAAGACACCATTGAACAAACCTTGAAAAACAATGCGGAAGTTCGCATGAAGTGGCACACGTTCCGCGCCAGCCTGGAAGAGCGCGGCATTGCAGAAGCCGGTTTCAAACCCACAGTGGATCTGAGCTACGCCACCGCACGTGAAAAAAACAAGACACCTACATCCACAGGTGGCACCAGCACCAGCAGCTTCACCCGTCATGGTTATAACCTGGCCCTGAGCCAGAACCTGTTTGCCGGCTTCATCACTACCAACCAGGTAAAGCAGCTCGACTATACCAGCCGTGCACGCTACTTCGAATACCTGGCTGCCGCCGAAGCACAAGGTCTGGAATCGGTACGTGCTTTTGTTGACGTAGTGCGCTACAGCAAGCTGGTCAATATCGCAGAAGAAAACTATGCCATCCACAAAGGCATTTACGAACAGATTCTGCAGCGTGTTACCCAAGGGGTTGGCCGCCGTGTTGACCTGGAACAGATCGCAGGCCGCTTGGCACTGGCTGAATCCAATCTGGTGAACGAGCTATCCAACCTGAATGATGTATCGGCACGCTATGCCCGCATTACTGGCGAAGCGCCAGCCAACGAGCTGAAGCTGCCAGGGCTGAACCTGGGGCTGATCCCGCCAGCGAATGAGCTGATGGTTCTGGCAGACAAAAGTAACCCATCGCTGCAAGCTGCCCGTGCGTTCTACCGTGCGGCTGAAGCCGAAATCGATGTCCGCCGTGGTGCCTTCTCACCTACGGTGGATCTGCGCGCCAACAAAGCCGCCACCAATAACAAGGATGGCGTAAAAGGCCGCACCAACGAACAAGCCATCGAGCTGGTGATGAACCTGAACCTGTATCGTGGTGGTGCCGACCGCGCACGTCTGGCCTCGGCCACCGAGCGCCGCGATGAAGCTGAAGCACTGGGGGTAAAAGCCTGCCGTGACATGCGACAGCAAGTCTCCATTGCCTACAACGACTCGGTACGTATCAGCAGCCAGCTGGAGTCGCTGCGTCAGCACCAGCTTTCCACCGAAAAAGCGCGTGATGCTTACCGCAAGCAATTCGACATTGGTCAACGTACATTGCTGGACATGCTGGATAGCGAAAACGAGCTGTTCCAGTCGCGCCGCGAGCTGTTGAATGCCGAGCTGAATCAGCAACTGGCCACCTACCGTGTACTGGGTGAGTCTGGCCGCCTGATGGAAACCATGCAGCTCAAGCCGAAAGATGATGGTGCAGAAGTCAGTACCGACCTGACCGCGCCAAGCTGCCCGACCACCTATGTTGCCCCTACCCCGCTGGATGCCAGCAAGATCCCTGCTCGCTCTTTCAATACTGGCACGGAGCTAGCTCCTGTCGTGGCAAACACGACACCAGTCGCCACCACACGCGACATCACCGTCAACATGCAAGTGCAATTCGACTTGAATTCGGCCAAGATCCGCCCGGAAAGCCAACCCATGCTGGATCAGCTGGCTAACACACTGCAAATGCCACAACTGGCCCAGAAGCGCTTCCTGGTAGAAGGTCATACCGATAGCACTGGCAATCCAGCGTCCAATCTGGAGCTGTCGAAAAACCGGGCGCAAAGCGTGCAGAACTATCTGACCAACCGTGGTGTACAAGCCAGCCGCATTGAGAGCGTTGGCCGCGGCGACACACAGCCACTGCCGGGTAAAGCTGCCAACGACCCGCTCAACCGCCGCGTAGCCGTGGTCATGCAAGATGCCACAGGTGCACGCCCCACTCCGGTACCGGCAACCCGCTTGGCTCCAGCCCCAGCCAAACCGGCAAGCGCACCACTGGTACGCCGCATTACGCCAGCAGCACCCGCCACCAAGTAAATCCGTACCAAACGCAAAGCCCGCATCCTTGATGCGGGCTTTTTGCTTGCTGGCAACAACACGGCAACCTTATCGACAAATCTATCCAGGCACACTACTGCATACCGAAAATTTTGCCCAACAGGCAACCTGAATCAGACTGAGGGGGCTTATACCTTGAAGCGTGTAATGCTGTGATCCAGCTCCTGAGACTGCTGCTTCAAACCGCCAGACAAGCTACTGGCCTCGGCCACCGCCAGCCGTGTCTGGTCATTCATCTGAGCGATCTGTTCCATATTCTGCGCAATATCCTGGCTAGCCATGCGTTGCTCCTGAATCGCCTGCACCATCTCTGCGACCTTCTCTTGCGCCTGGATGGATGACTGAAATATTTGCTGCAACGACTGGGCAACCTTACCCGTACCCTCCACGCCACTTTCTACCAGCGTGTTAGCCTGCTGCATGTTCTGGAAGGCCTGCTGTGTATCACGCTGCACACCGGCAATACGACTGGAAATTTCAGTTGTCGCCTGGCTGGTACGCTCGGCCAGCTTGCGCACCTCGTCGGCTACCACCGCAAAACCACGTCCGGTTTCCCCTGCCCGTGCCGCCTCGATGGCAGCATTCAGTGCGAGCAGATTGGTCTGATCGGCAATCTCGCGAATCACGCTCACGATATTGCCAATCTCGCTAGAGCGCTGGTTCAAGCTATCGATTGTGCCGGAAGTCTGGGCAATACTCTGGGCAATATGCTGAATCTGGCTAGCCGCCGTTTGTGCCATATCGCTGCCGGCACGTGCATCGGTAGCCGTCTGGCGCGACTGCAGCTCCACCCCTTCTGCATTATCGGCCAGCACACTGACACTCACCGTCAGCTGCTCTACCGCAGCCGCGCTAGCCGATGCAGCATTCGACTGGTTTACCGCGGCATCGTGAATGGCATCACTCACGCCAGACAAACGATCCGATGCGCCTACCAACTTGGCAGAATGCTGATGCGATTCGCTTATCAACTCGCGCACCGTCACAATCAGGTGATTCAACGCCTGGCCCGTGCGGCCAAGTTCATTGCGGCCATAATCAGGAATGGTCACCGACAGGTCTTTGCTGCTCGCCAGCTGCTCAGCCAATAGCGTCATCTCGCCCAATGGGCGACGAATAGACAGTGAAATAGCCACTGCCGCGCCCATCCCAGCCAACAGCGCCAGCACGCTCAGCCCCAGCAACAAGCTACGTGATGAGGCGATCTCAGCCTGTACCGCCTGCTGGCTTGCCACAGCCTGCTCACTGGCATTCTCAACCAGGGTGCGCGTGGTACTTTCCATACCGCGCACAGCATCTTTCACTGGCTCCAGCGCCTTGTTACCCTCTTGCGGCGTAGCCAAACCACCCGCGTCAATTTGGCCGGCAACACGCTTGAGCCCGCCCTCATAACGCTCCATAGCACCCAATAGTGACTTGATCGCATCCTGCTCAGTGCTACTGGCCAAGGTGTCTGCTGCCTGCAGGTGCTTACGCACTTTCGCCACACTGTCTTGCCATTTATCCAGATATTCTTTTCGTTTCTCTACGCTCTGGATATTCAGTAGCAAGTCTTTTTCGTACCGGCGTAAATTACCCACCTCGGCCCGAACAGACTGAATATGATGGCTAAATGCCAGACTACGATTTACCAGATCGTCCAGGCTTCCCCCCGCCCGGCCCAGCGCCAACAAACTGCTGCCCACAATCAACAATAAAACCAGCAGCATGAACGCAAAGCCCATACTGATGCGTGCTGTTACCGTGACATTTTTCAACATTGCTTTCTCCTTGTTCACTATCCAGCACCACTACTGTCATCACACTATCGGGCGCAGCGCCGGTATAACACGACGCACATTCTGATCAGTTGCCTCGGCTAGCTCAGCCAGTGGCAAGCCTCGCAGCTCGGCCAATACCGAAGCAATACGGGGCAGGTTCTCGGGCCCGTTCGGCAGCCCTTGCCCCCACTCCGGCGCCATATCCGGGCCATCCGTTTCCAGCACTAACGCAGACAGCGGTAAATCCGCGGCCAGGCGGCGTATACGCTGCGAGCCCTGATACGTCATGGCGCCGCCAAAACCCAGGCAAAAACCCAGGTCGATAAAAGCCTGTGCCTGCTGGGCACTGCCATTAAACGCATGCGCCAGCCCGCCACGCACCCGTACCTGGCGCAAACACTTCAAGACACGGTCTTGCGCACGGCGCACATGCAAAATCACCGGCAAATCGAAACGACGGGCAAGCTTCAGCTGCGCCAGCAAAAGCGCCTCCTGCTGCTGCGGATCCAGTCCGGGCACGTAGAAATCCAGCCCGCACTCCCCCACGGCGACTGCCTTGCCCTGCGCCAGATAGTGCGCCAGCACATGCAGGTGCTCTGCCTTGTGACTCGACAGATAAAGCGGGTGCAAGCCCAGCGCCACATCCATGCCAAACTGTTCTGCCACGTCGATAGCATGATCAAACGACTCCGCCATCACTGCAGGCACAATGGCATGTACCACCCCAGCAGCCCGCGCCAATGCCCAACGCTGGGCAGCATCGGCGGCAAACTCCGGCGCATCAAAATGCAGGTGGGTATCAATCAGTGGCATAGGTTTGCATGCATGAATTTGGCCGCGGAGTATAAGCTAAACAGTCACAGTGTAGACCATGCCTGCCATTTTCCACCCCAATATCGATAAATACGGCATTGGATATCTATTTGTTTTACTTCGTATTTACTTGATTATTTTTTGAAACAAATTTTTCATAAAATTCATTACAACTAAAAAAAATACGGCATGAAATGCCAAAAAACTGTTCGGGATAAATAAGCACTTGAGACACGGCATGCCCTAACACCAAACAGCCGCAAAACAGTAAAACCTTGCGGCGCCTAAGCCAGGCACACAAAGCCGGTACTATCGTGCCAGGACATTGATCTGCTTCATTGCCAAGCAAGACGAGTCAACATGGGGCATGCCCACCGCCGGAATGACATGAAAATAGAAGCCATCCTGGCCATGCCCACGCAAGCACAACAACGCCAGCGCCATACGCGGTCTGCCACGCATTGGCGTACGGCCAACTCTACGGTTGGTGCTACGGCGATACGGATAGCGCTTTCACGCGCTCACGCAGCGTTCAAAGGTCTTGATATTGGCAGCCGTAAGGGAAGAAAAGACAGTGCCACTTGCATGTCAAAGAAAGGCACGCAAAATGGGGCATAGAAACGCCAGGCAGGGTGAGCCGCCGCAAAGCAACAAAAAACCCGCAGAGCCTTGTGGTGTGCGGGTTTCATGGACTGCTTGGGATGTTGCTGGACTTTCTCGTGGTGCCCGGGGCCGGACTCGAACCGGCACACCTTGCGGCGGGGGATTTTGAGTCCCCTGCGTCTACCAATTTCGCCACCCGGGCGAGAAAATCAGAGGAACGCAGTATAGACGCGACAGTGCTACTTGTAAATATCACTCTGTGCTTTTGAGCTTCAGTGCATAGTCATACAGCAGTTTTTTGTTCAGGGCGTAATGCGCCGCAACAATACCCGCAGCCTGTTTGGTAGGCAATACAGCCGCCAGCTCGGCCAACAAGGACATGGCTGCGGCAGGGAGTGCATCGTCTTCTGCGGCAACTTGCGGGGCGGCATCGATAATCAGCACGCACTCGCCACGCTGCTGGTTGCTGTCGCTGCGTATGCGCGCCAGTAGTTCGCCAGCGGGCAGGCGCAAGAAGGTTTCGAAGGTTTTGGTGAGCTCGCGCGCCAGTACCAGCGGGCGATCCGGGCCCAGGGTGGCCACGATGTCTTCTACGCAATCCAGAATGCGGTGCGGAGCCTCGTAGCACACTACAGCGTAATCGGCCTGCGCCCATTGCTGCACGGTCTTGCAGCGTGCGCCCTGCTTTGGCGGCAAAAAGCCGTGAAACAGAAAGCGCGCGGTTTCCAGGCCGCTGGCAGACATCGCACCCACTACGGCCGAGGCCCCGACGATAGGCACCACGCGCAGGCCGGCTGCCCACACGGCTTCAGCCAGGCGTGCGCCCGGGTCGGAGATACCGGGAGTGCCGGCATCGGAAACCTGCACCACGATCTTGCCCTCTTCCAGCCAGCGAATCACGTTGGCCGCCATCTCGCGCTCGTTATGTTCGCGCAGGCTTACCAGCTTTTTGCTGATGCCGTAGGCGCTCAGCAGGCTGCCGGTCACGCGGGTATCTTCGGCCAGCACAATATCGGCGGCATGGAACCCGGCAATGGCGCGAACGGTCACATCAGCCAAATTTCCAATGGGCGTTGCCACCACATATAATGCCCTTTCGACAAATGTTTCCCGAGCAGAATTCATCAAGTGATCAAGCGCTGTCTGCACGTTTTGGCTCCATGGTTATCCGGCTCTGCCGTCTTGTTGGCGGCAAGTGTAGCGATTGCACAATCCCCGGGCTACATACTTCAACAAAATCAGGCCTCACTGCAGCCTGCCCCCCCAAAAGGCAGCGCGTCCACCGTGGTGCCTGCTGCGGCCAACCCTGTGGCCGTGCCCGGCAAACTGCCGGCCAAAACCAAGGGTGTACATCTGGGGCTGATGCTACCGGTAGATTCCAGCCAGCTGGGGGAAGCCGCACAGGTGGTGAAAGCCGGCTTTGATGCGGCGGCCAGCGCAGATGGCAGCGTGGAAACCAGCTTCGTCGCCCTACGGGACGAAAGTGACACGGCCGCGGCTTACCAGCAGCTGGTAGCCAATGGCGCTACCTTCATTGTCGGCCCGCTTACCCGCCAGGGTGCCGCCAGAATCGCTGCAAGCAGCAAGCTGCCCACGCTGGTACTGAATGCACTGGATAAGCCCCCTCCAGCAGGCAGCAAGGTGTGGAGCCTGTCGGTGACAATAGAAACCGAGGCCCAGCAAATTGCCCGCATGATGCGCGATGATGGCAGCCAGCAGCCGCTGATCCTGTTCAATAACGACAACCTGTCCCAGCGTTTGCGCCAGGCATTTGCCGAAGAATGGCGTAGCCGCACCGGCAAAGTCGCGCGCGAATTGAACGTTTCGGCCCTGGCTGCAGACCAACTGGATAACGAGCTGCGTATTGCCGACGCGGTTTTTCTGGCGCTAGACAGCAAAGAAGTAGAAGCTACGCGCGCCGTGCTGAACCCGGACCTGCCCGCCTATGCTACCTCGCTGGCGAATGTGCACAAGCCGGGCCCCGCCATGACCGGCTTGCGGCTGATTGATATGCCTTGGCTACTGATACCCAACCACCCCGAGGCCCGGCTGATTGCCCGCCCGGTGAACCCGCTCAACAAAGCCACCGAGCGTTTGTATGCGCTGGGTATCGATGCGTACCGGCTGGGTGCGGCGCTGGCCAGCAACAAGAACCCTGGTCAGATACGTCTGGGTGGGGTCAGTGGTGACCTGCGCATCGGCAAAAGCTGGGTCGTCCAGCGTGATTTGCCTAGCAGCATCGTTGGCGCCGAGTAATGAGCCGGGCGAGCGGCGACCTCTTTGAAGACCAAGCCTGCTCGTTCTTGCAGGCACAAGGCCTGGTCTTGCTGGCGCGCAACTGGCATTGCCGTTTTGGCGAGATAGACCTGATCATGCAGGATGGCAAATACCGGGTATTTGTCGAGGTGCGGGCCCGCAGCAGCCACCAGTATGGCGGTGCAGCGGCGAGCATCAGCCCGGCAAAATGCCGCAAATTACAGGCTGCGGCCAACCTTTACCTGAGCCAGCATCACCTGAACAGCCCCTGCCGTTTTGATGCGGTGCTGTTTGAGGGCGCCGCACCACCGGTATGGCTCAAGAACATCATCAGCTAGGCGCTGCGCCGGCTGAGTACAAAGGATAGACGATGGATTTGATCGATCGCGCCAGCGGGCATTTCCGCGAAAGCATCGCTACCCAGCAGCTGGTCATGGACGAGCTGGCACCCGCCATCGCGGTAGCTGCTGAAAAAATGGTGGCCAGCCTGATGAACGAAGGCAAGATCCTGGCCTGCGGTAACGGCGGCGGCGCGGCCGTGGCACATCATTTTGTTACCAGCATGCTGGGGCACTTCGAAAAAGAACGCCCGGGCCTGGCTGCCATGTCGCTGTCGCACGATAGCCCGGCACTCACGGCCATTGGCAACCATTACGAGTTTGACCTGATCTACTCCAAGCAGGTACGGGCCATAGGCCACCACAACGACCTGCTGCTGGTGATTACCAGCTCCGGCCAGTCTGCCAATATCGTGGAAGCGATCTACGCTGCCCACGAGCGCGGCATGAGCGTGATTGCGCTGACCGGTAACGACGGGGGGCAAGTAGCCGAAATCCTGTCACCCGAAGACCTGCACCTGAACGTAGCGGTCACACGTACGGCCCGCATTCAGGAAATCCACCTGCTGGTCATCCACGCCCTGTGCGATGCCATCGATTACATGCTGCTGGGAGGAGATTGAATGACACCCCGCCTGATAAGCCTGACCGTTGCCACCCTGATGGCGGCTAACCTGAGCGCCTGCTTCCCGCTGGTAGCTGGCGGTGTGGCCGCCAGTGCCCTGGTGGTAACTGACCGACGCACCAGTGGTACCTATGTTGAAGATCAGGGTATCGAGCTGAAAGCGGTGCGCCAGCTCAGCGAGCGCTTTGCCGGCAGCCACGTGAATGCCACCAGCTATAACCGCGCCGTCCTGCTGACAGGCGAAGCGCAAAGCGAGGCACAAAAAGCCGATATCGAGCTAATGGCCCGGGGTATTCCCAATGTCAGACGTGTCTACAACCATCTGGTTGTCGCCCCGGTTACCACGCTGGCACAGCGCAACAACGACACCTGGCTTACCACCAAGGTACGTACCCGCCTGCTGGAAGGCCAGGGCTACCCGCCCAATGCCATCAAGGTTGTCACCGAGCGTGGCGTGGTTTACCTGCTGGGCCTGGTTAGCGATGCCGAAGGCGAAGCGGCCGCACAGGTCGCCGCCAAAACCGCCGGCGTGCGCCAGGTAGTGACCTTGTTCGACCCGATTACCGCACCGTAAGCACTATCCCAAACAAAACACCGGGCCTAGGCCCGGTGTTTTGCTGTATGCACTACCCACGTTTACTTGGGCAGCATCACGTCCGAACACAGTACGTGCATTTGCTCGTCGATCTCGATCGCCATCGACAGGGTCACACAGGTGCGCGTGTCCGTCATCGACAGGTAGGGCTCGCTCATATACAACACACCGGGCTGGTCAATCGCGTGCTGGAAATAACTACGACGCGACCACACCGCGCCGGTGGTGTCCTCCAGCGGGGCAAAGCGCAGGCGGTTTACCTCGGACAATTCGCGCACATTCAGGTTACGGCCCAGCTGGCGGCCTTCCTGATCCAGCAAGAAGCAGCGAATCACATCCGGCAGGTTCAACATAGGCTGTGCGGCCAACCTGAACTCGTTACCCTGCATCAGGGCAATGGCGGTTTGCACAAAGGCCTGACGCGATAGCTCCAGCTGGCGGCGATTCAGCTTGCGGCGCAGCAGCTCGCGGTTCATCAGCTCGTCCCACTTGGCGTCCAGCCGCGGGGTAATCTGCTCATCGCGGTCTGGCACCACGGCGGGCATGGCCACATAGTAGCCCTGCACCAGATCGCAGCCGGAATCCAGCGCTACCACCACATCAGACTCGCTTTCCACCCCCTCCACCACCACCAATGCACCAATTTCGTGCATCAGGCGTACCAAGCGCGACAAAAGCGTGCGTGTGCGCTGCTGGTTGACCGCGCTGCGCAGCAGGTGGCGGTCAAACTTGATGAAGTCTGGCTCCAGGCTACACACGCGGTCCAGGTTGGAGTGGCCGACACCAAAATCGTCGATCGCCAGCAGGCAGCCCTGCTCGCGCAGCAGCGCCACGCCTTCCAGCAGGCCAGCATCCAGCTCCAGTGCTTGCTCCAGCACCTCCAGCACAATCAGCTGCGGCGGAATGCCCGAGTCGGCAATGATCTGCTGCAGCTGCTGCACGTAGTTCAGGTCGGCCAGCGTTACCGCGTCGATGTTAAGAAACAGCCAGCGCTGGGCTGCCGGCGTGCGGGCAAAGTGCTGGCAATGGGCGCGTACCACGGCCAGGTCCATGGCGGCACGGTCATCACGGCGGATATAGCGCTCGTACACCTGTGGCGGGCTCAGCGCCATGCCTTGCTCGGAGGCACGCAGTAGCGCCTCCATACCCACGGTACGGCGGTGGGCAAGGCTATAAATGGGCTGAAAATGGGAGTCTAGCGACAAGCCATCCCGCATCGGTAAGTTTTCCACAGCAGCGCTCCAGCGAAAGATAGGGGCAGTATAGCAATTGCCGTTCCAGTGTATTGAAACTTGGCCGCATAGCGTGTGACGTTTGGTACAGGTACAAAAAAAGAGCCGGCAAGCCGGCTCCTTTGTCACATACCCAATTACACACCCGTTTTACTGGTCGGTTTTCAGGTTGTTTTTCAACAGCTCGGTAATCACCTGTTGGTCTGTGCTACCCAGGCTGCTCAGCGTTACATCCTTCAGCAGAATGCTCTGATCAGTCACGCTGGCTGCGTTGGCACCGTTGCTGGTGAAGGCACCACTGCTGCTGATCTGTACCAGCGTATCGTTACCACTGGCCGAGAAGTGCAGGTACTGCGTCAGGTTGCCACTGTTTTCACCTTGCAGCAGGTCACGCAGATCCAGCACATCGCCACCCACACCGGTCTTGAAGTCGGTAATGACATCTTGCGCCGGGTTGGCCGTCGTGCCCTTATCCGCCAGGGTCCACTGGAAGGTATCAATACCCAGACCACCTGTCATGGTGTCATGACCGCTACCACCGATCAGGGTGTCGTCACCATTACCACCGTTCAGGGTGTCTTTACCGGCCCCGCCGTTCAGCTGGTCATTACCTTCGCCACCACTGATGTTGTCACGGCCATCCGTCCCCGTAATGCGGTCGTGACCACTGGTGCCGGTAGAGGTAGCACCCGTGCGGATAGCCCAGGTACCGTTGCCGGTATCGACCAGATCCTGGTTATCGGCCAGGTTAGGCTGGCTGCCTACCTGGAACAGCGGGAAGCTGTCGGTACCCATAATCTGGTAAGTGCTGTCCGCGCTGCCAGCTGCTTTGATTTCTACCCTGAAGGTAGCGTTACCGCCTTGATCCCAGTAGAGAATCTCTAGCGGCAGCATCCCGCCACTCAACGATACGTTGGTAAACACATTGGTCGTGGTGGACTGGATCTTGTCCACCTGGGCAACGCTTGTGCCATCCAGATACACGCGGTAGCCGTCATCCGCAGTAATACGCAGATCATACAAGCCAGACTGCGCCAGGTTCAGATAGGCCAGCATGCGGATCATGGCATCAGAGGTATTACCCAGCCCGGCACCACCGGCTTTCAGATCTGTCGCGTTGGCCGTACCGTTAGCCGTCAGGAACTTGTACAAGTTACCCGAGCTGCTGGTCAGCGTGGTACCGCTGGCCAGCGTCGAGTTCTTGCCCAGGTTATCGCTGAAGGACGTACCGGTACCACCACTGGTCGTAAAGCCAAACTCCAGCTTGTTCACCAGGAAGGACGCATTCATCCCGGCATTGGCACCTGCCGCCATCGAGCCAATCAGACTGCTGTTATTACCGGCACGCGCTTCGATCAGGTTTTCTACCTTGGAAAGCGAATCCAGGTTACCGGTAGTGGTGTTTTCCTGGTAACCGTAGTACTCGGAACGCAAGCCCAGGCTGCTGGTGCTCACCGCAGTTTGTGTAGCCGACAGGGAGATGTCGTTGTAGTTGCCAATCGGCGTAGCGGTCACGCTGCCAGACTGGATAGTGACATCCAGATGGCCTGTCGTTTGCGCGGTACTGCCATTTGGCTCGGTACTCACTGCGGCCACATCCAGGCCCACAGAACCCAGCGTGGTCGATGGCAGTACCAGCTTGGCCGAAGCCAGCTCGGCAGCGCTCACCGTGATAACACCGTTCACCGCAACGTAACCACCCGGGGTGCTGTTGCTGACAATGGTGGCACCGGCTGGCAGATTGCTGAACTTGTACGACAGCGCCTCCGACGTATCGGTATCGGTCAGCTGGCCAGCAATGTAAGTCGATAGCTGTACAGCGGTTTTACCACTGATGCCACCCGAACCGGCCACCACACCCTGGGTCGTGCTCAGACGGATATCGTCGATCAGCGCACCACGGCCACCACTGTTTTGACCAGTATTGTCCGGTGACAGACGAATCGTCAGCGTCTCGGTACTGCCTGTGCCGGCAAAGCTCAGCTTCAGGTTTTCCCAGTTAAAGCTGTCTTGCGGGCTGGTCGAACCATAGGTGCCCAGCAGGGTATTACCCAGGTACACCGCAATCGTGGTGAACTCGGTACCAAAACCCGGGCGACCCGCGTAATCCAGCGACAGTTCGTACACCTGGCCCGCCACCGTATCAATGGTGCGCGAGATACCCAATGTCTGCACGATGCCCGCAGAGTCATTCAGCTCCAGCGTATTACTGCCATTGCCTGGTGCCAGCACCACATTGTTATAGTTTGTATCCTGGCGCTGCTGGCTATCACCGGCACTCCAGATCTCAAACGCATTGGAACCGCCTGCCAGCTTGTCACCAGTGGTCACCAGGGTCCAGTTTTCAAACACCGGGCCGCTGACCGCTTGCGAACTGTTGTCGGTGTTGGCCGCAGACTCCCAGCCGGTTACCCACAGCAAGCTGCTGCTGCCGGTTTTCACGGTCAGCGTCGGGGTATCGGCCACCGGCGTGACATCCACCGACATGGTGGCACTCGCACTGGTACCACCCGCATTGTCTACCGCCTGGTAGGTGAAGGAGGTGTAGTCCTTCTTCAGGTTACCGATACCGCTGTTAGCAAAGCTGTCGCTACCAGACTCGTTTGCATCCGGTACCAGACGCAGTTTGCCCGCATCAATATCGGCTTTGCTGATGATCTGGTTGGCCGTCACGGCAGTCCAGCCACTACCGCTGTTGTACTGCAGCGTGCCATCCGCAGGCAGCGCAGTCACTTTGACGGACAGGTTGGCCGCAGCACTGTCCACATCAGCCACATTGAAGTTAGCCCACGTGAAGACCAGGTTCGTGTCTTCGGTGCCGGTCACACTGCCACCGGTGCTGGTCGGCGCATCATTTACCGGGTCGATAATCACCTGCAGTGCAGCCGTAGTGGTCTTGCTGTCACCACCCACCTGTTCGGTAGCCGTCGCCTTCACCGTCAGGTTCATCGTACCGTTGTAGTCCTGCGGGCCTTTGATCTGCAGTGTGGCAAGGTTCCAGCCAGCAGGCAGGGTAACGTTACCTGCCGCATCGGCCATAACGGTAGCACCCGCCGCATTCTTCAGCAGGGTACCTGCCACCAGGCCACTAATGGATACCGACAGGGTTTCCGAACCATCGGTATCGGTCAGCCCTGCAGCAATACGCGAGATCGGGATCCAGGTGTCCTCATTACCACGGTTCAGTGGCACCTCGGTGTAGTAACCACCCTCACCACTGGCATTCACTACCTGCTCAGACAGCGTCACACCGGCGTTAGTGATATCAGCGGTACCGGTGAATAGCTTCAGGTTGGCCGTGCTCAGGTCCTGAGCCGCTGCACCATTGACGCTCACATTCACATCGTACAAACCAGGGCCTGCCTCGTTGTGATGGAACATGGTCAGGGTGTAGTAACCGCTGACAGTTGGTGCAAAGTTACCGGTATAGCCACCACCAGTACCCCAGTTTGCATTAGCCACTGTCACCCCACCCACTTCCAGACGGAAACTGTCATCGGCAGTACCACTGAAGGTGTAGGTCTTGCCAGCCTCAAGGTATACCAGGCCTGTCACACGCGTAGCCGTACCCACAGCCACATCACCTTGGGCAACATTGCTGATGGTCGAGACCGTAGCGCTAGCAGTGGTACCTTCAATCGCAGCTTCCAGCTTATCCGGGCTAACGCCAGCGCCGTCATTCACACCATCGCTGATCACAACACCGGTCCATACCTCTCGCTTCAGACCTGTCGGCGTCACTGTCGGGTAACCGCTCAGCCCCAGCGTCGGCGCGTCAGCCACCGGTGTGATATCAACCTTCATGCTGGCAGTACTACTGCTATTGCCACTGCCATCTACTGCCTGATAGTTGAAGCTGGCGTAATCCTTCTGCAGGTTACCAGTGCCGGCGGTGCTGTAGCCATCCACGCCCGACTCGTTGGTATCCGGCACAAAGCGCAGCTTGCCGGTATCGATATCAGCCTTGCTAATGACCTGGTTAGCAGTCACCGCCACCCAGCTGCTGCCATTGTTGTACTGCAGTGTGCCATCCGCGGGCAGGGTGGCCACTTTGACCGACAGGTTATTGCCACTGTCGATATCAGCCACGTTGAACTGTGCCCAGGTAAAGACAAACGCCGTGTCCTCCGTACCCGTTACCGCACCACCAGTAGTGGTCGGTGCCACATCCACGCTGTAGCCCTCGGTGTCGCTGGCAGTGGTGCTGTTGCCTGCGGCGTCGGTGGTGGTGACTTTGGCGTCGATCACCTTGTCGGCGTCGGCCACCAGCTGGGCGCCCGGTACGTTGATGCTGAAGGTGTTACCGGCCTGTACGGTACCGGTGTAGGTCTGGTTGTTGACGGTCAGGGTGACGGTATCGCCTACCTTCACGTCGCCGCCTACGGTACCGG
>JAIXTB010000281.1 GCA_027484385.1 Neisseriaceae bacterium | reverse complement strand
GCGGCAGCGGTACCCAGCGCCAGCAAGGCGACCCAGGCGCCCGCACCCGGCTACGCCAATACCAAAACGCAGTTTGCCAACCTGGGCATCAGCAGTGCCACATTCGACGCCGGTATCAAGCCGCAGCTGGACGCCGCGCTGCCTGCTGCACAGTTCTTTGATGTGTTCCTGCTGAATGCCGACCAGTGGGACGGCTACAACGCCGAGCGCAAGGCGCTGATGAAGCACCTGAAAGACAACGCCATCGGCAATGTGGTGGCGCTCACGGGTGACATCCACGCCTTCTTTGCCGGCAGCGTGATGGACGACTACGACGCCGCCAGCCCGGTGCCGGTGATGGTAGACCTGGTGACTGCCGGTATCTCCAGTAACTCTTTCTATAGCTACTTCGAGAGCGTGGTAGACAGCAGCGCCAGCTTTGGCAAAACCAAGCCGCTGATCTACACCGAGCAAAACGGCGTGCGCACCAATACCTTCAATAGCACGCTGACTACCTTCAACCCGTGGCTGAAAGTGGCCAACACCGACGCCCAAGGCTATGCGCTGGTCACGCTCACGCCCGCCAAGCTCAGCTGCACCTTTCATACCCTGAAAACCCTCACTGCAGGCGTGGCACCCGCGCAGCCCGCCACACGCAGTACCACCCAGCTGGAAGTGGTGGCCGGTAGCCCGTCGGTCACCGTACTGCCCTAAGCGATCAGGTACGCCTCTGGCCGCCACCCCGCCTGGGCTGGCGGCCTTTTTTCGGCCATCACCGCCGGGCAGATGGGCTACACTCTGCGTCCATGCTTTTATTTGCCCTTTTGCCATGAGCAGCCAGCCACTTAGCCAGTTCAGCAAACGCGACGCCCGCCTGGCCGACCTGACCGCCGCCGCCCACGCCATCTTGCAGCTGGACCGCGCCTTCAAGCGCCTGCTGCCCGGCATGCTGGGCCAGCACTGCCAGGTAGCCTGCTTTCGTGATGGCGAGCTGGTGGTGTACGCGCACAACAGCACGGTCGCCGCCCGCCTGCGCATGCTGGGCAATAGCGTGGTAGCACCGCTGACCCGCCAGGGCTACCCGGTGCAGACCCTGCGCGTGAAGGTGCTGCCCACCCCGCCCAAACCCGTACGCAGCAAATCGTTCCAGCTATCCGATGCCGGGCTGGACGCCTTTGCCCGCGCGGCAGGCGAGATCCGCAACCCGGTGGTAAAAGAGGCGCTGGGCAAGCTGCTGCGCCACCACCGCGGCAGCGAGAACGAGCGCTAGCCGCGCCTGCGGCCAACCCTGGCGCAGCCAGCCTGTCATGCTGGCGTGATCCTTGCATGGTATAGCCTTGGGCAGCGCCGCATTGTGTGGCCTGGCTAGCCCGCCAGCGTGGCAGCAGGTAAGCTGCCTTGCAGAAGCCGCAGAGCTTCGCAATCAGGGATTCCACAAACAGATGATCACGCTCAATACGCACCCTCTTCGCCGCAGCCTGAACGACGAGGCGCACGCGCGCCCGCCGATAGCCATACCGTCACCGGCGCGGCTGACCACACTCACCCTTTTTTTTGACGAAGCCGAAGCGCCGCAGCGCAGCGCCTTGCAGGATTTGCTGCAGCGCATGGGCCTGCCGCAGCCGGACGACGGCCAGATGCACTACACCGGCGTGGCCGGTGACCTGACCATCCGCTGGGCCTTGCATACCGAATTTGCCCGCTACACCTTTGTGCTGGGGGGCGATTTTGTCGAGCCATTCGAGCGCACCGCGCTAGACCGTTTGCCGGCAGACTGGCTGGGCAGCCTGCCGGGCGCCATCATGGTGGCCATGCATGCCGTCCTGCTGCCTGCCTCGCAAGAAGCCCCCGCGCCGGAGATTGCCCAGCGCTGGTTTGGCGGCCAGGAACTGATTGGCGCCGAAATCGGCGATGGCAACGGCGTGGCCTATACCGATCTGCGCCTGCACCCCGACCCGCGGCTGGCAGAAGGCTTTAGCCGCTACGTGGTGATCGACCGCGCCATGGGCCCCTCGCAGTCTGGCCGCATGATGCAGCGCCTGTTCGAAATGGAAACCTACCGCCTGCTGGCCCTGCTGGCGCTGCCCGAGGCTAAGCGGCAGATGCGCGAGCTGGACCGCCTGGGTACTCGGCTGCGCAGCGTAACGCTGCATATGGCAGAGCAAAGCGCGCACGACGCCGCCATGCTGGACGAGCTCACCGACCTGTCCGCGCAGGGCGAACAGCTGATTGCGCAAAGCCAATACCGCTTTGCCGCGGCCCGTGCCTACTACAAGCTGGTGGCGCGGCGTATTGCCGAGCTGCGCGAAACGCGGCTATCCGGCCTGCAGCCGTTTTACGAATTCATGGAACGCCGCCTGGCCCCGGCCATGGAAACCTGTGAAACCGCAGCACAGCGGCAAGAAAGGCTGATGGCCCGCCTGCAGCGCAGCACGGCGCTGCTGCGTACGCGGGTAGAGGTGGTGCACGAAGCGCAAAACCGTGCGCTGCTCGCCAGCATGGACCGGCGTGCCGAGCTGCAACTGAGGCTGCAGGAAACGGTAGAAGGCCTGTCTGTCGGTGTGCTCACCTATTACGCGGTGGGGCTGCTGGGCTATCTGTTCAAAGCGGGTAAAGCCGCAGGCCTGCATCTGAACACCGAGCTGCTGACCGGTCTGGCCATTCCTGTCGTCGCCATGCTGGTGTGGCTGGGCATGCGTCGCGTAAAAAAGACATTGCAACACGGCTAGTTCGCGGCGGACACCCAGGGGCAGGCATGCCATCGTTAGCGTGTGCCTGCCCCTTGGCTATTGGCATGACACGCCCAGCCAAGCGCCATAACGGGTGCAATCTGCCCGCGAAGCGCGTTCGCATACGGGTACGGAAGACGGTATGCCATTTATAGAAGTTGGCCGCAGATCAAATGCTGGTCTGATAGCGCAAGCGTTGTCAGGCAAAAACCCTCAGAATAGCAACGTTCATTTTCCTGCAAGCCCCGCCGATGTCTATTTCTTCCTCACGCAAATTACGCCCGCTGCTGATCAGCTTTGTTGTGGTCACCGTCCTGCTGGCCATTGCCCAGACCGTCATGGTGACGGTTGGCCTGAACAAGATCATGGCCAATAGCCGCTATGAACATCAGATAGCCGATGGCCTGTCAGACCGCATGGCCGATCTGCGCTTCCATGTGGTACAGATCCAGCAGTTCCTTACCGACGCCAGTGCTACCGGTGACCGCGACGGTTTTGGTGATGCCAAAGAGCATTACCAGGCAGCAGTCAGCAAGCTGGAGGAGCTCAAACAACTGGATGCTGCGTATGGGGATGACGCGCAGGCCACACGACAGCTGCTGGACACTTTTTATCAGGTAGGCCAGCAGATGGCGGATGCCTACATTAACCAGGGGCGGGACGCGGGCAACGCCCTGATGAAGGCGCCCGGCACCGGCTTTGATGAGCGCGCCGAGGCACTCACCAAAAAACTGGACGGCTTGCATGGCCGGGTAGAGCAGAACCTGCAGCAAGTCGTGAGTGATAGCGAGGCCCAGATCGCTTCGGCGCAAACCAGCTTGCTGCTCAGTAGTACCTTGCTGATTCTGCTGGTGACGGCTGGCGGGGTACTGCAGTATCGCCGGGTGTTCCGCAGCCTGGGCGGCGAGCCGGTAGAGGCCATGCGCCAGACACGCTATATCGCGGCAGGTGACCTGAGCCACGTCTTGCGCGTGCCGGCCGGGCGCGAAAACAGCCTGATGGGCGCGTTGTCCGATATGCAGGACAAGCTGCGTGACATTACCGGCCGCATTCGTGATCTGGCTAGCCAGGTACAGGGTAATGCAGGTGATTTGTCCCGCTCGGCCCACGATGTGCAGCATGCTTCGCATGCTCAGAGTGAAGCTTCGCGTGCGATAGCGGTGTCGGTGGAAGAGGTATTGCAGAGCATCAGCCAGCTGGCCGAGCAGATTCGGCACGTGGAGCAAGAGGCGCACGACGCCGACGCTGCTGTGAATCAGTGTGCGGGCCTGATACGCCAGTCTGCGGACGATATCCGCGGCATCGCCAGCCATATTTCCGGTGCCGCCGAAGCGCTGGATGGGCTGAGTGCGCAAACCCGTACCATCGCCAGTATTACCCAGACGATTCACGATATTGCGGATCAGACGAATCTGCTGGCGCTGAATGCCGCGATCGAAGCCGCCCGCGCTGGCGAAAGCGGCCGCGGGTTTGCCGTGGTGGCCGACGAAGTACGCAAGCTGGCCGAACGCACCAGCCAGGCTACGGTGGATATCAGCCGCCAGATCGATAACCTTAGCCACGGTATGCACGAGGTGGTCGGTACCATGCAGGGCAGTGTGACCGCCACGCAAGACGGTGTGGAGCAAAGCCGGCTGGCCAGCGAGGCGATTGAAGGCATTCGTGATAATGCGGCCAACATCAGCCGCCATATCGAGTCGGTTGCGCTGGCGCTGAGCGAGCAGCAGCTGGCGGTACGCGATATTGCCCAGCGTGCCGAAGTGATCTCGACCATGACCGAAACCAACCAGGGCACGGTAGACCAGACTGCCGCCGCCGCGAGCCAGCTTAGCGTACACGCACAGGATCTGGGCGCGGTAGTGGCCACATTCAAGCTGTAAGCGCGCGTTGTTGCGCATGACAAACCCGGCTGCGGCCGGGTTTTTTCATGGCTACGCCACAAAAAAAGCTCCCCCTGCCTCGATACAGGGGGAGCCAAGGGGAGCCGGCGGCCAGGGCCGCCCTTGCTATTACTGCTGGATGATCTGGCGGATCTGTTCGATGCCTGCCGGGTCGTCCAGAGTGGTCAGGTCGCCCGGGTCACGGCCTTCGGCCAGCGCCTGGATAGAGCGGCGCAGCACCTTGCCGGAGCGGGTTTTGGGCAGCTGGTTCACAAAGTACACCCGTGCCGGGTTGGCAATGGCGCCCAGCTGGGCGGCTACCCGGGTGATGACTTCTTTTTCCAGCGCGGCCCGGCTGGCCGGGTCGTCCAGGATGGCCGGGTTTTTCACCACGGCAAAGGCCTTGGGCACCTGGCCTTTCAGGCTGTCTTCCACGCCCACCACGGCCACTTCGGCAATGGCACTGTGGCTGCTGACAGCTTCCTCGATTTCGCGCGTGCCCAGACGGTGGCCGGCAACGTTGATCACGTCGTCAGTGCGGCCCAGGATGGTGTAGTAGCCATCTTCGTCCTTGATGCCCCAGTCAAAGCTGGAGTACACCAGTTTGTCCTTGAACAGGCTGAAGTAGGTGTCCACAAAGCGCTGGTCTTGCCCCCAGACCGTGCTCATGCAGCCAGGTGGTAGCGGCGGGATCACACCGATCACGCCTTTCTCGCCGGGGCCCACTTCCTGGCCCGTGCTCTCGTTGAACAGCTTCACGTTGAAGCCGTACACCGGCAGGCCGGGGCTGCCGAATTTCACTTCTTTTTTCTCTACGCCATTGCACAGGGTCAGCATGGGCCAGCCGGTTTCGGTTTGCCAGTAGTTGTCCAGCACCGGAATGTTCAGCTCGCCGGCAATCCAGCTGGCGGTCGGCTCATCCAGTGGTTCACCGGCCAGAAACAGCGCACGCAGGCTGGACAGGTCGTGTTTGTGCAGCCACGCCGGGTCTTGTTTTTTCAGTACGCGGATGGCGGTGGGCGCGGAGAACATCACGCTGACACGGTATTTTTCCACCAGCTGCCACCAGATGCCGGCATCGGGGCGGATGGGCAGGCCTTCGTATACCAGCGTGGTCATGCCGTTGATCAGCGGGCCGTACACGATGTAGGAGTGGCCTACCACCCAGCCGATGTCGGAGGTAGAGAAGTAGCACTCGCCCGGCTTGCCGCCGTAGATGTATTCCATACTGGCGGCCAGCGCCACGGCGTAGCCACCCGTGTCACGCTGTACGCCCTTGGGTTTACCGGTGGTGCCGGAGGTATACAGGATGTAGCTGGGGTGGCTGGATTCTACCCACTCCACCTCGGCACGGTCGTGCAGGTGCGCTTCGCGCAGGCTGTCATAGTCCAGGTCGCGGCCCGGCTTCATCATGGGGGCCTCGGCCAGGCCGCGGTTCACCACGATGACCTTGCCTGGCGCGCTGGCGCCGGCATAACCCAGCGCTTCGTCCACCAGCGGTTTGTAGGGGATCACCTTGCCGCCGCGCATGCCGGCGTCGGCGGTCACCAGTACCTTGGGGCTGGCGTCTTCGATACGGGTGGCCAGGCTGGCTGGCGCAAAGCCGCCGAATACTACCGAGTGCACTGCGCCTAGCCGCACCGTGGCCAGCATGGCAAAGATGGCCTCGGGGATCATGGGCATGTAGATCAGTACGCGGTCGCCTTTCGCCACGCCCTGCGCCTGCAGGATGGCGGCAAAGCGGGCGACTTCTTCATGCAGCTCGCGGAAGGTGTAGCCGGTTTCGATACCGGTTTCGCTGGACACATAGGCCAGCGCGGTTTGTTCTGCGCGCTCTGCCAGGTGGCGGTCTACAGCGTTGTAACAGAGGTTGGTCAGGCCACCGGCAAACCATTCACGAAAGGGGGGCTTGTCGTACGCCAGCACTTTATCGAATGGCTTATGCCAGTGGATGCGGCTGGCTTCCCTTCCCCAGAACGTTTCGGGCTCGTTGATGGATTGCTGATAAAACGCCTGGTACGGGGTCATGCCGGTCTCCTGAAGGTCTTGTGCATCTGTCAAGCGGTTGCTTGTCGGACAAAATAAGGAGTAAGCACGTTGATGGTCAATCGTGCGCTGCAGTATCTGGCTGCTGACGGTCTGGTAACGTTGTATAAATACCGATAAAACCTAGGCTTGCTATAAAGTGATACTGCGCGAGTAGCGGCAGGGTTTGATATGAACACTGGCCTAGTCCCCCCGCTTTGCATTACTCTGAAAGCTAGGGACACCTTATGTATTTCAGGACAAGACCATGGACGTTAAGCACTATATGAATGTCGTTGGCCAGGCTGCCCGCAAGGCCAGCCGCGCCATCGCCCGCGCCGATACCAATCAGAAAAATAAAGCCCTGCACGCGATGGCTGATGCCATCGAGCGTGATCTGGAGCGCTTGGTCGCGGCCAATATGCAGGACCTGGAGGCCGCGCGGAAAAATGGCCTGGAAGAGGCCATGATCGACCGCCTGACCCTGTCGGAAAAAACCGTACACGGCATGGCAGAAGGCCTGCGCCAGATTGCTGCCTTGCCCGACCCGGTGGGCGAGATGGGCGAGTTCAGCTACCGCCCGTCCGGTATCCAGCTGGGCAAGATGCGCGTACCGCTGGGGGTGATCGGCATCATCTACGAAGCGCGCCCCAATGTGACCGCCGACGCCGCTGGCCTGTGCCTGAAGTCGGGCAATGCGGTGATTCTGCGCGGTGGTTCCGAGGCATACCACAGTAACCAGGCGATTGCCGCCTGTGTACACGAGGGCCTGCGTGTGGCTGGCCTGCCGCAGCACGTGGTGCAGGTGCTGGAAACCACCGACCGCGCCGCCGTGGGCGAGCTGATTACCCAGACCGAGTTTGTGGATGTGATTGTGCCGCGTGGTGGCAAAGGCCTGATCGAGCGCATCACCCGCGATGCACGGGTACCGGTGATCAAACACCTGGACGGCAACTGCCATGTCTATATCGACGACACGGCCAACCCGGAAAAGGCCTTCAATATCGCGCTGAACGCCAAAACCCACCGCTACGGTACCTGTAACACCATGGAAACCCTGCTGGTGCACACCGCTTTTGCCGAGTTCATCTTGCCAAGGTTGGCCGCAGCGTACTGGGAAAAGGGCGTAGAGCTGCGTGGTTGCGAACGCACACGCGGCATTCTGGGTGACAAGGTGGTACCGGCTACCCTCGATGACTGGGGCACCGAGTACCTGGCACCGGTGCTGGCCATCAAGGTGGTGGGGGGTATCGACGATGCCATCGAGCACATCAACCATTACGGTAGCCACCATACCGACGCTATCGTGACCGATGACTATGCCCGTTCGCGCCAGTTCCTGCGCGAGGTGGATTCGGCCAGCGTGATGGTCAATGCCAGTACCCGCTTTGCCGATGGTTTCGAGTACGGTCTAGGGGCTGAAATCGGTATTTCTACTGACAAGATCCATGCGCGTGGCCCGGTCGGGCTGCATGGCCTGACCAGCCAGAAGTGGATCGTACTGGGCGACGGCCAGGTACGTGGCTAGCCATAGCGTGCCTTGATGCAGGCAAGGGGTGGCCAGCACGGCTGCCCCGGCACGACAAAGCACGCGTGCCCGTCTTGGCCGGGCTCGTTTTGCACCAGGGGGGCCAGCATGTCTGCGAAAGTCCAGGTGGACGACCACCTCCTTGCCGATGCCGTGCTTGGCGAGCGCATCCGGCTGGTTGCCAGGCGTGGCTTTGTGGCCAGCTTGTCCACCCCGGTCGCGGCTGCACTCTTGCTGTATCTGAGCCACGCCGAGCACCTGGTAGACGTACAGCCGCTGTACGTTTGGAGCGTGCTGATCACCCTGATCGTCATCGTCAATCTGGCCTGCTGTCTGCCCCAGGCACTGGCTGAGACGCCGCCGGCCAACAAACAGCGCTGGGTGCACCTCTACCTTGGTGCCAAATGTCTGCTGGGGCTTGGCTGGGGGGCCAGTGTGTGGTTTTTGATGCCGATTGCCACCCCGGTATTCGGCATGATGGTGTACATCATCCTCAGCGGTATCTGCGCCATGGTGGTACTGGTGCATTCGATGTTCTGGACATCGGTCGTGGTTTTCCTGCTGGGTATCTACCTGCCGGTCTTGTTGTATGCTGTTTTTTACCCCCAGCCGCTGGACGTGTATGTGGCGATTGCCGGTGCCCTCTACGCCTTATTGCTTATTGTCTACAGCGGGGTCGTGAACCGCCAGCTGGTGCGGGGTGTCCGCGCAGCCTTGCAGGCTCGGATGTTGACCGACGCGCTGCTGGAGGCCAATACGCGGGCGGAGCAGTCGCTCACGGCCCTGCAAGCAGAGCACTCCCGTTTACAGGCTGCACTGGGCACCATTCGCAGCATGGCTCACCAGGATGAGCTGACCCAGCTACCCAACCGGCGGGCAGCGATTGCCGCGCTCAACGACCAGCTGATGCGATGGGAAGACGGGCAAGAAGTCTGCAGCCTGATCATGCTGGATATCGACTATTTCAAGTCGATCAACGACGCCTATGGCCATGACATCGGCGACGACGTGCTGGTCGCCCTGTCGCGCCGGCTGGCAGCACAGCTGCGGCCAAACGACCTGCTGGCGCGCTTTGGTGGCGAAGAGTTCATCATCCTGTTGCCGGGCACACGGTTGCAGGAAGCCGCGGTACTGGCCAGGCGGCTATGCACCCTGCTGGCGGCCAGCCCGCTGCTATCGGCACCGTTGTCTCTGGCCGTGACCGCTTCATTTGGTGTGACCCAGCTTAAAGAAGGGGATGGCCTGCACGACTGGCTGCGCCGCGCCGACCAGGCCATGTACGAGTCCAAACGCATGGGCCGTAACCAATGTACAGCCTTGCATTAGGGCCTGTTGCCACGATGTCTTGCTGAGGCGCAGGCCCGATAAGCCTCCCGCTGCCGCGTTGTCGGGTTTGTCCTTTGGGGGGCTCGCCATGCGGGTCACTGCTTTGTCAAACCGTGCCGGCAGGGATCGCGCTGCTACGCCCGGTTTTCGCGCATGGCCCCCGCCTGCCAAGCGCCGCCACATCAAAAATAGCGTTAACCGTTCCCCAGGCCGGACGACGCATGTCACTGTGGCGTAGATACCCGTTCAGGCTGTACTTTGGGCTTAATTTTTTAAACAGTTCTGCTGAGCGGAACAATGTGCTTGATTGCGGAATGGCCCCGTGCATACTCCTTGCATAGCGCGCCTGCCAGCCACCCTGGCCAGGCCCATAACAGGAGAGATGCCGTATGTCCCACCCCGTACCGCATGCCGAGCAGGCACAATGGCTCAACCAGCTGGGTATTCGCGATGTCGAGCTGGCTTTTGCGGATGTCACCGGTTTTGCCCGCGGCAAAACCTTGCCACGACAGGCTTTCATCGATGGCCAGCAGCTACGCATTGCGCGCGCCGTTGCGATACAGAGCTGCGTAGGCGAGTTCCCCGATTACCGTTTCTATGGCGAACAAGACCCGGATGTCACTTTGCTGCCCGATATGGCCACCCTGCGCCAGCTGCCTTGGGCCAGCACACCGCGGGCGCTGGTGCTGTGTGACTGTGTCGATCACGATGGCAGTTTGTCGCCGCTTGCCCCGCGCACGGTGTTGAAACAAGTGCTACAGCGCTACGCTGCACACGGCTGGACGCCAGTGGTGGCGCCCGAGCTGGAGTTTTATCTGTTTGCGGCCAACCCTGACAGTGATGCGCCGTTTCAGCCGCCGGCCTTGCGCAGTGGCCGGCGCGAGCGCGGCTTCGATTCGTTCAGCTTCAGTACCCTGAACGACCTGGAAGCGTTCTTTGATGATGTCTATCGAGGCTGCGAAATGCTGGGTATCGCCACCGATACCTGGGTGCACGAGATGGGTCCCAGCCAGTTCGAGATCAACCTCAAGCATGGCGATGCGCTGGCGCTGGCCGACCAGACCTTTCTGTTCAAGACCCTGCTGAAAGAAACCGGCAACAAGCATGGCCTGAATGTGGTGTGCATGGCCAAGCCGCTGGCGGGCGAGCCGGGCAGCTCCATGCACCTGCATCAGAGCGTGGTAGACCGCGACGGCTGCAATATCTTCAGCCTGCCGGATGGCAGCGAAAGCCCGCTGTTTTATGGCTTCATTGCCGGCATGCAGCGCTATCTGGCCGAACTGATGCCCTTGTACTGCCCCAGCCCCAATTCCTATCGCCGTTTTGTCAAAAACCTGGCGGCACCCGTGAACCTGAGCTGGGGTGTGGATAACCGTTCGGTGGGCTTGCGTGTACCGTTGTCGGCACCGCAGGCACGCCGTGTGGAAAACCGTTTGCCTGGTTGCGACGCTAACCCCTATTTGTCGCTGGCGGCCAGCTTGGGTGCAGGTCTGCTGGGGATGGAGCAAAACCTGCAGCCCGCCCCGGCGGTAAGCGGTAATGTGTTTTTGCAGCCGGACAGCGGCGATACGCTGCCACGTACGCTCGATGCCGCACTGGAGCGCATGCAGCAAGGCGAGGCGGCCACGCAGCTGTTTGGCACGGCATTCAGCGAGGCTTATGCGGCGGTGAAAGAGGTGGAGCTCGCCAGCTTCCACAATGAAATTACCGCCTGGGAGCGCCGCTATCTGGGCGTGCTGGCTTGATGGCAGCCATGAAAATGCCCCGCGGTGCGGGGCATTTTTCATGCAGGGCGGGAGCGGCCTAGCGTTCTTTGGCCAGCAGCTCGATGATCTCGCTACGTGTGTAGCCGGTCATATTGCACTGCGCCTCGACAATCCACAGCTCCACCTGCTGGCGGTCGCCCTGGGCGGCGCGTAGCAGCTTGCCGTAGGCCTCCCCGGTCATGTGGCTGCTGGGGGTCAGTACACGGCGCTGGGTATGGGCGGCGTACAGGGTGCGGCTGGGGGGATGGTTTTTCTGTTTTTTGCCCTGGCGGTAAAAGAACCAAGCCAAGCCGGCAAAAAGAATACAGATCACAAGAATGAAGATTCCCAGCACATCAGCCTCCCTTAGGTAACGTACCTGACATGATAATTGAATTGCCTCATTTTGGTGATTGGTAGAAATACGAACACGACAGCATTTGCACCAGATCAAGCAAGGTCGAAGCAGTCATAGGGGCTGCAAGCACGCTTATAGCACAATCTGGATAAGCATCGGACACCCACTGGTAAGGAGAGTTTCATGTACAAACACCTCGCAATTGCACTGGACGGCAGCCATAACGCCCGGCCTGCACTGGTCGAAGCCGTGCGTATTGCCGCGGCGGCCAATAGTCATCTTTCCCTGGTGCATGTCATCTGCCTGCACGATTTTGCCGTAGACAGTGCGGGCCTGCTGGACACGCAAGCATTGTACGACGAGGCCAGAAAACAAGGACAGTCCGTACTGGATGAAGCAGCGGCCTACGCACGGCAACATGGTGTAAAAGACATCAGCCAGCAGCTGCTGGAAGCACCCCAGGGTAGCGAAGCCGCCACCGGGCAGCTGGTCGACTTTGCCGCTGAAACCGGGGCGGACCTGCTGGTGATCGGCACGCACGGCCATCGTGGCTGGCGCCACCTGCTGCTGGGCAGCTTTGCCGAGTCGGTACTGCGCAAGAGCACCTTGCCCTTGCTGGTGGTACGTAACCCGGAAGACGACGACAGCGCGGCGCCAAGCGCGGGCTAAGGTTGGCCGCAGTGTGTGCCAGCAGCCACTGCGGCCCGCTGCAACCCTAGCGGCGGCGCGCCAGGATGAAAAACTCGTGGTTGCCGTCGCCACCCTTGATCGGGCTATCAAACCAGCCCAGCTTGTCAAAGCCCAGCTCGGCCACGCAGCGGCTGATCTTGTCTTCCACGCCGGCATACAGCGAGGCATCGCGCACGATACCGCCGTGGCCCAGGCCCTCGCGCCCCAGCGCGAACTGCGGTTTCACCAGGCTGAGCAAATAGCCCCCCGGGCGGATCAGCGGCAGCGCGGAAGGGTAGATCAGCGCCACCGAAATAAACGACACGTCGCACACCATCAGGTCGAAGGCTTCGCCGTCGTTGGCCGCCAGCAGAGCGGCGTGGTCCAGCGCACGGGCATTCACGCCTTCAAAATAGCGCACGCGTGCGTCGCTGCGCAGCCGTGCGGCCAACTGGTCGTGCCCGACATCCACCCCCACCACACGGCACACACCGGCCTGCAGCAGGCAGTCGCTAAAGCCGCCGGTAGATTGCCCCACGTCCAGCGCGCGCCAGCCCTGGATATCGTGCAGGCCGGCCGCTGCCAGCGCACCGGCCATTTTCAGCCCGCCACGCGATACATAGCGGTCTGCTTCGTCCGGCACGATATGGAATACCGCATCGTCCGGCAGCTTCTGGCTGGCCTTGCCGATCACGCGCGTGCCCGTGCCCTCTGCCACGCTGACGCGGCCAGCCTCGATCAGCTGCTGTGCTGCCGTACGCGACGGGGCCAGGCCCTGTTCTACCAAGAGAAGATCCACGCGCTTCATTCCTGCCCTCTGCTGCCAGTACAAAACCGCGCAAGGGTGCGCAATCCGCCCGGTACTGTCAAGGCAGGCTTGGCCGCGCACGATAGCAGTGCGATGATGCATTCATTTATTGCTATTTCCACCCCCACATTTCACCCCAGACAGGTGCCGGTATGGACAATCTGACTTTGCATCCGCACACCGTGCGCGTATTGGGCGCACTGATCGAAAAACAGGCGCTCACCCCCGACAGCTACCCGCTCACCCTGAATGCCCTGCAGTCTGCCTGCAACCAGCTCACCAGCCGCGACCCGGTACTCAGCCTGAGTGAGGCGGATATCAGCAGCGCGCTAGACGAGCTGATGGCGCAAAAGCTGGTGGCCGAGCGTATACCGGCAGGCAGCCGCGTGGCCAAGTACGAACACCGGCTGAACTATGCCTGGAATATCGACGGGGCCAGGTTGGCCGCACTGGGCCTGCTGCTGCTGCGTGGCGCCCAGACCAGCGCCGAGCTGCGCACCCGTGCCGGCCGTGTCTACAGCTTTGCCAGCGTGGACGAAGTAGAAACTGCACTGGCGGCACTGGCAGACAAGTACCCCCCGCTGGTAGAAAAGCTGCCGCGCCAGCCCGGCGAGCGCGAAGCCCGCTGGGTTCACTTGCTGCACCCGCCAGCCCAGACCCAGCCAAACCCGACAGCGCCAGCCGAGCCAGCCTTGCAGGAAAGGGTAGCCCAGCTGGAAGCGCAGCTGGCTACCATGTTGCAGCGCATCGAAGCGCTGGAGGCGCAGCAGCCGAGCGCGTAATATGGCGGCGCTCTTCATGATTAACGGATAACGACAATGACACGCTACACCCTGTTGGCCGCCTTGCTGGCCATGCCCTTTGCCGCCCACGCTGGCGATACCACCCTTGCTGCGGGCAGCGAATACCGCTTTGTTACCCGCATGCCTACCGGCCTGGGCCCTGGCCTGGCGCTGGACTATGTCAAATCGGACAACAAGGACAAGCTGGGCGACAAACCCAGCTTTGGCGCCGCGGGTGTCATGGTCGGCCTGCCGGTACCCATGCTGCTGCGCGTCGACGTAGGCGGCAAGCTGGTGTACCTGGAAGCCAATGGACCGGCTACTGCAGCCATGGCCGGCGGCCGCCTCACCGTTGACCTGCCCGTGAGTGCCGAGGCCTTTGTGCATGGCTTCTATGCCGGCGCCGGTGCCAGCAGCGGCACGGTAAAAGAAGTAATCGACACCATGGCAGGCGTGCGCTGGAGCCCGCTGAAAATGGTGGGGATCGAAGTAGGCTACCGCATGGTAGAAGTAAAGCGTGAAGATGGCCGCCGCAACATCAAGCTGGCTGATGGCGCGTACGCCGGTGTATCGGCCGCCTTCTGATTAGCCGGCATGCCCAGGCTGACAACCCCCCCGGGTATACCGAGGGGGTTTTTTGCGGCTGCTTTGGCTGCGGGTACGGTATTGCCCACCGCGCCAGCGGCAAAAGCAGCGATAATCCCCGCTTGAATGTTTAGAGGTATGCGCCATGAGCGACGACAACACCATCCGCCTGTCCAAACGCATGACCGAGCTGGGCTTATGCTCCCGCCGCGAAGCGGACGAATTCATCGAGCAGGGGCTGGTAAAAGTAGATGGCGTGGTAGTCAACGTGCTGGGTAGCCGTGTGCGCCCCGAGCAGACCGTGACGCTGGAAAGCGGCGCGCTGAATGTACAGGCCGAGCGCGTCACCATTTTGCTGTACAAGCCGGCGGGCTTTGTCAGTGGCCCGGCCGAGATGCAAGGCGAGCGCCCGGCCTGGCTGCTGGTCAAGCCGGAAACCCGTGCCGAGCAAGACCGCTCTGGCGTCATGTTCCTGAAAAAGCACCAGCACAAGCTGGCCGCGGCGGGCAAGCTGGACGTGGATGCCTCCGGCCTGCTGGTGCTGACGCAGGATGGCCGCGTGGCGCGCAAGCTGCTGGCGGGTGAATGCGAACAGGAATACCTGGTGTGGCTGAAAACCCCCGCTACGGCCGAGCAGCTGGCCACGCTGGGTAAAGGCGTGCTGGTAGAGGGCGATACGCTGGACGCTGCCCGTGTCAGCCGCCAGAGCGACCGCCAGCTGTGCTTTGTGCTACGCCAGCAGCAGCGCCGTCATATCCAGCGCATGTGCGCCGCCGTCGGGCTGGAGATCGAACGCCTGCACCGCATCCGCATTGGCCGCGTGCGCCTGGGCGACTTGCAGCAGGGGCAGTGGCGATACTTGCTGGAAAGCGAGAAGTTCTAGGGTGAGCAAGCAAAAGCCCCGGTCACAAGACCGGGGCTTTTGCTTCTGGCGGTTGATGGCCGCTTATTCCTTGCGCGCCAGGCGGTCTTCTTCGAACACAGCAAAGGTTTTCTTGGCGGGTTCCAGTACTTCCCATACCCCTTCAAAGCCGGCGGGAATGACAAAATGCTGGCCAGCGCGAATCTCGGCCACGCTGCCATCGTCGCCCAGCAGGCGCACATGGCCTTCCAGCAGGGTGCAGAATTCGCACTCGGTATATTTGACGCGCCAGGCACCGACACCGCCCGACCACAGGCCGGCATGAAACTGGCCAGTGGGGTCGCTGTAGTGCAGCTCCACGCTTTGTTCGCATTCGCCACTCAGACGGCGTTCTTGCGGGGCGGCAAAGGTATCCGGGGTAATGTCCTGGTGGTGAAATAACACAATCTCATTGGCGCTCGACACGGCCCTACTCCTCTGTACTGGTATCTTTGTACAAGCTGTTGATTATGTTTGACACTGTGGCACAGCCCAAGGTTGGCCGCAAGCCTTGGGCGGTGCCACAACGTGCCTATTGCCAGTCGCCGCGCAGCTGGCTTACGGTTTGTTGCAGCCCGCTGGCGGTAACGTGGGCTGCCGGTACCGGTGCGGCCGCCTTCAGGGCGATCTGCGACCAGGCGCGGCGTGGCCAGCTCAGCATGGCCGGCCCGTAGCGGCGCGAGAAAAAGCTGCCCCACATGCCGCATAGCGCCATGGGTACCACCGGTACCGGCGTGCGCGCCACGATTTCTTCGATGCCGCTCTTGAACGGGTTGATCTGGCCATCGTAGGTAATCTTGCCCTCGGGGAAGATGCACACCACTTCGCCTTCGGCCAGCGCGGCGGCTACCGCATCAAATGCCCGCGCCTTGGCCTGCGGGTCTTCCTTGGCCGGGGCAATGGGGATGGCCCGTGCGGTACGGAACACAAAGTTCAGCAGCGGTACCTTGAAGATGTTGTGGTCCATCACGAAGCGCACCGGGCGGCGTACCGCACCGGCCAGAATCAGCGCGTCCATGAAACTGACGTGATTGCAGACCAATACACAGGGGCCTTCTTCCGGGATGTGCTCCAGCCCCTCATGGCGGATGCGGTACAGCGTGTGGGTGGCGATCCACACCAGGAAGCGCATCATGAATTCCGGCAGCAAGCTATAGATATACGCGGCGACCAGCAGGTTCAGCAGGGCGGCAATCAGCAGTACGGTAGGAATGCTGACCCCCATGCCTGCCAGGATGGCGGCAAAGGCGGCGCTGGCCACCATGAACAGCGAGTTCAGGATATTGTTGGCCGCAATGGCGCGCGAGCGGAATGCCGGGGCGGAGCGGCTCTGGATCAGCGCATACAGCGGCACGATATAGAAGCCGCCAAAGATGCCGATCAGGGTGAAGTCTGCCATCAGGCGCCAGTGGCCGATGTCGCGCACAAACGCCAACCAGTCCAGCGTATGGGCCATGGCTGCCGGGGTGGCAAAATACAGGTCGATACCAAACAGGCACAGGCCCAGCGAGCCAAAAGGCACCAGGCCCAGCTCTACCTTGCTGCCGGACAGCTTCTCGCACAGCATCGAACCCAGCCCCACGCCCAGCGAAAACAGCGTCATCAGCAGGGTGTACACACTGGCATCACCGCCCAGCACGTCGCTGGCGTAAGTGGGCAGCTTGGACAGATAAATGGCACCCAGGAACCAGAACCACGATATCCCCAGCAGCGATAGCCATACGGCACGGTTCTGTTTGGCTTCGCGGATAATGGCCCAGGTCTGGCGGCCAATGTGCCAGTCTATCGGCAGGTTGGCCGCAGTCGGTGGCGCCGGCGGCATGGCGCGGGCCGAGGCATAGCCCGCCAGCGCGCAGGCCAGCAGGGCGGCAATCAGCGTCATGCGGCTGGGGTCGGCGTTCACCAGCACGGTGCCGGCTACCTGGCCCAGGATGATGGACACAAAGGTGCCCATTTCGATCAGGCCGTTGCCGCCTACCAGCTCTTGCGGCTTCAGGTATTGCGGCAGCACGCTGAATTTCAGCGGGCCGAACAGGGTGGAGTGGATGCCCATCAGCAGGATGGTGCTCATCAGTATCACGCCGTTATGCAGCCAGAAGCCCAGTGCGGCTACCAGCATGATGGCAATTTCCATCTGCTTGACCACCCTGGCAATGGCCGCCTTGTCGTACTTTTCGCACAGCTGGCCCGCGGTGGCGGAAAACAGGAAGAAGGGCAGGATGAACAGCGCGGCGGCCAGCTGGATCATCAGCTCGGGGGCCAGCCCCAGCATTTTCATACCGTGAAAGTTGATCAGCACCACTACGGCGTTTTTCAGCAGGTTGTCGTTGAAAGCACCAAAAAACTGGGTGATGAACAGCGGTACAAAGCGCCGCGTGCGTAGCAGGTCAAACTGGTTCGGGTGGTGCGCCATGGGGGCGGATCTTTCGCGAGTCCGAAGGACGATGGGCTGATGGTATGCCATCCCGCCAGTTGCTTACAAACCACGTACTATGACATTACCGTTTCGGCAGCGTATGCTAGGGGTCGTTTACCCACGCTGTGCCCATACCATGATCATTAATCCCATCCTCAATAGCGATTCCTACAAACTCAGCCACTGGGCGCAATATCCACCCGGCACGCAGGGTATGTACTCTTACGTGGCGGCACGGGGTGGCACGGCGTCGCATGTGTTGTTTTTTGGCCTGCAGGGCTTGTTGAAGGACTACCTGAGCCAGCGTATTACCCGCGAGCACATCGATGAAGCCGAGGCAGTGGTAACGCTGCACGGCCTGCCGTTCAACCGCGCCGGTTTCGAGCGCATCGTGCAGCAGCACGACGGCTACTGGCCGGTACGCATTCGCGCCGTGCCGGAAGGCGAGCTGGTGCCCACCGGCATCCCGATGATCACCATCGAATCCACCGACCCCGAGCTGTTCTGGGTGGTGTCCTTCCTGGAAACCGCGCTGTTGCGCGTGTGGTACCCCATCAGCGTGGCCACGCGCAGCTTCCGTGCCAAGGAAATCATCCGCCGTTACCTGCAACAAACCGCCGACGATTTGTCCGGCCTGCCGTTCAAGCTGCATGATTTTGGCGCGCGTGGCGTATCCAGCTACGAAAGCTCGGAAATCGGCGGCCTGGCGCATCTGGTGAACTTTCAGGGTAGCGACACCTTGGCCGCGCTGGTGGCGGCGCGCCGCCATTACCACGAGCCGTGCGCGGCGTTTTCCATCCCGGCGGCCGAGCACTCCACCATTACCGCCTGGGGCCGCGCGCAGGAAGGCGAAGCGTTTGCCAATATGCTCAGCCGTTTTGCCAAGCCCGGCGCACTGCTGGCGGTGGTGAGCGACAGCTACGACGTGTTTCACGCCGTGAGCGAGCTATGGGGCGAGCGCCTGCGCCAGCAGGTTATCAATAGTGGCGCCACCGTGGTGATCCGCCCGGACTCCGGCGAGCCGGTGCAAGTGGTGGCCGAGGTGGTGGAAAGGTTGGCCGCTTCGTTCGGCACCACGGTCAACAGCAAAGGCTACCGCCTGCTGAATCACGTGCGCGTGATTCAGGGCGACGGCGTGAACCTGGCCAGTATCGATGCCATCCTGTCGCGGCTGGCCAAGCTGGGCTACAGCGCCGACAACGTCGCGTTCGGCATGGGCGCCGAGCTGCTGCAAAAGCTGGACCGCGACACGCACAAGATGGCGCTGAAGTGCTCGGCCATTTGTATCAACGGCGAATGGCGTGATGTGTTCAAAGACCCGGTTACCGACCCCGGCAAGCGCTCGCTGGGGGGGCGTGTGGTAGCCGCGCGCGATAGTCGTGCGGCCTGGGGGGTGAATACATTAGAGCGTGTTTCCGATATTGACCTGCAAATGCGTGTGGTATGGGAAAACGGGCGTCTGCTGGTAGACGAAACCCTGGCTGATATCCGCGCACGCGCGGCCCTGCACCTGGAGGAAAGATGAGCCCTGAACAAGTGATACAGGCACAGCTGGATGCCTACAACGCCAAGAACCTGGACGCCTTGCTCGCGTGTTACGCGCCGGATGCTTGTATGTACCAGTACCCGGCCACACTGGTGGCACAGGGGCAGGACGAGATCCGTCAGCGCATGAAACTGCGCTTTGCCGAGCCAGACCTGCATGCCCGGCTGCTGCGCCGAGTGATCGTGGGCGAGGTGGTGATCGATGAAGAGATCGTCACCCGCAATTTCCCGTCCGGGCGCGGCAAGGTGGCGATGACCATGATCTACCGTGTCAAGAACGGCCGCATCGTGGACGCCTCCACCATCATGGGCGAACCCCAGCTGGATTAGGCCAGGCAAGCTGCAGCCCATCCGTCGGCCATGGTTGGCGGGTTTTTTGCGCTTGCCTAGCCCGGTACGGGCTGGCGTGCCAAGCGGCGGCCCCATAGCAGGGCGGCCAGCATCAGCAAGGCCATTACGCCGTAGCTTAGCCACGGGCCCAGCGCCACATTGCGTGCTATTGGCCAGTGAAAAGCCAGCCAGCTGCGCAGCCCGCATTCACCTATCAGGCCGCCACCCCACAGCAGCGTGAGGTCGCGCCACAGCCGCGCGAACCGGGGTGCCGGGCTGGCCAGCATGGCGGCAGCCGGGCTATCGGGCTGACGTTGTGCGGCGGCTGCCATCAGTACCGCTAGCAGCGGTTTGCCCCACAGTACGCTGGCCAGCATCACCAGCCCGGTCGCGCCGGTGACCAGTGACTCGCGTACCAGCAGCCAGCGCGTGTCACCATCGCCCCAGGCGGCCAGTAGCGACAAACCGATGCCACCCAGTACCAGCAAACTCAGCGCGTCCAGCCGGCGATAGCGGTACAGCTCCCACAAGCTCCACAGCAAAGGCGGCAGGGCAGACCACAGCAGCGCGCCACGCTCGCCCCAGGCGGGCAGGCAGGCGTCGTATACCCACCACGGTAGCAGCAGGTTGGCCGCCAGGTCGGGTAGCAGGGTGCGCCAGTCAGCCCGCATCGGCCACCAGCTCGTCCAGTGGCAGCACGCGAATGCTGTTGCCCGGTACATCCATATGGCCCCACAGCCAGTTGAGGTGGGCCACCAGGGCCTCGCCGCTCACATAGGGGCGGTCTTTGCAGGTATGGGCGTCGGCCACCACGGTCACGGCGTAGCCCATGGAGGCCGCACGGCGCACGGTGGTATCCACGCAGAAGTCGCTGGCGTAGCCGCCCACCCACAGGTTTTCGATGCCGCGGCTATCCAGGTACTGGCGCAAGGTGGTATCGAGGAAGCTGTCGCAGGCGGTTTTTTCGATGACCACATCGCTGTCCAGCCGTGCCAGGCCCGGGTGCAGCTGCCACGCCTCACTGCCGCGCGGCAGGTCGTCGGCATAGTGCTGGATAAAAATCACCTCGTGCTCCTCGCTGCGGGCATGGGCAATCAGCCGGTTCAGCGTGGCCAGCGTTTCCGGGCCACGTGTGGCCAGGGGAGGCATAGCAATCAGGCCGTACTGGAAGTCGATAACAAGCAAGGCGGTGGCGGGCATCAGAAGGGTTCTATGAAAGGTTGGCCGCAGGGCAGTATGCCAGCGCAGTTTACGGTAGCTGACGCAGATAGTCTGGCCAGCGAGTATTTTTACCCGGGTAGACCAGGCCATGGCTCAGGTTGAGTCTGGCAAGCTCGCCGCTTTCGGCCAGATTTGCCATTGCCTTCTCAAAGCGTTGTAGTGCCGGCTTGTCGATAGCGTGTAGTGCATAGCCCATATAGCCGCCTTGCAAGCTGATCGCCGGCTGGATAGGGACGATATTGTTTAGGCCGAGTTGTGCCAGCGTATGGCGTGCATTGCGGTCGTTGCTGGCGACCAGGTCCAGCCTTTGTCTTTGCAGCTTGAGCATGCTTTGCATCAGCGTGTCGGCCGTGTCTATCTGCAGGCGCTGCTTGGCGTCCTCAAAGCGCTGCCCCAGGGTCCAGCCGCGTGTTACGCCCAAGCGTAGCCCGGCCAGGCTGTCGAAATGGCCATTCCACTGCACGGTTTGTTCTGCCCGCCGGTACCAGTACAGGGTGTCGACATAAAGCGGGTAGCGCGAAAAGTGCATACTGGCCGCCCGCTCTGCGGTGCGATAGGGGCCGATCAATACATCCGCCTGCCCATGTTGCAGCATGGCCTGCGCCCGGGGCCAAGGGAGTAGCTGGATGCTGCAGACCAGCTGTTCGCGCTGGCACAGGGCACGGATCATGTCTGCGGCTACGCCGCGTGGCTGTGGTGCCCCCGGCTGCACAATGCCGGGAAAGTCGCTCCCGACAAAACGTAGCGGGGCTGCCTGCAGCAGCGGGCAGCACAGCAGGAACAGTAGCCTGTGCGACCAGCTCATCTAGCACTGCCTGCTGACGGCGTGCGGGCGAGTGGCACGACAGCCAGGCCGTGGCATGGTGAGATAAGCTGGAATGTCTCGCGTAAAAGGCATGGCATGCTCCTGGCAAGTCTATGGGTATTCTGTCACAAAACCCTTCTGTTTTTATAGTTACATGTATGTAATAAGTAGATTTGATGTCATGGTTCAGCAATAAATCCGCGCATTTATTTCAGCAGACCCGCTGTGCTTGCTATGCTGAAAAACCGAGCTCATGGCAGGACACAAGATGGTGCAGTTAACTACCCAGCAGGCGTTTGAGCGCTTGCTGTTCCGCGATGGCGAAGGGCGCTACTACGCCCGCTTTGCCGACTATCGCTTGCAGAGCGTGTTCCAGCCATTGTTCTATCGAAGTGGTGGGGTGTTCGGCTATGAAGCGCTGCTGCGTGTATACGACACGCAGGGCCGTGCCCTGCGGCCGGATTTGTTTTTCCAGAGCCTGGATACCGACGACCAGATCGACGCCGACCGGCTGGCGCGGGCCTTGCACTTTCGCAACTTTGCCCAGGCCCGTGTGCCGGGCTGCCTGAGCCTGAACCTGATTCCCTGTACCGTGCTGCACGATAATGGCTACCGCAATAATTTCGACCTGATGATCCGGCGCTGTGCCGAGCTGGGGCTCGAAACGTCGCAGGTGATTCTGGAAGTACTGGAATACGAGATCGAGCAAAGCCCGCTGCAGCTGGCGGCCAGCCTGCGTGCGGCCAAAGAGGCCGGTTTTGGTGTGGCGGTGGATGATTTCGGCGCCGTGGCATCCGGCCATGGCCGTGTGAAAGCACTGTGCCCGGATATCATCAAGATTGACCGCAGCCTGCTGCTGGACTACATGCACGGTGATGCCGGCCGTTTGCAGCGCGTGCTGGAGCTGGGCTGGCAAATAGGCAGCCGTATGCTGATAGAAGGGGTGGAAACGGCCGAGCAGCTAGACGCAATGCGTGGGCTGGGGCTGGAACTGTACCAGGGCTTTCATCTGGCCTACCCGGGTGAGCTGGGGGTGGCCGAGCTGGTGTAGCGGCGCGCAAAACGCATGAAAAAACGCCTGGCGGTGTGTTCCGTCAGGCGTTTTTTATTGGCGATGCTCAGGCGGCGTCGCCATCGTCATCCGCACTGACCGGGATATACAGCTCGACTACGCTGTCGGCGTGCTCCGGCCCCAGGAAGCGGGCGTCCATGTATTCGAACTCGATGCCGGCCACCGCGGCCAGCCCGGCTTCGGGTAGCCACTCGGTATAGGCGGCGCGGAAGGTATCCGGCAGGCCGCGTACCGGGCCGCGGTGCTCGACAATCGCGTAATCCTGTTCCGGCACGTCCAGCGCTACCATACCGTCCGGCACGGCGGTGTCCGCGGCCACAGCCACGGCTGCAATGTAGCGGAACTGGCCATCGGCCTGCGCCTGGCAGATGCCGTAGCTGGCTTCGCTCAGTGGTTTGGCCTCGGCAATGCGCGGTACAAAACGCTGCCACAGCTCGGGGATGGTACCGTCAGCCGGGCTGGTCCAGGCGATGCCGATCACGCGGAAGGCGGGGTGGGTCACAAGGGTAGGGGTTTGCATGGCGGGCTCCACGGGCGGGTAAGGTTGGCCGCAGCATAGCAAAAAAGCGGCATGCCGGCCTAATGCCACGCACTAGCGGTTTTCTGATGTTTTGTCGTCGCCTGCATCGGGCCGCGGTGTCCGCTGTGCGGACGATATTCAAGATGCCGGTTCCGCCCGGCAGACGGGCAAAGGGGGCGAGTCGTCGCCCCCTTTGCAATCCCCGCCGACCCGGGGCTGCTCGAAACCCCGTGCAAAAAAGCACGCCCCAGGCGCCGCCGAACTCGCCCTTCGCTAACGACTCAGGGCTCAAACAAATCGGCGTCTTAAAACCTGGGGCGTACCGTTTTGCCCGGCTCGCGCCAACGGGATGGGGCGCTTCGTCTACATTCTATCTGGCGGAAAAAGTGCCAGTTGTTTAACTGACGGCATTGGCGTGCCGGCCTGAAAAGCACCGGCACGCCGCCTTGCGGCCAACGTGTCTGGCTTACAGCAGCACGCGCTCCACGCCGCCGTTACGGGCGTTGTCCACGTACTCCTTCATCCAGTTGTCGCCCAAGATGTGCTTGGCCATCTCCACCACGATGTAGTCAGCCTGGGTGCCGGTATCGTCGCTGTAGCGGCTCAGGCCCTGCAGGCAAGATGGGCAGGAGGTCAGGATCTTCACCGGCTTGTCGCTGGCGCCGACCTTGGCCAGGTCTTTGTTGATTTCTTCTTCCTTACGGAAGCGTACCTGGGTGGCGATGTCGGGGCGGCTGGCGGCAAAGGTGCCGGATTCGCCGCAGCAACGGTCGTTCTGCACCACGCCGCCACCCATCAGCTCGTTGACTACCTTGATCGGCTGGTAGGCCTTCATCGGGGTGTGGCATGGGTCGTGGTACATATATTTCTGCCCGCTGAGGCCATCCAGTTTCAGGCCCTTCTCCATCAGGTACTCGTGGATGTCGATAATGCGGCAGCCCGGGAAGATTTCTTCAAAGCGGTAGTTGGCCAGCTGGTCGTAGCAGGTGCCACAGCTCACCACCACGGTCTTGATGTCCAGGTAGTTCAGCGTGTTGGCCATGCGGTGGAACAGCACGCGGTTCTCGGTGGTGATCTCGTCGCCCTTGTCCTGGTAGCCGGCGCTGGTCTGCGGGTAGCCGCAGCACAGGTAGCCCGGTGGCAGCACGGTTTGCGTGCCCACGTGCCACAGCATGGCCTGGGTGGCCAGGCCTACCTGGCTGAACAGGCGCTCGGAGCCGCAACCGGGGAAGTAGAACACCGCCTCGCTGTCGACGGTGGTGGCCTTCGGGTCGCGGATGATGGGCACGAACTTGCTGTCTTCGATGTCGAGCAAGGCGCGCGCGGTCTTGTTGGGCAGCTTG
>JAIXTB010000311.1 GCA_027484385.1 Neisseriaceae bacterium | reverse complement strand
TGAAGGCCTACGACGTGGCCTTCAGCCTGGGCGACGGCCTGCGCCCCGGCAGCGCCTGGGACGCCAACGACGCCGCGCAGCTGGGCGAGCTGAAAACCCTGGGCGAGCTCACCCAGATTGCCTGGCAGCACGACGTGCAGGTCATGATCGAAGGCCCCGGCCACGTACCGATGCAGCTCATCAAAGAGAATATGGATAAAGAGCTGGAGTGGTGCCACGAAGCGCCGTTCTACACCCTGGGGCCGCTCACCACCGACATCGCCCCCGGCTACGACCACATCACGTCGGCCATCGGCGCCGCGCAAATCGGCTGGTACGGCACCGCCATGCTGTGCTACGTCACCCAGAAAGAACACCTGGGCCTGCCCAACAAGCACGATGTGAAAGAAGGCATCATCACCTACAAGCTGGCCGCCCACGCCGCCGACCTGGCCAAAGGCCACCCCGGTGCACAGATCCGCGACAACGCGCTGTCCAAGGCGCGCTTCGAGTTCCGCTGGGAAGACCAGTTCAACTTGGGGCTGGACCCGGACAAAGCACGCGAATTCCACGATGAAACCCTGCCCAAAGACAGCGCCAAAGTGGCTCACTTCTGCAGTATGTGCGGCCCGCACTTCTGCAGCATGAAGATCACCCAGGACGTGCGCGAATTCGCCGCCAAGCAAGGCATCAGCGAGCAGGACGCGCTGCAGAAGGGCATGGAGGTGAAAGCCATCGAGTTTGTGAAAGGCGGCGCCAAGCTGTACGACAAAGCCTGATACGGCGATTGCTTCACGTGAAACAAAAAGGTTGGCCGCAGGTGATGCGGCCAACCTTTTTTGCAATGAAAGCGGTGCCAGCGTTTACGCAGCTGCTTAGCTGGCGGCCTCTTGCTGCTTTACCTCCTCCAGCAACGCCTGGAACCAGTCCAGCCCGCGCAGATTATCCAGATCGCGATCAGTGCTCAGGTGGGCAAAATCGGGCAGCAAACCGGCAGAGCGGGTTTCTTCCAGCAAGGCGCGGGCTTCGTCGGGGCGCTGCTGCATGGCACGCAAGCAGGCGAGGTCGTATAGGTTCTTTGATCCCTTTTCTTTACCCAGCCGCAATACACGTTCTGCCTCATCGAGCTTGGCGGCACGCTCATCACTTGGCAAGGTATGCACCCAGTTCAATAAGGCAATGCCCCAGTTGTAGTAGGCCTCGGCAAAGTCCGGCTTCAGGCGAGTCGCCTCGGCATAGCTCTGATCGGCCTCGGCAAAGCGTTGCTGTTGCGCCTCGCCCGTCAGGATTTTGGCCCAGCTGAACAAGGCATTGCCCCAGTTGTAGTAGGCGGCAGCATGGTCTGGCTTCAGGCGAATCGCCTCGGCATAGCGCTTATCGGCCTCGGCAAAGCGTTGCTGTTGCGCCTCACCCATCAGGATTTTCGCCCAGTCGGACAAGGCACTGCCCCAGTTGTAGTAGGCCTCAGCAAAGTCCGGCTTCAGGCGAGTCGCCTCGGAATAGCGCTTATCGGCCTCGGCAAAACGTTGCTGTTGCACCTCTCCCGTCAGGGTTTGGGCCCAGCTCAACAAAGCATTGCCCCAGTTATTGCAGACAATTGCGGAAGGCTCTAAAAGATGAGCACGATGGTAACCATCACAGATCAGTTGCCAATCTTCACCAGAATATTGCTCGGCATAGGCAAGGTTGAACCAAACGTTGGCATCCTGGCTCTCGATCAGGCTGAGCAACGCCCACAGCGGCTTGGCGGCTGCCCAGTCTTCTTTTTCATGTGCTTCCAACGCCTGCTGAATAAGCTGTACCACTTGCGGTGGCTTCTCGGCTTGCAGTTTTTCCAGCAACTCACCCGATAGTTCGCCTTTGATGTCTTCGGCACTAGGAATCAAACTGGTTTTATCGCGGGCGGTGTGCAGTAAGGTCTCGATCTCGCGGGCGTGTTGCTCTGCCTGCTGCTGGGCGGCTGCAGCCTGTTGTTGCGCGGCTTGGGCTTGTGTCAGTTTTTGCGTGATGTCAGCCAGCTTTTCCTGCCATTCGGCTTTCTGCTTGCGCCCCATCCACAACGGGATGCCGATGCCCACTACACCAATCAGCAAGCCCAAACCGCCCAGCCAGACGCTGATATTACTCAACCACCAATCCACCGACTTGCGGCCAACCTCCAGCGCGTCCTTGGCCACATCGATAGCCTGCTTTTCGCCTTCTATGGTTTTGGCCACGCTGGCGGCGGCTGCGCTGGCCACCAGTGGCACTTGCGCCTGGGCGGCGCTGGCGCTGATCTGGCGGATGGCCTGCTGCTGCGCCGGGGTAAACGGCGCGCTGGCGGGCTGGGCGGCAACAGCAAGGTTGGCCGCACACAGCGCGGCGGCGAGCAGGGTGGGGCGAACGAGGCGGGCTGGGCTGGGCATGGCGGGTTTCCGGCGGGCAATGCCGTATTCTATCAGCATCCCCGTGCACAACAGCCTGCGCATGGCGCTTGCATCGCGCCGGGTGGCGGGGTCAAATGGGTGGATTCCACCCAGACGCCCACCATGACCCAGCCCCGCGCCATCTTGCCACTGTTCCTGCTGCTATCCGCCCTCGCCCTGGGCCAGGTAGCCAGCCCGCCTGACAGCGGCCAGGAAGACTGGCCGGCGCTGCTGGAACACACCGCCCGCCCGGCCATGCAGGGCCGGCTGGGCGAATCGGAACAGCAACTGCGCGCGCTGCTGGCGCGCGCCCCGGCTAGCCAGCCGGCGCTGCAGGCCGATATCCTGCACCGGCTACAGTTTGTACTGCGCAGCCGCCAGCAAACCGCCGCCGCGCTAGAGGCCGCCAGCCAGGCACTGGCGCTGCGGATTCAGGCATTTGGCCCGCATCACTTGCTGGTAGCCGAATCGCAGCAAGCCTACGCCCGCCTGCTGGCGCTGGATGGCCAGCCTGCTGCGGCAGAAAAACTGCTACGACTGGCACTGCAAACCAGCGACCAGCTGGCCGGTAGCGAAAGCCTGGCCGCCGCAGCGGCGCGCCACGCGCTGGGTTTGTTCTACCAGCAGCAAAAACAGGACGACAAAGCTGCCGAGCAGCTGGGGCGGGCGCTCGCCATACGCCAGAAAAGGCTGCCAGCCGACCACCCGGACACGCTCTATACCCAGGCGCGGCTGGGTGCTGCGCTACAGCAGTTGAAGCAGTACGAGCGCGCTATCGGTTTACTGCAAGACGCGCTGGAAGGCGAAACACGGCGTGGCAATGCCGACGGCCTGCACGCCGCCATCATCACGCGCGAGCTGGCCTACTGCTACCACTACCAGCAGCACTATGCCGAAGCAGAAACCCGCTACCAGCAAGCGCTGAACCTGCTGGCGCTGAACCTGGGCAGCCAGCACCACGCCTACACCGTGACCTTGCAAGCTTTGGGCTGGCTGTACATCAGCAGCCAGCGCGAAAGTGAGGGCAGGGCGCTGCTGGAAACCGCCCGCCAGCGCCTGCAGCAAGCAGAGAAAGACGCGGCGCCACGCAAGTAAGGGTTGCAAAAAACGCGCAAGTGGCTAGCTGCCAGACATTTTTCGTCAAACGGTCATGTCTTTGCGGCTTCAACACGATATGATTAACGTTTAAAGAATTCCGCAACGTGCAGGCCGCCGCACCACTCACTGCGACAGGCCAGACTTGATACGCCAGCCCGGCATGGCGCCCAACTCACAAAGAAACGCATATGAAAAAACGCCTCGCAACGACTGTCATTGTTACCAGCCTGATGCTTGCTGCACCGGCCTTTGCCGGTATCAAAGAAGGCAGGACCGCCTTCAACAAAGGTGACTTTGCCGCGGCACTGCGCGAGTGGACGCCGGCAGCCGAGCAAGGCAACGCCAGCCTGCAATACCAGCTGGGCGAGCTGTATCGCAAGGGTCTGGGCACACCGGTAAACCTGGAGCAAGCGGCCAACTGGTACCGCAAGGCTGCCGAGCAAGGCTACGCCGACGCGCAGCTGAACCTGGGCCAGCTGTACGAAAAGGGTAACGGCGTCACGCAAGACCTGGCCGCTGCTGCCAGCTGGTACCGCAAGGCCGCAGAGCTGGGCAATACCGTTGCGCAAACCAACCTGGCTGCCCTGTACCAGAGCGGCCGCGTACAGCAGCTGGATGTCACCGGCGCCGCCTACTGGTACCGCAAAGCCGCCAAGAGCGGTAACGCCCAGGCACAAACCAATCTGGCCGACATGGTACAAAACGGCACCGGCATTCCCGCCAACGCCGCTCAGGCCGCCACCCTGTACCGCAAAGCCGCCGAGCAAGGCATCGCCCAGGCACAGTACAACCTGGGTGTGCAGTACCAGCAAGGCCGTGGCGTAGAAAAAAGCCCGGTAGAAGCCGCCAAGTGGTTCCGCAAAGCCGCCGAGCAAGGCTATGTAGAGGCACAAGCCAGCCTGGCCACCATGTTCCATAACGGCGTGGGTGTACCACAAGACTACACCGCCGCCGCCGACTGGTTTGCCAAGGCCGCCGAGCAAGGCGACGCCGATGCCCAGTTCAGCCTGGCCCAGATGTACCAGCAAGGCCGTGGTGTAGAGCAGGATTACGTGAATGCGGCCAACTGGTTCCGCAAAGCCGCCGTTCAGGGCCACCCGAATGCCCAAGCCATCCTGGGTAACCTGTACCAAAGCGGGCTGGGCGTACCGAAAGATCCGGCACAAGCCGCCGTATGGCACCGTCGCGCTACCGAACAGCTGGCCGCCAGCTGGTTCGTGAAAGCCGCAGAGCAGGGCGATGCCAACGCGCAGTACAGCCTGGGCCAGATGCTGGAAAAAGGCCAAGGCACTGCGCAAGACCTGGCCGACGCCGCCATGTGGTACAACAAAGCGGCCAACCAGGGCCATGCTGGCGCGCAAACCAGCCTGGCGCAGCTGTACGAAAAGGGTAACGAGCTGCCACAGGACTACGCCCAGGCAGCCAGCTGGTACGCCAAGGCAGCCGCACAAGGCGATGCCCAGGCACAAGCCAGCCTGGCCGCACTGCACATGAAAGGCAGCGGCGTAGCGTTTGACCCGAAACGCGCCTTTGCCCTGAACCAGCAAGCCGCTGCACAAGACAATGTAGCCGCCCAGGTAGCCCTGGCCGCGCAGTACTACAACGGCCAAGGCACCGAGCAAAGCTACGAGCAAGCAGCCAACTGGTACCGCAAAGCCGCCAAGAGCGGTAACGCCGATGCCCAGTTCAGCCTGGGTGGCCTGTATGAAAACGGCCAGGGCGTGAAACAGAGCAACGACGAAGCCGTGGCCTGGTACCGCAAAGCCGCAGCACAGTACAACGTCGGCGGCCTGAATAACCTGGGCGTGATGTACTACTACGGCCAGGGCGTCCCCAAAGACGCCACCGTATCCTATGCCCTGCATAACCTGGCCCGCGCCCAGGGCGACACCCTGGCAGCCAACAACCTGGCCCAGCTGGAACAGGACATGGGCCGCGCCCAGCTGGCGCGCGCGCAGGACTTGTCCCGCCGCATGAACGTGCCGGGCAAGCTGCTGGCTGAAATCGAACGCTATGTAGTGTATGTACGCCCGGTACTGGCTGGCCGCCCGGCCAAAGCCGGTAAAGCTGCCGCCAAGGTAGCCGACAAAACTGTCAGCGCTGCCAGTACCGATGCACCGGTAACGGCCAAACCGGAAAAAGCCGGCAAGACCTCGGCCAAGGCCAGCAAGATGAAGGCCGCCGCCAGCCAGGCCATCACCGAGCTATCGGCGCAGCTGAATGCTGCCGTGGCACCGGAAGCGGCACCGGTTAAAAAGTAAACCGGCACTGCCCACCCCACCGCAGCCCTGGCGCTGCGGTTTTTTTTTGCTTTTGTTGCCTGTGGCACTGCCAGGCCGGAACCCGGCCGGGCACAGCTGGTCTTTAGCGCCAGGGGGCCACAGGCGGCACCCGTACTTACCGCACTTACCTACGGAAACATCATGTTCAAGAAACTGCTTGCCTCTATCGGCGTCGGTGGCGCCAAAGTCGATACCCAGCTGGACAACCCGCGCCTGCGCCCTGGCGACATGCTGACCGGCCGCGTAGTGGTACAAGGCGGCAATGCCGACCAGGACATCGAGAAGATCGAGCTGGTCTTGATGGTGGAAGCAGAACAAGAATCTGGCGACCACGAAGTCCGCGGCGCGCTACCACTGGGCAGCATTCTGGTCAGCCAGCGCTTTACGGTAAAAGCCGGCGAAACCCGCCAGTTCCCCTTCCAGCTACAGCTGCCGGCCGAGACGCCCATCAACGCGCTGGCCCACTATGGCCGCCCGCTGGCCGTGTGGATTCACACCGACCTGGCCATAGCCTCGGCGGTGGATGCCAGCGACCGCGACCTGCTGGAAGTACACCCCACACCGCAGGTAGCCGCCCTGTTGGCCGCATTCGAGCAGCTGGGCTGGGGCCTGTACAGTACCGATGTCGAAGTGGGTACCGCACGCATCGGCAACGTGGCCAGCACCCTGGGCTGCTATCAGGAAATGGAGCTCAAACCGCGTGGCGGCAACTTCCGTATCCAGGAAATCGAGCTCACCTTCCTGCCATGGGGCAACGAAACCCACGTACTGATCGAGGTCGACTCGCGCTTTGGTGGCGACTTCTACCGCTCGCTGGCCATGGGCCCGGACTTTGCCAGCCGCAACTGGGCCGACGAGCTGCGCCGCCAGCTGCCGCTGTAACCCCGCAGGCCCGCAGGCTCAGGCCGACGGGCCGAACCAGCCCAGCCAGCGTTTGGGCCTGGGCAGCAGCCGGTACGCCGGCTGCACCAGGCTATCGATCAGCGGCGTGTCCGCCCTGGGCTGACGCGCCGCCACCGGGTTGGCCACGCCCGTGGCCGCCACCTGCCAGCGCCCCGCTTGGTGGCGCACGTGGTAGCCCATCGCACACGATGGGCAATGCACGGTGTCGCCATCCTGCACCTCGCTATGCATCACCAGCGTGGGCCCGCAAGCCATGCACTGCTGCAACGGCCGCCCCGGCGCGCTGTGGCCGATCACCGCATCCAGCGCCCCTTCCTGCCCCAATGCCAGCACCATGCGGCCAACCGTAGCGTCAAACTGCCCACCCAGGTTGTCTTCAATGATCTGCAGTGCCTTGGCTAGCGGCATGCCGGCGCGGTAGGGGCGCGAGCTGGTCATCGCGTCCAGCGCATCCACCACGCCGACAACGCGCGCTACCAGCGGGATAGCCGCCCCGGCCAAGCCACGCGGGTAGCCACGGCCGTCCGGCGTTTCGTGGTGCAGCCATACCGCATCCATGGCCAGCGCCGCCAGCGGGTGGCCCGCCAGCAAATCGGCCCCGACCTGCGGGTGGGTCTTGATCACCGCGTACTCTTCGTCGGTAAGCCGGTCGCGCTTGTTCAACACCGCATCCGGTATGCCCACCTTGCCCAGGTCGTGTAAAAAACCACCTAGCGCTACGCGCGCCACCTCATCTGGCGGCAGCTGCATGCGCTCGGCCACCAGGCGGGCAAACTGCGACACCCGCCACAAATGGCCACCGGTATAGGCATCGCGTGCCTCCACCATCATGGCCATCACATACAAAGACTTGAGTAATGCCTGCGCTTGGTCCATGTTTTCTCCTGATGCTTCTATAGAAATTAGACGTAAACGGCGGCGTTTTCTTACAAGCCAACGTAAAAAAACCAGCCCGCTGCGGGCAAGCGCGTACAATTACCCTATCTCGGCCGGAGCCCTGTGCTGCCGGCCGCCTTCTTTTGTCTGCGAGAACACCATGTCCACCCTGACCGAACTGCTTGTAGCCGCCGACGCGCACCGCGCCGCGCTGCTCACCCGCCTGGCCAGCGAAGAAACCGATACCTACCGCCTGTTTCACGGTAGTGCCGAAGGCCGCCCAGGCCTCACCATCGACCGCTACGGCGATGTGCTGCTGCTGCAAACCTTCCATACCCCGCTAAGCGAAGAAGAGCACCAGGCCATCCTGGCGCACTACGCCCCGCTGGGCCTCACGGCGGTGTACAACGACCGCAGCGGCGCCAACTCGCGCATTGGCAACCGCCTGCCGGAAGACCAGCTGGAAGCCGCCCAGACCCCGCGCATCATCCGCGAGCTGGGCGTGAAATACCATTTCCAGGCACGCCACCAGGGCCAGGACCCGTGGCTGTTCCTTGACCTGCGCGCCGGCCGCCGCCGCGTGATGCAGCTGGCCGAGGGCAAGAGCGTGCTGAACCTGTTCGCCTACACCGGTGGTGTGGGTGTGGCCGCGGCCAAAGCCGGTGCCAGCTTTGTGATGAACGTGGACTTTGCCGAATCCAGCCTGCAGGTCGCGCGTGCCAACGCCAAGATCAACAGCCTGGCCACCCGCCCGCGTTGTGTGGAAAGTGACTGCTTTGCCGCGCTGCGCCAGCTGTCCGGCATTGGCCAGCCCAAGATGGTACGCGGCAAAAAAATGCCCCCGTTCCCGGTGCTGGAAGCCCGCCAGTTCGACCTGGTCTTCCTGGACCCGCCACGCTACGCCAAGAGCCCGTTCGGCGTGGTCGACCTGATCAACGACTACCCGGCGCTGTTCAAGCCGGCCCTGCTGGCCACTGCCGAAGGCGGCGTACTGATCTGCTGCAACAATGTCGCACAGGTAGACCGCGATGCCTGGCTGGCCCAGCTCAAGCGCAGCGCCGAAAAAGCCGGCCGCACCGTGCGCGACGCCGAATGGATCACGCCAGAAGAAGACTTCCCTACTTTTGACGGCAACCCGCCGCTGAAAATGGTGTTGCTGCACGTTTAAGCCACATCGCCGCCTAAAAGCCCGGCTGCCGCCACCCGCAAGGTTGGCCGCAGCCGGGCTTTTTGCTATGTTGCATGCAGTATCGATATAACAATCAATACTGGCAGACCCCGCCATGACGTCGCGCGTCCACGCCGCCAGCGGCAAGCTCGCCCCCACACAGCATTCGCCTGAGCACAGCCCTGGAGGGGCACATGCACACACCCGAACCCCCACCGCATGAGCAGGCCAGGCAGGCATTACTGGCGCGTACCGCCTTGCTGGATACACCGCCCGAAGCAGCATTCGACCGGGTCGTGCAGCTGGCGGCACAGCTGTTTGGCGTCCCGGTTGCCCTGATATCGCTGGTGGACAGCGAGCGGCAATGGTTCAAGGCCAAAGTGGGGACAGACCTGTGCCAGACCACACGCGATATATCGTTCTGCACCCATGTGGTATCGCAGGGCAACATGCTGGTGGTGCACAACACTTTGCAAGACCCGCGCTTTGCCGACAACCCGCTGGTCACCGGGGAACTGGCCATCCGTTTTTACGCCGGTGCGCCCTTGCGCCTGGATACGCACCACGTTATCGGCACGCTTTGCTTGCTGGACCAGCGCCCGCGGCGCTTCGGGCCCCGCCAGCGGGCCCGGCTGCAACAACTGGCCGATACCCTGTGCGAGCTGATACGCCAACGCATGCTGTTGCAGCAAACCGAACGGCAAAGCAAGCTGCTGCTCACCATCAATCAGGCACAAAGCAGCTTTCTGCTGGACCGCGACCTGGGCGCCGCCTGCAGCACCATCCTGCACTCGCTGCTCGCCATGAGCCAGACCACGCTGGGCTTTATTGCCAGCTGCCAGGTAGACGACAGCGATAACTGCTATCTGGACATCCCCAGCATTACCCATCTGGACACCACGGCACTGCAATGGCTCATGCCACAGCTTAGCCACCACCACCGTAGCTACCGCCTGTACGGCTTCGACCACATCTACGGCCACGCCATTGCCGAGGGCGAGCCACTGGTCATCAACCAGCCCGCCCTGTACGACGACAGCGGCGAGCTGGCAGGCATCCAGTCGCTGCTGATCATCCCCTGTTTTTTCCACCTGTCGGTCATGGGTGTGCTGGTACTGGTCAATCGGGCAGGGGGATTTGACCAGGAAATCGTCGACCACCTCACCACCCTGTCAGACGGCATCGGCAACCTGTTGCACGTCCGCGGCCTGGAGCTGGCCCGCCAGGCCGCCGAGGCCGAGCTGGCGCGCCAGGCCACGCTCGACCCGCTGACCGGCCTGCTCAACCGGCGTGCCTTTCTGGAACGCTGCCAGCAAAGCCAGCAACGCTTTAGCCGCTACCAGCAGCGCTTCAGCTTGCTGATACTCGACCTGGATCACTTCAAGGCGCTGAATGACCAGCTGGGCCACCCGGCGGGCGACTATGTGCTAAAAGAAATCAGCCGCCAGCTGCGGCGTACGCTGCGCGAAATCGACAGCCTGGCCCGCTGGGGCGGAGAAGAATTCTGCATCCTGCTGCCGCAAGAGCTGGAAGAAGACGCCATCCAGCTCGCCCAGCGCCTGTGTCACACCCTGGCCCAGCTGCCCCTGCAGTGGCATGGCGAGGCGCTGCACATCACCGCCAGCATTGGCGTGGCCACACTGAATATTGCCGGCGAAACCACAGAAAACCTGATCGCCCGCGCCGATGCGGCCATGTACCAGGCCAAAGCCGCCGGTCGCAACCGCGCCTGGCTAGCCACACCATAATTGGTAGTGATTCCTATTTGCAGGCATGCTAGACTCCGCGCTTTACAGGACAGGCTGTTGCAGTGCTCGAGCATTACTACCACGAACTTCTGAATTTCATTGCGCGCAGTACCGGCTGCCGGGAAAAGGCACAAGACGTGGTGCAGGAAAGCTATGCCCGCGTACTGGCCAGCCATGGCCAGCAGCTACCCGCGCAGCCCCGCGCACTGCTCTACACCACCGCCCGCCACCTGCTCATCGACCAGCACCGCCAGCAGCAACGCCACCCCGAGCAAGCACTGGACGATACCGAGCTGGCCGCCGCCCCCGGCTGCGAGCCGGAACGCACCGTGGCGGCCCAGCAATCGCTAGCCAGGCTGCTAGACATCGTAGCCGGGCTACCACCCCGCTGCCGGCAAGCCTTCGTGCTGTACAAGTTTGATGGCCTGAGCACCGCCGACATTGCCGGGCAGATGGGCATCTCGGTCAATATGGTAGAAAAACACATCATTAACGGCATGCTGGCGTGCAAAAAGGGCATGGCCGGGCAGGATACGCCATGAACACAACGCCCCTCACGCCCACGCAAGACAGCATCGACCACCAGGCGGCACAGTGGCAACTACGCCAGCAGCAAGGCTTGTCTGCGCGCGAGCACGCCACATGGCAGCAATGGCTGGCAAGCCACCCGGCCCATGCGCAAGCCTGGCAGCAGCTGGTTGCGGTAGACAGCCTGCTAGGGCAGGCCAGCCCGGCACAGCGTGATGCACTGCGCCAAAACCTGCCCCCCATGCTGCAAGTACAAGCGCCACAGCGTAGCCGCTGGCCACTGGCCGCGGCGGCCTGCCTGTGCTGTGCTATCGCCGGCAGCCTGGGCTGGCACCAGTGGCAGCAGCAACAGCCGGTCTATCAGGCCACCCTGGCCACCGCCGTAGGCGAGCAGCGCCAGGTAACCCTGCCCGATGGCAGCCGGCTTAGCCTGGATAGCGCCACCCGGGTACACGTCACCCTGTACCGCCAGCAGCGCGACACCCGCCTGCTGGCCGGGCAAGCGCTGTTCAGCGTGGCACCGGACAAGCAGCGCCCCTTCCACGTGCTGGCCGGTAGCCGGCGCGTTACCGTGCTGGGCACCCGCTTCAGCGTGCGTCAAGTTGGCCGCAGCTACCAGGTAGCAGTCGCCGAGGGCAAAGTAAGGGTGCGCCAATACGCCAGCAGCAGCGATGCCGACCACGACCGCCAGCCGCTACAGCAAGCCACCCTGCAGGCAGGGCAGCAGCTGGCCAGCCATAGCACACGGCTAAGCCAGATCACGCCCGTCCCCCCGGCGGCCGTGGCCGCCTGGCGCAGCGGGCGGCTGCTATTCGACAACACCCCGCTGGCCGACGTGATCGCCGAGTTCAACCGCTACGGCCACAGCCAGTTACAGCTGCACGATAGCGCCAGCGGCCAGCTGCGCCTGACCGGCACGTTTAACGCCTACCAGCCGGCACAGTTTGCCAGGGCACTGCCACGCGTACTGCCATTAGTGGTGGTGCAGCAGCAAGGGCAGTGGCTGATCACCCCCGCGCGCACGGATGGGCACAAACTGCCCTGAAAATACCTTATTGAAAAAATATTTCACCCTGAACATCAGGGTTTGCCGCTTTGTATCGTTCTCACAATTGAGAATGATTTTTGATACAAACAAAGCACACCCACCATGCCACGCACACCCGCCCCCTCACTGCACCCGATTTTGCTAGCGCTTAGCCTGGCTTTTGCCAGCCCAGCCTACAGTGCGCCTCCAGCCGCGCTACCGCAGGCTTTCAACATTGCCGCACAGCCACTAGGCAGTGCCCTGAACGAGCTGGCCCGCCAGGCCGGCATGGTGCTACTGGTAGACGCGGCGCTTACCCGCACACGCCAAAGCCCGGCGCTGCAAGGCCAGCTCACCGTGCGGGATGCCCTGCAACGCCTGCTGGCGGGTAGCGGCCTGCGCGCAGAGATCCGCGACGGCACCATCACCCTCAAGCCGGCTGCCGCCGCCCAGGGCGATGTCGCGCTGTCTGCCCTGCAGGTGCGCGGCCAACGCCAGGCCGCCGGCTTGCTGGACGACGACGATATCGCCCTGGCCGACCGCCCCTATGTCAAAGCCGGCTCGCGCGCCGTCATCAGCCAGCAGCAAATAGAACGCTTCCGCGGCACCTCGGTGGCCGATATGTTCAAGGGCACACCCGGCGTGCAGGTAGGCGACGGCCGCAACAGCGGGGCCGTCGATGTGAACGTGCGCGGCATGCAGGGGCAGGGCAGGGTGCCGGTTGTCGTCGATGGTGCCGTGCAGTCGCTGCACGTCTACCGTGGCTACGCCGGCGCCGCCGACCGTAACTACCTAGACCCGGATCTGATCAGCAGCGCCACCATCGAAAAAGGCCCCAGCCTGGCGGCGCAAGGCGCGGGTGCCGTCGGCGGCCTGGTGCAGATGGACACACTAAAGGCTGCCGACGTGCTGCTGCCCGGCGAGCGCCTGGGCGTGCGCCTGCGCGGCAGCCTGCAAAGCAATACCGCCACACCGCAGGCCCATATCGAGGCGACGCCACGGCAGCACGCCCCCGGGCTGGACACCCGCGCCGGCGCCGGCAGCCTGGCGCTGGCCACCCGGCAGGACCACTACGAGCTGCTCGCCGCCTACGCCCACCGCGACCAGGGCAACTACTTTGCCGGCAAGCACGGCTACGACAAGCTGCGCGTCTACAACAACTGGATGAACTTTGGCGGCACCAACCCGGTACAGGAAGTGGGCGTCACCACCGTGTACCGCCCCGGCGAGGAAATCAACAATACGGCCAACCGCAGCGACTCGCTGCTACTGAAAGGCACACTGCGCCCGGACGAGGACAGCACGCTAGAGCTGGCCTGGCGCCGCTACGACAGCCACTACGGCGAAATCATGCCATCGCAGATCTTGCGTAACGACAGTGGCTACATCGTGCAGTGGCCTGCCAGCCATGTGCTGCTGGACAGCTACAGCGCACGCTACAAGTGGGCACCGGCAGAACAGCCGCTGATCCACCTGAAAGCCAATGTATGGCACACCGACATGCAAAGCGATGCCATGAACGGCGACGTGTTCCGCAACCCGCAGCAAGGCAAGCCACTGCCGGCCTGGAGTGAAACCAGTAACGAATGGCTGGACTCGCGCTACCGCGTGCAGACCGCAGCCACCCGCAGCGGTGCCGACATCAGCAACAGCAGCCTGCTGCGTAATGCTGCCGGCGTCTTCAAGCTGGACTACGGCGTGTCGCTGCAGCGCGAGCGCACCGGGCCGGGCAAGGGCGTGTTCACCAGCATGGAAGACATCAACCGCAATGACACGATCCGCAGCGGCCAGCGCGACGAACACAGCGCCTTCTTCAAGCTGGACTGGGCGGCCAACCCCTGGCTAAGCCTGGAGCTAGGCGGCCGCTACACCCGCTTTGCCAGCCAGGACCACAACGTACAGACGACAGCCCACGAAACCCGGCAGCGCTACCGCACGATCGACGTGTACCAGGGAGAAGGCGATACGGAAGAAGTAGTGGGTTACCTGAAATGGCTGCCCGATGCCAACGGCGAGTACAGCGCTGCCACCGACCCCCGCCAGCAGGCTGATGCCCAGCTCTACCCGTGGTCCGGTACGCCGGTCAGCTTCGACCCCGCCAAAGCCAGCCGCCTGCAAGTAGACGAAAACAACGAATACAGCGACGTGCTGGCCACCCGCTACGAATACGCCCCGGCATTCCGCCGCCAGGACAGCGGCTTTGCACCCATGGCCGGCCTGAGCGTACAGCTGGGCGGCGGCCTCAGCGCCTACGCCCGTTACAGCGAAGGCCTGCGCATGCCTAGCCTGATGGAATCCACCCTGGGTTCATCTGCCCCCTACCTGAACCCGCTGGCACCCGAACGCAGCAAAAACCGTGAAATCGGCATCAGCCTGCTGCGCGATGGCTGGCTCAAACCCGACGACAAGCTGCGCGCCCGCCTGGCCTACTTCGACAACCGTACCAATGGCTATCTGACGCGCCGCCCGTTCAAAGGGCTGCCCGGCATGCAGAACTTCACCATCGCCAATATGGACAGCTACCGGATCAAGGGGCTGGAGCTGCAAACCAGCTACGACAACGGTGGCTTCTTTGGCGAGCTGTCGGCCACCTACCACCGCCAGGTGCAAATCTGCGACCAGCAAACCGCAGAATACTTCCGCATCAAGCAATACGACGTATACGACGAAAACAGCGGCACCTTCTACACCACCCGGCCCTACGCCACGCTGGGTAACTGCTCGCCCACCGGCTTTTCCACCGCCTACGTACGCAACCATATCCCGCCACGGCTCAGCGCCAACCTCACCCTGGGCGGGCGCTGGCTAAACGACACCCTCAGTGCCGGCACGCGCGTGGTGTACACCAGCGGCCCCACCGCCGAACAGGCCGCCACCGGCCGCGACTGGGAAAGCTACAACGGCACCGCCAACCAGGTACTCACCCGGCCCTACACCATCGTGGACCTGTTTGCCAGCTACCAGCTAAGCCGCCACACCAGTGTGGAGCTGGCCATAGACAACGTTACCAACCGGTTCTACCTGGACCCGCTCACCCTCAGCCTGATGCCAGGGCCGGGCCGTACCTACCGGGCCGCCATCAGCGCACGCTTCTGAGCGCCCCCGAAACCAGCAGGCCGCCGCGTGCGGCCAACCCTGACCACCACCATAAAGACCCTGCCAACATGCACACCAGCGAACACACCCTCAGCCGCACCCAACGCCTGAAAGCCAGCACCCACGCTACCCATGACGCGCTAGACCAGCGCATCATGACCTACCGCCCGTTTGCCAGCCACAGCCACTACCGCCAGTTTCTGCAAGCGCAATACCTGTTCCTGCGCGACGCCGACGCCCTGTACGACAACCCGGGCCTGGCCGCCTTGTTCAGCGACCTGGCCAGCCGCCGCCGCCACGCCCTGATTGCCGCCGACCTGGACGACCTGGGCTGCCCGCTGCCCGCCCAAACCGCCACCGCCCCCATCGACAGCCAGCTGGACGTGGCCACCGCCATGGGCTGGCTATACGTGGTAGAAGGCAGCAAGCTGGGCGCCGCCATCCTGCTGAAAATGGCACAAGCCCTGGGCCTTTCCCACGAAAAAGGCGCACGCCACCTGGGCGGCCACCCGGACGGCCGCGCCCGCCACTGGCGCGACTTCACCCAGACACTGGACACCCTCGTGCTGGATGCCGCCGCCGAGGCACGCGTTAACGCCGGCGCCAAAGCCGCCTTCACCCTGATGAACCAGCACCTGGACAGGGTATACGGATGAGCCAGCACCTGGCCGCCCCACGCCGCTGGGGCTACCATCTGGCCGGCTGCCTGATGCTGGGGCTGGGCCTTATCGGCGCCATCCTGCCGCTGATGCCCACCACCGTGTTCCTGCTGCTGGCACTCGCCTGCTTTGGCCGCAGCACCCCGGCATGGGCAGCCCGCCTGCTGGCGCACCCGCGCCTGGGGCCGCCGCTACAACAATGGCAACAACACCGCGTCGTACCGGTACGTGGCAAAGTGCTTGCCTGCGCCGGCATGGCGCTAGGCTTTATCGCCCTGACCGCCAGCCAGCCACCTGGCTGGCTACTGTTGGCCGCAGCCCTGCTGCAGCTGGCCGTAGCCGGCTGGCTGCTACGCCAGCCCGCCTACCCGGGCCACGCACCACGGGGGCTACCACTGCGCGCAGGGCAGGGCGCTGCACTGTGTACGCTAGCCCTGCATGCCGCCGCCATCGGCCTGCTGCTACAACACGCCGCACCACCCCCGCAGCAGCTGGCCCTGGCGCAACCCGGCCTGATGACGCTCACCAGCTTGCCCACACCCGTCGCCAGCCACACCGCAGCCCGCGTCACCGCCGCCAGCCAGGCCAGCACGCCTCCACGCAACGCCAGCCACCCGGCCACACCGCTGCTACACACCCGCAGCCCCGCAGCCACACAGCTAGCGGTCGCGCCAGCCCAGGCCACCGCCGCCGACACCACCCCGCCAACCCCCGAGGTAGCCGTAGCCAAAGCGGCCCCCGCTGCCGCCGCCAGCATCGCCGCCGCCCCGCCCAGCCCCTCGCTGCCCGCCGGCCAAGCCAGCGGCGGTAACAGCCATAGCTGGGAAGCGCAGGTCATGGCACGGCTGGAACGCTATCGCCAGTACCCGGCAGGGGCACGCGCCCAAGGCAGCGAAGGCGTAGCCTACCTGCTGCTGAAGGTTGGCCGCGATGGCCGCGTACTAGCCGTACAGCTCAGCCAGAGCAGCGGCCACGCCAGTCTGGACGCCGCCGCGCTGGCCACCATCCAACGCGCCTCGCCGCTACCGCGCATCCCGCCAGAGCGCCCGGACGAGCTCAGCCTCACCCTGCCGGTAGAATTCTTTCTGGATTAGGGCCCGCGGCTGGCCACCGCAATTGCGGTATCATCCGGTGATTAACCCTGCCGGAATACCATGATGAGCGATACCACCAGCCTGAAACCCTGCAACAAATGCGGCGCCCCGGCCGAAGTGGTCAAGGCCGGCTCGCGCCGCTTCTGGGTACAGTGCACCCGCTACGCCGGGCAAGGCACCTGCAGCGCCATCGGCCCGCAAGCCGACAACAAAAAAGACGCCATCGCCGGCTGGAACAAGACCCGCTAAAGCGGAAGAGTGATGCCATGGAGAAGTTTTCCAAACTGCTGACCAAGCTCAAGCATGTGCTGCAAGAAGACGGCGGCGCCGATAATGCGCCCCACGGGCAGGATGCCCCCTTGCCGCCTGTCGACACCCCCGACGCCATCACACCGCGGCCGCCACGGCGCACGCTGGGTGTGCTGGCCGACCAGCCAGCGGCTGCGGCCAACCCTGGCATCACCCCCACGGTCACCCCGCCGCCCCGCCAGCCAGCCAGCGGGCCCGCCACCCCGCCAGCCGAAGTCATCGACAAGCTGCCGCGCGAGCTGCCACGCTACCAACGCAAGCCCAAGGCGGCGCCCGCTCATAACAAGGCCGCGCCGCACAAGCTGCCGGTCATCGGCCTGGACGACGTACAACGCAACCTGCGCCGCGACCTGAACCGGCGCGAAAAAATCGCTGCCTATGACGGCAAGCCGGTCACCCAGCCACGCGACCTGCCGCTGATCGACCCGCGCGAAGTGCGCGCTAATGTGCAGCAGCTGCACAGTAATCGCCAGCCCGCCAGCACCGCCCCGCTGCCACCCGTTATCCTGCAGCCCACCCCGGTGATGAAAAAAGCCGGCACCCCCGCGCCGCTGCCACCATCACCGCTGGCACAGCAAGCGCGCGAGCGCGCTGCCGCCGCGCTGTTTGGCCCGCAATCCAGCTTTGCCCAGGCAAAAACCGACGCCCAGACACCACGGCCCGCCGCCGCCGCGCCTGCCGACATCCAGGCCGACTGGCGCGGTGCCAGCCACGCTGCCGAAGCCCGTGCTGCAGGGGCACCACCGTCCTGGCTCCCCCCTGCCGCACCACCGGCCCCGGCAACGTACGGCAGTGCAGCACACCAGGAAGACGCTGACAGCTGGCCGGGCATCCCGGCAGCAGACGAACCGCACGATGGCTTCGCGCTGGACGACGACTTGGCTCTGCCCGCCGAAGACGCTACAGCAGCGCAGACGATCGAAGCCGCCGCCGCTGCGCCGCAGCCGGCACCGGTCACGCCACCAGCGGCAGAACCCGCGGTCGCCAGCACACCCGACACCCCTACCCGCTGGCAGCAGCTGCGCCAGCCGGTAGCCACCCCCGCCGCCGCGCCGGTATGGCAGGGCGTACGCCTGCGGCAAGCCGTCACCACTGCCGCCACCGTCGAACCGCCTGCCGTGCCAGCGCCTACGCCTGCCGTGCCGCCCGTGGCCGACAACACCGCGGCGCCGCAAGTCGGCTACCACAGCACCCAGCGTGGCGACATCGTGTGGCACCTGCTGGACGACGAAGCCGATAGCGAACCCGCCGTGGCGCCCGCTGCGGCCAACCCTGGCCTGGTATGGCAGCTGCTGGAAGATGCCCCGGTGGCCGCGGCAGCGCCCACGGCAACAGACAACGGCGTGCCTGCCGCGCACATCAGCCAGGCGCTGCACACCCTGGCCACCGCCGCGCAGCCCAAGCCGCACGCCATTCCCGTGGTGTACGGTGACGCCTGCCTGCCATCGCTGGACCTGCTGCGCCCGCCCGACACGCACAAGGCGGTGCAAAGCGAAGACTACCTGATAGAACGCGGCATTCTCATCGAAGAAAAATGCGCCGAGTTCAAGGTAAAAGTGGCCGTAGTAGACGCCTACGCCGGCCCGGTGATTACCCGCTATGAAGTCGAGCCGGCAGTAGGGGTGCGTGGCAGCCAGGTAGTCAACCTGGCCAAAGACCTGTCGCGCGCGCTGGGCCTGGCGTCCATCCGCGTGGTGGAAACCATCCCCGGCAAGACCTGCATGGGGCTGGAGCTGCCCAACCCGCAGCGCCAGATGATCCGCCTGTCGGAAATCTTCAGCGCCGACGTGTTCCAGCAAAACGCCTCCAAGCTCACGCTGGCGCTGGGGCAGGATATCAGCGGCGCGCCCGTGGTGATGGATCTGGCCAAAGCACCGCACCTGCTGGTAGCAGGCACCACCGGCTCGGGCAAGTCGGTCGGCGTGAACGCCATGATCTTGTCCATGCTGTACAAGGCCACGCCGGACGAAGTGCGCTTCATCATGATCGACCCCAAGATGCTGGAGCTGTCGGTGTACAACGACATTCCGCACCTGCTGGCACCGGTGGTCACCGACATGAAGCTGGCCGCCAACGCGCTGAACTGGTGCGTAGGCGAAATGGAAAAACGCTACCGCCTGATGAGCCACCTGGGCGTGCGCAACCTGGCCGGCTACAACGACAAGGTACGCGCCGCCGAGGCACGCGGCCAACGTCTGGTCAACCCGTTCAGCCTGACGCCGGAAACACCGGAACCGCTGGCCACGCTGCCTTTCATCGTGGTGGTGGTCGACGAGTTTGCCGACCTGATGATGGTGGCCGGCAAGAAGATCGAAGAGCTGATTGCCCGCCTGGCGCAAAAAGCCCGCGCCGCCGGCATCCATCTGATTCTGGCCACGCAGCGCCCGTCGGTGGACGTGATTACCGGCCTGATCAAGGCCAATATCCCCACGCGTATTGCCTTCCAGGTGTCCAGCAAGATCGACAGCCGTACCATTCTGGACCAGATGGGCGCCGAAAGCCTGCTGGGGCAGGGCGACATGCTGTTCCTGCCGCCGGGCACCGGCTACCCGCAGCGCGTACACGGGGCGTTTGTCACCGATGAAGAAGTGCACGCCATCGTGGAAGACCTGAAGCAGTGGGGCGAGCCGGACTACGTGGAAGGCCTGCTCACCGGCGAGTCTGCCGCCGACGACGACCAGGCCGAGGCCAAAGGCCGTGCCGCGGCCGGTAGCGAAACCGACCCGCTGTACGACGAAGCGGTGGGCATTGTGCTGAAAACGCGCAAGGCGTCCATTTCGTCGGTACAGCGCCAGCTACGCATCGGCTACAACCGCGCAGCACGGCTGATAGAAGACATGGAAGCGGCCGGTATCGTGTCGGCCATGGAAAGCAACGGCAACCGCACGGTGCTGGTACCCGATCGGGACTATTGATATTTCGATAATATAATCCTGCAAAAAAAGCGCTAGCTACCAAGCTGGCGCTTTTTATTGGTATCTTGCATTCCCACTGCGCTGAATCGTCGGCAAAAAATGCTTATACTGGCGCCCTCTACGCATTGTCCGACAAGATGAAATCGATTGTTTGCGCACTGGCGATGCTCGCTGCCAGCATCACCTTGAGCCACGCACAGACGCTGGACCTGGCCAATGGCGAATGGCCCCCCTACCAGTCGGCCCATCTGCCACGCTTTGGCTTTGCTTCGGCCGTGGTTAGCGAAGCGGCCGCCCTGGGTGGCCTGCAGGTACGCTACGGGTTTTACCCGTGGAAGCGCGCCGAAGAAATGGTGCGCAGCGGCCACGTGGACGGCTCGCTGGTCTGGAGCCAGACCCCACTGCGCGATAGCTTTGCGCTGTTCAGCGAACCCATCGTCCATGACCGCGAAGTGGTGATTCACCACGCCAGCAAGCCATTGGCAGACTGGCCGCTACGCCAGCAGTGGCAAGGCGTGCACCTGGCCCTGCCCTTAGGGTCGCGCACCTTTCACGAGCTGGTGCGGCTGGAGCGCGAAGGGCGGGTGGAATACCACCGCGTAGAAACCCCGGAAAACGGTCTGCGCATGATTCTGGCCGGGCGCATGACCGCCATGACCCTGGCCAGCAGCGTGTACCAGAGCCTGCGCCAACACAAGCTCACCGCCCAGGAACGCAGCCAGCTCGCCACGCTGCCCACCCCGATCGAAACCATTCCCTTTCGCCTGATGCTGTCACGCGCGCGCCCGCAAGCAGCGGTACAGTTGGCCGCATTCAACCGTGGCCTGCAGCGGCTGCGGCAAAGCGGCCGCTACGCCCAGCTGGAACAACAGCTGCTACCCCACGCAGGCAAAACACCATAACAGCGGCAGCAAAACGCCCCCGCCAAAAGCAGGGGCGTTGGCAAGCCAGAGGCCGTGCACCGCTGGCACAAGCGCGCAGCGCCTCTGCGCCGAAGCGCGCCGGTGCTGGCAGCCTCAGCGGCAGGCAGGTTCAGGGGGAGCGAAGCGCTACTTACTTGCCCTGCAGCGCATCGGCAGCTTGCTTCACCGCATCGACTTGCTGTTTGGCCTCGTCGATCTGCTGCCCCAGCTCCGGGTTCAGAATGGCGGCGGCCGCCCCCACGCGCTGCGCCACGCCCAGTGCGGCACTGGCTTGTTCTTTCAGCTTGCCGGCACTGCCCATTGCCGCGCTGGCCTGCTGTTTCAGCTCGCCCAGCGGCGCGCTGCTGTCTTGTACCACCTGATGCGCGGTGCCGATGGCCGCCGACGCCTGTTGCTGCAGCTTGCTGGCCTGCTCGGCACTACACGCCACCAGGCCGGCACTGGCTGCCAGCACAATCCAAAGCTTGCGCATTACTGTCTCCTGTTCGTCAAAGGCTGCACCCGCAGCACCTTATAGAGTATGACGCGGTGGCCACAGTTCCGGCCACCAGCGTGTATGCTGACCTTTCCCCCCACCGGAGCCTTGCCCATGGATACCAGCCTTCATACCCTGTGCACCCTGTTTGCCCAGCTGGGCCTGCCGGACAGCCCGGCTGACATCGGTGCCTTCATTGCCAGCCACCCGCTGCCCGCCGGCACCGCCATCGAAGACGCGCCGTTCTGGAGCGCCTCGCAAGCTGCTTTCCTGAAACAGGCACTGGACGACGACGCCGACTGGGCCGAGCTGGTGGACACGCTGGCCGCCCGCCTGCAGCAGGCCTGAGTGCATTTGCGCAAGTGACTGATTCCGCTATACTTCCGCCCCTTGCCACACCACCCACCGCAGGAAGTACCAGATGAGTCTGTTGCCGCACCAGGTCGAGCTGCTCTCGCCCGCCAAAAACATCGATATCGGCCGCGAAGCCATCCTGCACGGTGCCGATGCCGTGTACATTGGCGGCCCCAGCTTTGGCGCGCGGCACAACGCCTGTAACAGCGTGGCCGACATTGCCCAGCTGGTGCAGTTTGCCCACCGCTACCACGCGCGCATCTTCACCACGCTGAACACCATTTTGCACGACGCCGAGCTGGACGCCGCGCGCACGCTGATCTGGCAGCTGTACGACGCCGGCGTGGACGCGCTGATCGTGCAGGATATGGGCATCCTGCAGATGGACTTGCCCCCCATCCAGCTGCACGCCTCCACCCAGTGCGATATCCGCGACGCCGACAAGGCCCGCTTCCTGTCCGACGCCGGCTTTAGCCAGATCGTGCTGGCGCGCGAGCTGACCATCCCGCAGATCGCCAAGATCTCACAGGTAGTAAACGAAGGCGCCGACCCGGCCACCATCGAATACTTCATCCACGGCGCGCTGTGCGTCGCGTTTTCCGGCCAGTGCTACATCAGCCACGCCGACACCGGCCGCAGCGCCAACCGCGGCGACTGCTCGCAAGCCTGCCGCCTGCCGTACACGCTGACCGACGAAAAAGGCGGCGTAGTGGCCTTCGACAAACACCTGCTGTCGATGAAGGACAACAACCAGAGCGCCAACCTGGAAGCGCTGCTGGACGCCGGCGTGCGCTCGCTCAAGATCGAAGGCCGCTACAAAGACGTGAGCTACGTGAAGAACATCACCGCCCACTACCGCCTGCTGCTGGATGAAATCTTCGAGCGCCGCCCCGAGCTGGCCCCGGCCGCCAGCGGCAGCAGCGAAATCTTCTTCACGCCCGACCCGGACAAAACCTTCCACCGTGGCGCCACCGACTACTTTGCCACCGGCCGCAAGATCGACATCGGCGCGTTTGACTCGCCGAAATTTGTAGGCGTGCAGCTGGGCACCGTGCACAAGGTAGGCGACGGCTGGGTGGAGATTGCCACCCCCGAGCAGATGGCCAACGGCGACGGCATCAACTTCATGAAAAAGCGCGACGTGGTGGGCATGCAGCTCAACACCGTCAAGCAAGTGGGCCACGTACCCGGCGGCCAGCTGCTGTGGCGCTGCGTACCGAATGACCCGGCGCAGCTGGCTGGTCTGAAACCCGGCACCGACATCAGCCGCAACCGCGACCACGCCTGGGAGCTGGCGCTGCTGAAAAAATCCGCCGAGCGCCGCATCGGCGTGTGGGCCACGCTGGCCGACACCGCAGACGGCCTGACGCTGACCCTCACCGACGCCGACGGCTGTAGCGCCACCGCTGCGGCCAACGTAGCGCTGGAGCCGGCCAAAGACCCCGCCCGTGCCGAAAGCAGCCTGCGCGACGCCGTAGCCAAGCTGGGCAACACCCTGTTCCACGCCCACGACGTGGCGCTGCAGCTGGCGCAGCCGTGGTTCGTACCGGCCTCGGTCATCAACGGCCTGCGCCGCGACGCGGTAGAACAGCTGGAAGCCGCCAGGTTGGCCGCATGGGCGCGCCCGCCGCGCAAAGCCGAGCTGCAGCCGGCACCGCGCTTCCCCGAGCAAAACCTGAGCTACCTGGCCAATGTGTACAACGCGCTGGCGTGGGACTTCTACAAAAAGCACGGCGTGGAAGTGATCGAGCCGGCCTACGAAGCGCATCAGGAAGAAGGCGAAGTGTCGCTGATGATTACCAAGCACTGCCTGCGCTTCTCCTACAACCTGTGCCCCAAGCAGGCCAAGGGCGTGAAGGGCGTGATGGGCCAGGTACGCGCCGACCCCATGGTGCTGAAATCCGGCGATGACACCTACACGCTGAAATTCGAATGCCGCCCGTGCGAAATGCACGTGATGGGCAAGATGAAAAAGCACATCCTGAAAACCCCGCCGCCAAGCGACATCCCCGCCACCGCGCCGATCACCTTCTTCAAGCAGCGGCCGGCGTCGTAAGCAGGCAGCGCCTGCAGCCAACCTTGGCCGCAGGGCAGGGCGCAGGCGCATCACCAAGGTACAAGGGCAAGCCACCCGGCTTGCCCTTGTTGCCTATGGCGGCAGGCCGGAGGAGCGCAGGATGGGCAAAGCCGCGTTCCCAACACCCGCCCGGACTGGCACAATGCCATTTTCATGACGTGCATTCTGCCGCCACGGCCAATCCGGAGCCCTGCCATGAAACACCCGCTCGCCTGCCTGTTCGCACTGTTGCCACCCCTGGCTCTCGCCAGCGAGATTGTCGTCACCGCCCCGGCACCCGCCGTACCACACGTACGTGCGCCCCAGGCATGCACCTTCCCCGGCCTGCAGCTGCCCGCCAACGCCGTGGTCTATGCCGCCGGCGGCTACAACGGCAAAGCGCTGGACTACCAGATCGACCAGAGCGGCAACACAGCCGGCATGATGGACGTCACCGTACACAACCCGGACCAGCCAGTGGTCCTGATGCTGGGCGCCTACGACCCCACCGTGTGGCGGCTATACCGCAGCAGCAGCACCCGCATCCTGGCGGTATTACTCACCGGCTACCACCGCCAGGCCATGATCGGCCTGCCCGCCAGTGTGCCGGTACTGCACAGCACCTACGACAACGGTGGCGCCTGCGGCTCGCACTATGTGGATGCCGATAACCTGAGACCGCTGAACCCGCTATCGCGCCAGCTGTTCGGCCGCGCCGTCAGCCGCGTGTACCTGGCGCAGGAAGGCAGCATCAGCATTGGCGTGCCAATACCGGCCGGCACCGTGCTGCAAAGCGAAAACAGCCAGCTGCAGCAACCATTCCGCGACCGCAGCGCACCACTGGCCGGCGCCGCCGGGCTGGCGCAAGCGCTGCAGCGCGGTCAACTACGCCGCGCCGGCCCGGCCGACGCCCAGGCCTGGGCCAAAGCCGTCGCCAGCAAGCAGCCACCGGCCGACGTGCCACCGGTAGCCGGTAGCCGCGCGGGCAGTCTGAAAGTGCCCGAATTCCACGATGGCTACGTGGTGCTGCGCGGCTTTACCTACCCCGCCGGCCTGTACGGCGCCCATTCCGTCACCTTCTTCATCCCGGCCGGCGTGCCCACCCCTGGCGGCAACCCCGGCCACTCGGCGGTGTACGACTTCAACACCCTGCAATGCCGCGGCGGGCTGTGCGACGCACAGTAGGCGCCCCGCGAAAGGACACAATATGGCACGCTGGCGCACACGCATCGGCCTCAGCCTGGGCCTGTTCGATACCGTGTGGCGAAGCGGCCATGACATGCACCAGCGTCAACGCTAAATTCATCATGCCCGACACCTTCTTCGATACCGCCGGCCACCACTGGCACCTGCACGCACTACCCTGGCTGGCACAGCTGGACGCCGGCCACCATGCCGGGTGCTGGCACGCCGCCGCTACCAGCCTGCAACACGCCATCACGCTGGCCAACTGGCAAGCCGCCGTGCAAGCGTTGCCACCCCGCCAGCGACGACAGCTATACGCTTGCCAGTACTATCCACAACTGCCCGATGGCAGTGCGGCACCGGGCTGGGTTTACCAGTGCCTCAGCGGCGATCACCAGCAGGAAACCCTGACACTGCAACAGCAAACCGACGGCAGCTGGCAAGTGGCCGGCTACTTTGTCCGCCCCGCAGACGGGCAGCAGGGCTGAACATCGCTGCGCCGCACACGATCAAGCGTTACACGGGATGCGGCCAAGCTTGGCCACAGGGCGCGTGTGCCATCGCAGCAGGATGGCCCGAGCAAAGCGCCCCAAGACTTACTGGCACAGGCACGTGCACGCTGCGCTTTGCCCTGCCATGTTTACCCTGACACCACGCATGTGAAATGTCATCGTGCCGTCATGTTGCCGCCGTAGCCTGCACTCAGGTGGTGCCGCAGGCACGGCCTGAGCTGGCTGGGCAGCCTGCATCACCCAGCCATCAGCCCTTTGCCCCCGGCACCGGTAGCACCCAGAGAGGTGCATGCTGAAGGGGGAATCGTCATGCTCACCATTGTCGTACTGTCTGTCCTGCTCACACTGGCTTGGGGCTGGGGGCTTTACCGTGGTTATCACCATATCCGCCTGCAATCGCGGCTGGCTTTTCTGGCCTACACCCCGTTACCGGATGGCGTGCGCCAGCGCTGGCGCGCCCGTTACCCCACGCTGAGCCCGCAACAGGCGGCACGGGTAGAGCAGGGCTTGCAGCAGTTTTTCCGGCTCTACGCCCGCAACAGCACACCGCTGGCCATGCCGTCACACCTGGTAGACGCGCTATGGCACGAGTTCATCCTGGATACCCGTGCCTACCAGGCATTCTGCCAACAGGCATTCGGTCGCTTCTTGCACCATACGCCCACCGACAGCAGCAACCGCAACCAGCAGCAAAGCATGCTGCGCCAGAGCTGGTACGCCGCCTGCCACGACGAAGGCCTGGCCTGGCAGCAAGCTGCGCAGCTGCCATTGCTGTTTGCCCTCGACCACGAGCTGGGTATGGGTGTTGCCTTCGATTACAGCCTGCTGTTTCCGCCAGCCACCCGCGCCAGCGACAGCCTGTACGGTGGCGCGGATAGCAGTGGCAACAGCAGCGATGGAGACAGCGGCAGCAGTTGCAGCAGCTGCGGTGGCGACTGATCCCCCACCGCCCACCCCTGCGGCCAACCTTGGCGGCAGGGCGCAGGCGCCCCACAAACGTACAAGGGCAAGCCATGCGGCTTGCCCTTGTGCTTTGGTGCATCGGTGTGATTTTGGCTTGCCGCCGGGTGCTGCGCGCAGCCCGGCAGCGCGACGAAAACTCTTCTGGTTAAGCGGTGTCAGAAGCACAAGAGAAGATGAACCATCTTGAGGGCGGGCGATCACCGGCTGTCGAAAGAGGGAGTGAGCCTGGGCTGGTTCTCGTCTCGCAGGCGAAAACGTCAGGAAATGGGTGTATCAGGTGCGGCCCGGGGATACGTTTATCCACGCACACGACGACGCTTTCCATGACGAGCCGCCAGCCCCGACCCATAGCCATGCCGCCAGTCATTGCAGCAGGTCATTGTTCGGGGTGTTTCGCACTGGCATGGGCGAGTGGGCGCGCACTATTCACTCAGGCTTTACGCTCGGCCAAGCTTGCCATCATCCTGCTTTTCAACCCTAAGGAGTCATAATAATGAAGGTTAAAGCTTACACACTGACCGCCATCGTTGCGTTAACCTCTAATATTGCCATTGCCAATCAGCCAGTTGTTGTCAACCAGGCAATAACAGAAAAAGAAGCACTTGCCGCGCAGCAGGCTTGGTGTAATGCGCTGATTAATATTAATGCCACATACGAAAAAGAAGGCATAACAGCAGCAAAAGCCTTAGCCGAGAAAGTCATAGATTCTGCATACGCCTACCAGATGGGGGCCGTGCTTTTCAAGCCAACGCTCACCGTCAACCCTCAAACATTCCGCCCGACCCGTGCCGGAGCCTTGTCCTACTTCGTCGGTAACGACCCGTCCTTCCCCCAGGACACCGGATTTGCCCTCAAAGGCTGGAAAAAATGCGAACCCGTCAATGCTGCTATTTTCCTTGATGGCAACAGTGCCATTACCATGGGGAAAGTTCACTTTACCGACAAGGCTGGCAAAATAACCACCGTTGATAAAACATGGGGTTATGTTAAAGATGATGCGGGTAATCTGCGTATTAACCTTCACCACTCGTCACTAGAATACCAAAGCAAATAAATGTGCTAAATGCCCTGTCAATGGCGATACCAGGGCATACACATTCAATCAAGCCGATGCCGCTTCGCGGCACGGCTTGATTTTCTAGCCACAATTGGCTGATTAATGATTATCTGCGCCATTCAGTCGTGCTGGGCTGCATAAAATGAAACCCGCCATGTAGCACAGTTTCACATAAACCTTGTGCGGTATAACACCAAGCGTGGCCCGGTCAATGTCGGGATGCGCTACGTGCAGTTCACCCTATTTTGCTAGCCGCTACCAGCCCGCGCCATCGGCAAAATGCTCGCCCAGAAAATCCACAAAGCAGCGCACCTTGGCCGATAGCCCCAACCGCTGCGGGTACAGCGCCCAGATATCCGCCGGGGCGCCGTGCCAGCCCGGCAGCAGGCGCTGCAGGCGGCCGCTGTGCAGGTAGGGGGTGACGTCCCATAGCGAACGCAGCAGCACGCCGTGGCCCGCCAGCGCCCAGTTCACTACCGTCTCGCCATCGTTGCTGGATAGCGCGCCAGCCACTTTTACCGTGTGGACCTGGCTGCCGCTGTGCAGCACCCAATTGCCCCAGGTATCGTCGTTTTCGCGCACCACCAGGCACTGGTGCGCGCGCAAATCGGCGGGGTGCTGCGGGGCAGGGTGCTGCGTCAGGTACAAGGGCGAGGCGCACAGGATGCGGCGGTTGGCCGCAATACGCCGCGCGTGGATGCGGGCATCTGGCGGCGGACCAAAGCGGATGCTCACGTCAAAGCTGCCCTCGCTCAACGCCGGCATGCGGTCGCTCAGGTGCAGTTGTACGTCCACTTGCGGATAGCGGCGCACAAAGGCCGACACCAGCGGCGCAATGTGGCGGCGGCCAAAGCCCAGCGTGGCGTTGACCCGCAGCAGGCCCTGCGGCGCACCGCTGCTGGCCATCAGCTCGCCTTCCAGCTCGCCTAGCTCCGCCAGCAGGGGTTGGCCGCGCGCCAGGTAGCGCTCGCCTTCCGGTGTGAGCGCCAGGCTGCGCGTGGTGCGGTTGAGCAGGCGCACGCCGAGGCGGCGCTCCAGGGCAGCCAGGCGGCGGCTAGCGGCTGGCGGGGTAATCCCCAGCTGCTGGGCGGTGGCGGTGAGGCTGCCGCATTGCATCAGGCGGCAGAAAAACGCCAGGTCGGCGATGGGGTCCATTCGTGCGTTCAGCTTAATAATGGCTTGTTGGTGGCGAAATTATAGCCAGCCATAGCCGGTATACACTGCCTGCTTTCGGGCTATAGGGCGGGTTGTGTCATGCATCTGGATGTCTTTACCACGCTGGGGGCACTGGCACAGGGGGTCATCCTGGGTGCTGTACTGGGCGGGCTGGGTGGCCTGCTGGGTATCGGTGGCGGCATTCTGGCCATACCGCTGCTGGGCGGGCTGTTTGGCATGAGCCAGACGCTGGCGCAGGGCACGGCGCTGGTGATGATGGTGCCCAATGTGCTGCTGGGCTTCTGGCGCTATCGCCAGCGCAGCCCGTTTCCGCTAATGCTGGCGGTGCGCATTGGCGCGCTGTCCATTGTGGCTACCTGGTTGGCCGCACAGCTGGCGCTGGGACTGGACAAAGTACTACTGCGCCAGGTGTTTGCCGCCTTCATGCTGGCGCTGGGATGCTATTTCTGGCGGGCGGCAGGGCAGGCGGTGGCGGCCAACAGCACGCCGTGGCCTGCGCGCTATCTGCCGGGGGTAGGGCTGATCGGCGGGGCATGTGGTGGCTTTTTCGGCGTGGGCTCGGGCATTGTCGCGGCCCCCATCCTGGTACGCGGTTTTGGCAAAAGCCAGACCGAGGCCCAGGGCCTGGCGCTGGCACTGGTGGTACCGGCGGCGCTGGTGGCGCTGGGCAGCTATGGCCAGGCCGGGCAGGTGGACTGGCCGCTGGGCCTGGCGCTGGCGCTAGGCGGTGTGATGACGGTATCGCCCGGCGTGGCGCTGGCCTACCGCCTGCCACCTGCGCTGCTGCGCCGGCTGTTTGCGCTGATGTTGTGGCTCACGGCAGGGCTGACACTGTGGCTGGCCTGAACCCAAAATCATCAAAATGAATGATGTCAGCCCGTAGTCAGTTGCATAGCATGGGCTCACCACCATTTTTGCACTATATGTCATGCACACCACGCTGTTGTTTGCCGGGGCACAGCCATGAGCTTGCTCTCGCTCCTGTTATTGTTCCTGATACCTGGCCTGCTGTTGCTGCTGGTCGTCACTTATGCGGTACGCAACCTGTGCCAAGGGTATACACAGCCACTACCAGACCGCACGGCATATGCCTGGCGCCACCCAGGCACCGTACGCGGCGGTGTGGTGCACTGCTACCACTGCCATTGCTCCCGCCTGACCAAACGTAGCCTGGGCTGCGGCCAGCAGCTGCACTATTGCACCCTGTGTGGTACCGACTTGTTTGTCAGTTAGCTCATGCGAATCGGATGATATTCGGTCTAAAAAATTACACCTGGGATTTTTATAAGCTATGCTGCGCTAAAAAACGCCCACACCGCCATGGCTCGCCTACCGCTAGAACAACTTTCCCCCCTGATTGCCGAACTCTATGCCAGCATCGCCACCCCGGCAGCGCTGCCCTTGGCACTCAGCCAGCTGGAAAAGCTGCTGGACGTGGATATGGTGCACCTGAGGATCTTCAACAACCAGCATCAGACCATCCTCAAGCTCCATACCAATCCTGCCATCCTGCCTCTGCTCGCAAGCTACGATCAGCACTACTACACCATCGACCCGCGCAAAGCCGTGATACGCCAAAAGCCGGTAGGCGAGGCGTACTGCTGCGCCGATTATTTTGATGATGCCTTTGTCTCGCGCAGCGCGCTCTACCAGGATTGGCTGATTCCGCATGGCTGGCGTTACGTGGCCGGCGGCTGCGTGATGCGCAACCAGCAACACAATGCCGACCTGGCGTTTCACCACATGCTGGGCCGCAAGCCGTTTGACCAGGACAAAATGGCCGTGATCAAACTGCTGTTGCCGCACGTGGTGCAAATGCTGCAGCTGCGCGAACAAACCCAGGCGCTACGCGAGCGTGCTGCCATCGGCCTGCACGCCCTGGAGCACCTGCAATACGGCGTGGCCGGGCTGGGCGAAGA
>JAIXTB010000230.1 GCA_027484385.1 Neisseriaceae bacterium | reverse complement strand
GTGGTCACCAAAGACCGCAGCCTGTCCGCGCAGTGGGAACACACGATTCTGGTGACGGCAACCGGCTACGAGATCCTGACCACCTCGGACGGCACGCCACCCAAGCCAGTGTGGAAGCAATAATATCCCGCCACGCCATGAAAAACCCCGCTACGCATAGCGGGGTTTTATTTTGCGGCCAAGCTTGGCAGTCGCTTAGAAATCGTCGTCGGCAAAATCGTCGTCGTTCATCGGGTCGCCCAGGCCGGCAGCTACCAGGTCTTCGCGTGTCAGCAAGAACACAAAGCCATCGCCACTCTGGGTTTCCATCCACATGAATGGCAGGCTGGGGTAGGCTGCTTCCAGCACATCACGGTTATGGCCGATTTCCACCAGCAGCACGCCACCCGGTGTCAGCAAACGCGCGGCGTTCTGCAGGATCACGTGGGTAGCATCCAGGCCATCTTCGCCCGAGCCCAGCGCCAGCTCCGGCTCGTGCAGGTATTCCTGCGGCAGCGCTTCTACCGATGGTGCATCGACATACGGCGGGTTGGAGATGATCAGGTCGTACGGCTCTTCCAAGCCTTCTACCAGGTCGCTGTGAATCAGCTGGATACGCTCTTCCAGGCCGTAGTTCTGGATATTGATGCTGGCCACTTCCAGTGCGTCCAGTGAGATATCCACCGCATCGATCTCGGCATCCGGATAGTGGTGCGCCAGCTGGATCGCCAGGCAGCCGGAACCGGTGCACAGGTCCAGTGCGCGGTGAACGAGTTCGGGGTGCTCGATCCACGGTGCCAGCGGCTCGCCCATCAGCTCGTAAATGAAGCTGCGCGGCACAATCACGCGCTCATCCACGTAGAAATTGAATTCGCCCTGCCAGGCTTCGTTGGTCAGGTAGGCTACCGGCACCCGCTCTTCGGCGCGGCGCTGGATGCGGCCAACCACGTCTTGCACTTCCGACTGTAGCAAACGCGCATCCAGATACGGCTCCAGCTGCTGGATAGGCAGCTTCAGCGTGGACAGGATCAGGTAGGCGGCTTCGTCGTAGGCATTGCTGGTGCCATGGCCGTAGGTGAGCTCGGCTTCGTTGAAACGCGACACGGCAAAGCGCAGCAGGTCGCGTACGGTATGAAAAGCACTGGCGGCTTCAGCGTACATCGGGTGTCCTTTCTGTTCGGCAGCGCGCTACTGGCGCTACCCATGATAAAAGGTTGGCCGCAGCCAACCTTTTGGTCTTTCATGCATGCCCGAGGGCAATCGCGGCTTGGCCGCGATTATCGCCTAGAACGGCAGCGTTGCGCTGGTTTCCTGCGCCAGAACACGGCGGAAATCGTTCTGGATACGTGCCAGCGCGGCCTCGTTATCGGCCTCGAAACGCAGCACGATCACCGGCGTGGTGTTGGAGGCTCGCATCAGGCCGAAGCCATCGGCGTATTCCACCCGCAGGCCATCGATGGTGATGATGTCCTGCGCGCCGTCAAACTGCGCGGTTTCCTGCAGCTTGGCGATCAGGCTATGGTTTTCGCCCTCGGCAGTCTTCAGGTTCAGCTCGGGGGTGGACAGCGCGTTAGGCAGTGCATTCAGCACGGCGGACGGGTCGGCTACCTTGGACAAAATCTCCAGCAGACGCGCACCGGTATACAGGCCATCGTCAAAACCGTACCAGCGCTCTTTGAAGAATACGTGGCCGGACATTTCGCCCGCCATGCCGGCGTCCGGATTGGCCTTCAGTGCCGCTTTCATGAAACTGTGACCGGTGCGGTTGATCATCGGCACGCCACCGGCTGCCTGGATGGCGGGTGCCAGCAAACGGGTGCATTTCACGTCGTAGATGATCTTGGCACCAGGCTGGCGGCTGAGTACGTCCTGGGCAAACAGCATCAGCTGGCGGTCTGGCCAGATGATGTTACCGTCTTTGGTGACCACGCCCAGGCGGTCGCCGTCGCCATCAAACGCCAGGCCGATTTCTGCGTCGGTTTCCTGCAGGGCGCGAATCACGTCTTGCAGGTTTTCCGGTTTGGCCGGGTCCGGGTGATGGTTGGGGAAGTGGCCGTCTACCTCGCAGAACAGCTCGTGCACGTCACAACCCAGCGCTTTGAACAGACGCGGGGCAAAGTCGCCCGGCACGCCGTTGCCGCAATCCACAATCACCTTCATCGGACGCGCCAGCTTGATGTCGCCAATGATGCGCTGATGGTAAGCCTCGGCGATATCGTGCGTACGGTAGGCGCCCTCGCCTTCGGCAAAATCGTTATTCACGATGCGCTGGTACAGGGTCTGGATCCAGTCACCGGCCAGGGTGTCGCCATCCAGCATCATCTTGAAGCCGTTGTAGTCTGGCGGGTTGTGGCTACCGGTGACCATCACGCCAGAGAAGGTTTCCAGCTGGTACGCCGCAAAATACAGCATGGGCGTGGCCACACGGCCTACGTCGATCACATCGACACCCGCGGCACGAATACCGTCGGACAGGCGGCCGGACAGCTCGGGGCCGGACAGACGGCCATCGCGGCCGATGCAGATGGCAGACACATTGCGCAGGCGTGCTTCACTGCCAATGGCGCGGCCAATCAGGAAAGCAGCATCGGCGGTGAGGGTGTCACCGACCACGCCACGAATGTCGTAAGCCTTGAAAATGGATTGAGCGATCGTCATGAAAGTAAGGGCATCTATAGAGAATGGTTGGCCGCAAACACCGCATCGGGGATTGCGGATGGCATTAATCGATATTTTGACTCAGCTTCACCAGCGCGTCGAGTTTGGCACGCGCCGCGCCGCTATCAATCGCCGCCGCCGCTGCCTGTACGCCATCCGCCAGGGAGCCCGCTACACCGGCGGTATAGATGGCGGCGCCGGCATTCAGCAGCACGATATCGCGCGCCGGGCCGGGCTCACCGGCCAGCACGTCCAGCAGGAAGCGGCGTGACGCATCGGCGCTTTCGGCACGAATGGCCGACAACGGCGACAGCGACAAGCCAAAGTCTGCCGGATTCAGCGTGTAGTCCATGATCACGCCGTCCTTTAGCTCGGCCACGCGGGTGTCGCCGGACAGGGTGATCTCGTCCAGGCCATCGCTGCCGTGCACGATCATGACGTGTTCGCTACCCAGCTCGCGCAACACACGCGCCTGGATGCCCACCAGATCGGGGTGGAATACGCCCATCACCTGGTTGGGCGCACCGGCCGGATTGGTCAGCGGGCCCAGGATATTGAAAATGGTGCGCACACCCAGCTCTTTACGCACCGGTGCCACGTACTTCATGGCAGTGTGATGGTTAGGGGCAAACATGAAACCCACGCCGATGTCATCGATACAGCGCGCTACCTGCCCTGCATCCAGGTTCAGGTTGACACCCAACGCCTCCAGCACATCCGCGCTGCCGGAGCTGGACGACACCGAGCGCCCGCCGTGCTTGGCGACCCGTGCACCGGCAGCCGCACTGACAAAAGCCGCGGTGGTAGAAATATTGAAGGTGTGGCTCTTGTCGCCGCCGGTACCGCAGGTATCCACCAGGTGCTCGCGCTGGCTTACGGGTACGCGCGTAGCAAACTCGCGCATCACCTGCGCCGCTGCGGCGATTTCCGACACGCTTTCCGTCTTGACGCGCAGGCCGATCAGGATGGCGGCAGTCAGCGGCGCGGGCACTTCGCCGCGCATGATCTGGCGCATCAGATCCAGCATTTCGTCGTGGAACAGCTCGTTCTGGTCGATCAGGCGGTTAAGGGCGGCCTGCGGTGTAATCATGCCTTTATCTCCGGCAAAAGGGTCATTAACAACTCAGGCAAATTCTTTCAGGAAGTTTTGCAGCATCTGGTGGCCGTGCTCGGTCAGGATCGACTCGGGGTGGAACTGCACGCCCTCGATCGGCAGTGTCTTGTGGCGCACGCCCATGATCTCGCCATCGTCGGTCCAGGCAGTGATTTCCAGGCAGTCCGGCAGCGTCTCGCGCTCGATCACCAGTGAATGATAGCGGGTGCAGGTTACCGGATTAGGCAAGTCACGGAACATGCCTACGTTATGGTGCGACACCGGCGACACCTTGCCGTGCATCAGCTGCTTGGCATGGATGATCTTGCCACCAAAGGCCTGGCCAATGCTCTGGTGCCCCAGGCACACGCCCATGATGGGCAGCTTGCCGGCAAAGTGGTGGATGGCCGGCACCGAGATCCCCGCCTCGTTCGGCGTGCACGGCCCGGGTGACAGCACCAGATACTGCGGATTCAGCGCCTCGATTTCTGCCAGCGTGATTTCGTCATTACGAAACACCTTTACCTCTTGCCCCAGCTCGCCAAAGTACTGCACCAGGTTGTAGGTAAAGGAATCGTAGTTATCGATCATTAATAGCATAATGTATTTAAACCTTTGTTTTTAAAGGACTTCGCAATACTTTTGCCATTTTGACACCCGCTTTGGTACCCGATATTTTTACCGTCAGGGCTGTACCCCATCAAGCAGCAAGCTATCGCGTCGTCCTGTAATTTTTCGCATCCGTACCATACCACAAACAGCATGCATTTAATGAGGTGCAATGCCGCCATTAACCGGGGGCTGCCGCCTTTACAATAAGCGCTGAATGCGTTTCACAGGGCTATCGGCCGTGGCACGCCTGCAGACCCGCAACAAGCGTACCCGGCAGTACAAAGCGCAAGGGCCTGTCGCTTGGCGACAGGCCCTTGCAGCCTACTATTCATTTAAACGTGACCGGCAGCCAGCTGGCTAGCCGTGTACGTCAGTATCAGAATGCCGGAACCACGGCGCCCTGGTACTTGGTTTCAATGAATTTCTTGGTTTCAGCGCTGTTCAGTGCAGCAGCCAGCTTCTTGATAGCCGGGCTGTTTACGTTGTCTTTGCGGGAAACCAGCAGGTTGGCGTACGGCGAGGTGGTTTCGGCAAACAGGCCGTCTTTTTTCGGGTTCAGCTTGGCTTCCAGCGCGTAGTTGGCGTTGATCAGCGCCAGGTCTACCTGGTTCAGCACGCGCGGCAGGGTGGCGGCTTCCAGCTCTTTCAGCTTCAGGTCTTTCGGGTTGGCCGCAATGTCTTTCTTGGTCGGGTACAGGTTCTTGCGGTCTTTCAGCTTGATCACGCCCCCCTGATCCAGCAGCAGCAGCGCGCGGCCGGCATTGGTCGGGTCGTTCGGAATGGCCACGGTCGCGCCCTTGGGCAGGTCGGCTACTTTCTTGAACTTGGCAGAGTAGGCAGCAAACGGCTCGATGTGTACCGGCTTGCTGGCGACGACCAGGGTGGTGCCACGGTCTTTATTGAACTTGTCCAGGTAAGGGATGTGCTGGAAGAAGTTGGCGTCCAGTTGTTTTTCCTGCACTTGGGTATTCGGCAGTACGTAGTCGTTGAATACTTTTACTTCCAGATCCACGCCCTGTTTGGCCAGCGCAGGTTTCAGCGCTTCCAGGATTTCGGCGTGGGGTACTGGCGACGCAGCCACGGTCAGTTTCACGTTTTCTGCTTGGGCGGCAAAGGCGATAGCGGCCAGGCCAACAGCGGCGGCGAGTTTGCTGATGCGGGTCATGTTTTTTCCTTTTTGAGAGAAAGTCTTCCCCCTGCCCGGCCGGATCGGCACGGGCATACGGGGCACAGAATGATTAACAGGAGGATGTCTTAGTCGAAGCGACAGCGGCGAACCAGGCTATCACCAGCCGATTGCAGGCCTTGCACCAGCGCCAGCAACAACACCACGGTGACGATCATGATTTCAGTCTGGAAGCGCTGGTAGCCGTAGCGGATAGCCAGGTCGCCCAGGCCACCGCCGCCGATCACACCAGACATGGCGGTGTAGCCCACCAGCGCCACGGCGGTCACGGTGGCCGCACCGATCAGGCCCGGCAGCGATTCCGGCAGCAGCACCTTGAACACGATGTGCGGCAGGCGTGCCCCCATGGACTGGCTGGCTTCAATCACGCCGCGGTCTACTTCACGCAGCACGTTTTCTACCAGACGGGCAAAGAAGGGCACCGCACCCACCACCAGCGGCACGATGGCACCGGCTACGCCGATGGACGTCCCCACCAGCAACAGGGTGAACGGCATCAGCACGATCAGCAGGATGACAAACGGCAGTGAACGCAGCACGTTCACCAGGAAAGACAGCACCGCGTACAGGCGCGGGCGGGCACGCAGCTGCCCAGGCGCAGAAACGAACAGCAGCACGCCCAGCGGCAGGCCGGCCAGCACGGTAAACAGCATGGACACGCCCAGCATGGTGAGGGTATCCAGCGTGGCTTCGCCGATTTCAACCCAGTCGATGTCCAGTAGCAGGTTCCAGTCAAAATCCAGCATTTACAGCACCTCGCAACGCACACCCTCGCGGGCAAAGATGGCCGGCAGTGCCGACACGTCTACATCCGACGCCACCACGCCGGCCAGTAGCTGGCCAAACGGGGTGTCCTTGATTTCCGACAGCGTGCCGGACAGCAGGTTGACGCGCAGGCCAGCTTCGCGGCCAACCTTGTCCAGCACCGGCTGCAGCGTCGGCTCGCCGACAAAGGTGAGCTTGATCACCGGCGTGGCCACACGTTGGCGCCAGATACCCTGCAGCGCGCCCTGCCCCATGCCGGTTTCGGCCAGCAGGCTTTGCGTCACCGCGTGCTGCGGCGCCAGGAACACGTCCAGCACCTTGCCTTGCTCCACCACGCGGCCGTGGTCCAGCACCGCCACGCTGTCGCATAGCTGGCGGATAACGCGCATATCGTGGGTAATCAGCACGATGGTCAGCCCCAGCTGGCGGTTGATGTCGGCCAGCAGCGCCAGGATGGCGTCGGTGGTTTCCGGGTCCAGCGCGCTGGTGGCCTCGTCGCACAGCAACAGGTCGGGGTGATTAGCCAGCGCACGGGCAATGCCGACGCGCTGCTTCTGCCCGCCAGACAGCTGCGACGGGCGCTTGTGCTTGTGATCCTGCAAGCCGACCAAGGCCAGCAGCTCGTCCACGCGGGCGTCCATCTGCGCCGGGCTCAGGCCACCGGCCAGCTCCAGCGGGAAGCGTACGTTGGCCGCCACGGTACGGGAACGCAGCAGGTTAAAGTGCTGAAACACCATACCGATGCGCTGACGGCGCTGCTGCAGGGCACGCTCGTCAAAGCGGGTGATGTCTTCGCCGTGCAGGCTGACGTGGCCGCTGTCCGGCCGCTCCAGCAGATTCAGACAACGGATCAGCGTGCTTTTGCCAGCGCCGGAGCGGCCGATAATGCCGTAGATCTCGCCGCTGGCAATCTGCAGGCTGACGTTATCCAGCGCGGCCACGCTCTTGCCGCCGTGCTGGTAGTGTTTGCTGATGTTTTGTACTTCGATCATGCCTTGCCCTAGCCCAGCTACCGCAACGGCGGCTGGTTTTGATAAATATGGGCGTAGTCTATAGCGATCGATTGGATACAAAAAATAATATAATACGAAAACTTTATTTCAAAAAGTTATTAGCGCAGCAGCCATCATTCCCGGCAGCCATATTGCAGGCACGGTAGCAAACACCTAATGCAAACAGGCCACCCTTCCAACCGGGTGGCCTGTTTGCATAGGGGCGCGACAACAGGGCTAGGCTGGCGGCAGCGGGTCGTCACGCAGGCGAGTCTGGATATCCAGCACCTGCTCCAGGCTAGCCATGAAGGCATCCAGCACCGCCGGGTCGAAATGCACCCCACGCTGGCTCTGCATGAAATCCAGTGCACGGCTTATTTCCCAGGCCGGTTTGTAAGGGCGCGCCGAGGTCAGGGCATCAAACACATCGGCCACGGCCACGATACGTGCGGCCAACGGTATGGCTTCGCCACGCAGGCCTTGTGGGTAGCCCGTGCCATCAAACTTTTCATGGTGCCCCAGCGCAATATCGTAAGCCATGCGCAGCAGGGGCAGCTCGCTGTCCTGCAGAAACTCTGCCCCGCGCGTGGGGTGGGTTTTCATGATGTCAAACTCTTCCGGGGTGAGCTTGCCCGGTTTGAGCAGGATATGGTCCGGAATCGCCACCTTGCCGATATCGTGCATGGGCGCCGCCAGAAAGATGCGCTCTTCGATTTCCGGCCCCAGGTGCATCCGGCTGGCAATAATGCGGGCGTAGTAGGCCATGCGCTCGATGTGCCGCCCGGTTTCCGGGTCGCGCGATTCGGCAATATGCGACAGGCGAATGACCAGATCTTGTGCCGCCACCTCGCGGAGCTGGCGCTGGGCACGGCGCAGCTGCAGCAGGTTCTGGATACGGGCACGGGTTTCCGGCGGGTCTACCGGTTTGGTCAGGAAGTCGGTAGACCCGCCCTCCAATGCACTTTGGCGTACCCCCTTCATATCACTGGTGGTTATCATGATGATGGGGATATCGTGAATATGTGGCATGGCCCGCAGGGCCTGGATCAACGCCAGGCCATCCATGCCAGGCATCATGTAGTCGGTCAGGATGAGGTCAGGGGTGTTATTGCGACACCACGCCAGCGCCGCCAGTGCATCTTGCATCGTGACAGGCTCGCAATGGTCTATGCGGCCAACCAGGTGGCGCAGCACCATCAAGTTGGCCGGATTGTCATCGACAATCAACACCGTCATTCTCATGGTAAGCCTTGTTATACGTTAAATTTATCGAAAACAATCCCGACTACAACAATATTCCAATACAGTGCAATGTCAACCTCCCTGCCGTACTACCTGACCAGTTTCTGATCTGGGTGCGGTTGACTGCTGCATCAGGGGGTGCATTTTTGTAGCAAGCATTCATAATGAAGTGTCCATTCACAAGCAAGGAGCAAAAGCATGCTGAAAATCACACGTAGTCTTTTGGCAATTTCCCTGATCACGGTATTCTCTGCCAATGCATTCGCACTGGATAAGCCAGCCGGGCGCCCCATCCTTACCGTGTCTGGCCTGATTGCAGAAAAGAATGCCGGCAACGATGCCCAGTTTGATGCCGCCATGCTGGACAAACTGCCGCAACAGAAAATGACGGTAGAAACCCCGTGGTACAAGACGGCACAAACCTTTGAAGGCCCGCTGTTTCGCGACGTACTGAAAGCGACCGGCGCCAAGGGTAAAAAGCTTTATGTTGTCGCGCTGAATGACTATGCGGCCGAAATCCCGCTGGCCGACCTGGAAAAATACGATGTGATCCTGGCGCGTAAAATTGATGGCAAAGTATTGAATGTAAGAGATAAAGGCCCGCTATTCATCATGTATCCTTTTGACAAGAAACCTGAACTGCGCACCAAAGAAATTTACTCGCGCTGCGTGTGGCAGGTAAACCGCATCCGCGTGGAATAAGCCCGTGCGGTTCCCGGAGTAACGCAGGTGTCCCTTAGCCACACCAATCGCCGCGTCAGTAACCAGCTATGGCTGCTCGCCATCCTCATGGCTGCAGCCCTGCTGGTAGTGGGCATGCTTTACCACCGGCAGCAGTCCGAAATGCAGCACTTCGCCGAGCAGGGCGAAGACAATATCGTCTGGGTCTACTCGCAGCTGGGCATCGACTACTACCGCACCCTGGGCGCTGCCAAGGTAGCCGTTGCTACCGGCCAGCTGCAAGACCTGGACGAACTGCAGCTGCGCTACGATATTCTGGTGTCGCGCATCAACCTGCTCGGCGAGTACCGCTACAGCTTGCTGTTCAAAAACGGCAACTGGTACAACACCCAGATGTCAGCCCTCACCCGGCTGGTCGCCCTGACCGACAAAAAGCTGGCCGCCGGTGATGGCTACTTTACCCAGCACACGGCAGGTGAACTGGTACAAGACCTGAACGCCATCGTCGAAAACGTGCGCGAGCTCACCATCGGGGCCAACAGCCGCCTCACCGAGCAGGCCAACGAAAGCAACCGTAGCCTGCAAACCATCAACACCACGGTGGCGGCCACTGCCGCCATTCTGATGCTGGTAGCCAGCCTGATGGCTGCCATGGCCTACCGCAACTTGTCACACAGCGAAAGGCGCCGCGAAGAGGCCGAACAGCTCAGCCGCGAGCTGGACCAGGCACTGGCCCAGGCCGAAGCGGCCAACGAGGCCAAAAGTGCTTTCCTGGCCAATATGAGCCATGAGATCCGCACGCCGATGAACGGCGTCATCGGCATGACCGAACTCACGCTGGACACCGAGCTCTCCGCAGAACAGCGCGAGTATCTGGAGCTGGTCAAGTCATCGGCCGACTCGCTGCTGATCATCATTAATGACATCCTGGATTTCTCCAAGATCGAAGCGGGCAAAATGACCATCGAGGCGGTACCGTTCTCGATACGCGACCTCATCACGCAAACCGTCTACCCCTTTGCCCTGCGCGCCAGCAGCCAGCAGCTGGAAGTGGTCTGTCGCATTTGCCCCGAGCTGCCCGACCGGGTGATATCCGACCCCTCCCGACTGCGTCAGATACTGAACAACCTCATCGGCAACGCCATCAAATTCACCCATAGCGGCGAAGTCGTACTGACGGTAAATGGGGACGCCCAAGCCGACGGCCAGGTGATGCTGGGCTTTTCCGTGCGCGACACCGGCATCGGTATCCCGCTGGAAAAACAGCAACTCATCTTTGATGCCTTTGCCCAGGCAGACAACAGCACCACACGCCGCTACGGTGGCACCGGCTTGGGGCTTTCCATTACCCAAAAGCTGGTGCACCTACTGGGTAGTCGCATCAGCGTGCAAAGCACGCCGGGTAGCGGCTCGGAGTTCCATTTCAGCGTACCGGTGCAGCTGGCCGACGAACAACCCGCCCCGCCCCGCCCCACCGAGCTGGCCGACATGTCTGTGCTGGTCGTAGACGACAACCCCACCAACCGCAGCTGGCTGGAAGCCATGCTGAAAAACTGGGCCATGCGGCCAACCCTGGCAGCCGACGGCTTTGAAGCCCTCGAACTACTGGCACAACAGCCCTACCCGCTGATTCTGCTGGATGGGCATATGCCTGGCATGTCAGGCTTTGACGTTGCCCAGCAGATACAGGAAGACCGCCGCAGCGCCACCGTCATCATGCTCACCTCGTCCGGCGAGCGCGGCGATGCCAAACGTTGCCAGGCACTGGGCATCCGTGGCTACCTGACCAAGCCGGTATCACAAGACGAGCTGCTCACCACTATCCGTCTGCTACAGAACCCCGACCACAGCGCGACTTCTGCGCTGGTCACACGGCACACCGTGCGTGAACTCGGGAGAAGCCTCAGCATCCTGCTGGCGGAAGACAACCCGGTAAACCAGAAACTGGCCGTGACCATCCTGCATCGGCGGGGCTACCACGTTACCGTGGTCAACAATGGCCAAGAGGCACTGGACGCCTTGCAAGCTGCACACTTTGACCTGGTACTGATGGATATGCAGATGCCGGTCATGGACGGCCTGGAGGCCTGTCAGCACATCCGTGCCATGCAGGCTGCCGGCCAGCTGGCCAAGCTGCCCATTATTGCCCTCACTGCCAATGCCATGAGCGGCGACCGCGAGCGCTATCTGCAAGCGGGCATGGACGGCTACATCAGCAAACCCATCGATGCCACCCGTACGCTGGAAGAGATTCATCGTGTACTCGGTGAGCCAGACACACCTGCCACGCCAGTCATGCAGCCCGAGCAAGACAGCACACCCGTGTTTCAGTACCAGCAGGCACTGAAGAATTGCGACGGAGACGAAAGCTTCCTGCCGCTGCTGCTCGCCGCTTTTCTGGACGATATGCCCGTTCGTCTGGCCGACTTGCGCCACGGCGTGCAGCAAGGCGACCTACCCGCCATCGTCATGGCTGCCCACGCGCTGAAAGGCAGCTGCCTATCGGTTGCCGCCCTGCAGTTGGCCGCACACTGCCGCCGCATGGAAACGGCCGCCAATGAAGGCCGGCTAGCCGATGCCGCCGCCAGCCTGCCCGAGCTGGAAGCCAGTAGCGAAGCCCTCATCGCCACCCTGCAACCCTACCTGACCGAAGCCTGACACCACAAACAGCAGACAACGCACAGCGACGCAGCGCTGGCTATGTGGGCATGGTTTGTGAAATTGAGAAATCAGCAGACACGGATAGCGCGGCAACAACAGGTTTTTCCCGCAGCAAAATGGGGCGCATGTGGGGCAAATGACAATGCCATAAAGTGCGCCATCACCCAATCTACGCCACAAAGCAAAACCCCCGCAAACCCTTGCCAGTGCTTGATTTCTCAATACTAGCTTGATGTTTGCGGGGGTTGAATTCTGGCGGAAGCGGTGAGATTCGAACTCACGGAAGGCTCACACCTTCGGCGGTTTTCAAGACCGCTGCCTTAAACCACTCGGCCACGCTTCCTTCTGAGGCTTGATGCCTTCAAGAGCTGCGCATGTTACGCAAATTTTCTCTGTTTGGCTAGAGTCGCGTCATGCAATTTACTGCCTTTCACTGCATGTCATCGCCTTAAATCAAAGCAATCAGATAGCCACCAATCTTCAAAACAAAACCCTGCAAATACCACTACCACCCCTCAAGCAGCCCTTATTGCGCATGTAAATGATTGACTTCAAACGATCAATGACAAACAATTTAACCTTATTGCATAGATATCTTTTCACTGACGCATGACAACCACGGCTCCATATCACCATGCTTGACAGCAAACTTCTGCAAACGCTGGCCTCCGTCATCGAAACCAATGGTTTTGAACGCGCAGCCGCACAGCTGGGTGTAACCCAATCTGCGGTATCACAACGCATCAAGCAGCTTGAGGTGATGGTAGGGCAACCTTTGTTAGTTCGTAGCCAGCCCCTGGAGCCAACGGCGGCAGGAAAGAGCCTGTTGCAGCACTACAAACAGATCAAGCTACTGGAGCTCGACTTGATGCAACACCTCAAGCCCGAGCATGGTAACAGTACGCTGAATATGCTCAGTATCGGCGCCGATGCCGACAGCCTGTCTAGCTGGCTTTTGCCTGCGCTATTACCGCTCGTCAAACAACAGGGATTACAGCTACGTATCCTGCCGGGCGAGCAAGTAACCGACCCCGCAAACGCGCTGAACTCGGGGCACCTATGCGGGTGGCTTAGTCATGACAGCACCACCATGCATGGCAGCCAATGCCAACACTTGGGGGAAATTCTCTATCAGTGCGTCTGCACATACGCATTTCGTGAAAGCCATTTTCCTGAGGGCATGAACGCATCGTCGCTGGCACACGCACACGCTGTCATTTTGCACGGCCAACAAACCCGGCATGCAGGCTACCTGTATCAACGCACGGCCTACCAAGGCTGCTTTCCTTTTTCCAGCATGCCCACACCGGATGCCATGCTTGACTTTATCCAGGCCGGGCTGGGTTATGGCTTGCTACCGCAAGCGTTTCTGGAACAGGCAGCCAATCATGCCAGCCTGGTCAACCTGGGTGCACCCTTACACCTACCCCTCTACTGGCACCATTGGCGCGCAGAGCCTGCCATTGCCCGTGCGCTGGGCGAAGCACTGCTGGCAGCACGTCAGGTTCGGCATGACGAACATAGCAAAGTCTCGGCGGGCGTCATCGCAAGAAATGATTGACAGCGCTGCCCGGCAGCAGGAATATCCCTCGCCCTTTTGCGTGGAGAGCATTGATGGAACACACCATCCCATGGGATACCCTGGCCAAGGAAGCTCGTGCGGCAGCACGCCATGCCTATGTGCCTTATAGCCGCTTTACTGTAGGGGCTGCCATCCTGACAGCTGACGGCAAGATCGTACGCGGCTGCAATGTAGAAAACGCCTCGTATGGCCTGACAAATTGCGCAGAACGCACTGCCATTTTCACCGCCCGGGCAGAGGGCATGGAAGAGGTACTGGCAGTGTGCATCTATACACCTACCGCCACACCTACCCCTCCCTGCGGCGGCTGCCGACAGGTACTGAACGAGTTTGGGCCGACCATGAAGGTGCGCGCCATTTGTGATGGCGACGACATCATCGATACCACACTGGATGCCTTGCTACCCGGTGCATTTGGCCCGAAAAACCTGGGCTAGACTCATATGGCATGTAAAAAGAGCGGGCCGGCTCCTTGCCGGCCCGCTCTTTTTGATAATCATCTTACCTAGGGATGGCAGCAGGATGCCACTGAGGCCACCACCCCTCCCCTTGCGCCTGATAGGCGGCACTGACACCCAGCCCTGGCACAGCTAGCAATGTGCCGTCTGCATGATGCAGTAGCGGCCAAGCGTCGCGCAATGCAGCAGGGACTGCATGTGTCTGGAACAGCTTTTTCAACGCCACGCGGCCAACCTTTTGCGGCAGGGTTTCGCCCCCTTTGCGCGCCGTCAGCCACATGGCTTGCCTGGCGCACCCTTCCGATAAGCCACTTTGCTTGCGAACCCACGTCAGCTTGCCCAGCGGCGTCACCAAGGACAAGCCTGGCTGACAAGCCATGGGCAAAACAAGCGGGCCATCGTACCAGGCCACCGCCATCAGCTGCTGCCGGTAGCGTAGTATTTGCCCCTGTGGCAGCTGCAGTCTGGCTGCCTCCCCCGCCAGCACGGCCTGCTGAAAAGCCAGCATGGCAGCAGGCGCGGGGGAGGACCAGCCCAGCTGACCCAGCCAATGCAACAGCAACAAGCGCTGCCTTGCCGCCGACAAGGCCTGCCAGCTTGGCAGCTGCAGGATACTACCCGACAGGCACTGCGCGGCATCCAGTGCCGCCATTTCATCCAGCACACTGGCTGCATCTGCCATCTGGGCCGCGCTGCGCGCCAGCCTGGCATCCAGCCCGCTCACACGTTGCCGCAATGCAGGCAAAGTGTGCAGGCGCAGATAATTGCGCAGATAGTTGGCCGCATCCGTATTGCTGTCGTCTTCTACCCACTGCAGGCTATGCTGGCGGGCATAGGCGGCCAACTGGGCACGGCTACAGGCCAATAACGGGCGCCACAGCCACTTGCCCTGCCACTGGCGTAGCGCTGGCATGGCAGCCAATGCCCTCACACCACCGCCACGTAGCAGTTGAAGCAGCGCCGTTTCACTTTGATCGTCGGCATGATGCGCCAACACAAGCACTTGCTGCGGCGAGCGGGCGAAGGCTGCGTAGCGTGCATCGCGTGCCACCGCCTCCAGGCTCTCCCCCCCCTGCCGTTGCAATTGCACCCGCTCGGCACGCAGCGGCACGCGCCGCAGGGCACATTGCTGCTGGCAATGCACCAGCCACGCATCGGCCTGCTGGCTAATGCCATGGTGCACGTGGGTAGCAGATAGCTGTGGCCCACCCTGCTCGTCGCGCCAACGGCAAAGCAAATCCAGCAATACCATGGAGTCCAGCCCGCCTGACAGGGCTACGTCCAAATGAGAATGGCCGGACAAGGTGTCCGGCCAGTTCTGGATCAAGGCATTTAGCAGGTCAGGCTGCATTTTCCTTGAAGCGCCCGTAGCTCATCAGGCGATCGAAGCGGGTTTTCAGCAGCTCGTCTACGCCGCGGCCGTTGGCCTCTTTCAGCTGGTCTTGCAGTACACGCTTCAGCGCCGTCATCATGGCGGCATGGTCGCGGTGCGCGCCACCCAGCGGCTCATTCACTACGCGGTCGATCAGGCCCAGCGTTTTCAGGCGCGGCGCCGTAATACCCAGTGCCTCGGCGGCATCCGCAGCGCGTTCGGCGGTTTTCCACAGAATGGAAGCGCAGCCTTCCGGCGAAATCACCGAGTAGGTGGAGTATTGCAGCATGTTCACGTAGTCGCCCACGGCAATCGCCAGCGCGCCACCGGAACCGCCCTCACCGATCACCGTAACGATAACCGGCACCTTCAGGCGGGCCATTTCGTACAAGTTACGACCGATGGCTTCGGACTGGCCACGCTCTTCTGCACCAATACCCGGGTACGCGCCTGGCGTATCGACAAAAGTGATTACCGGCAAGCCAAACTTCTCGGCGGTGCGCATCAGGCGCAATGCCTTGCGATAGCCTTCCGGGCGCGGCATGCCGAAATTCCGGTAAATCTTTTCTTTGGTATCGCGGCCTTTCTGGTGGCCAATCACCATGACAGGCTGTTCATTGAAGCGCGCCAGGCCACCTACGATTGCCGGGTCATCGGCAAAAGAACGGTCACCATGCAGCTCCTGAAAGTCTGTAAACAGGCTGTTAATGTAATCCAGCGTATAAGGACGCTGCGGATGACGCGCCACAATTGCAATTTGGGAAGGGGTCAGTTTGCTGTACAAGGTTTTTGTCAGCTCTTGGCTCTTCTTCTGCAAGCGCGAAATCTCTTCCGAGATATCGAGGACGGAATCGTCTTGGACGAAACGCAATTCCTCTATCTTGTTCTCGAGCTCGGCAATGGGCTGCTCAAAATCAAGAAAGGTCGGCTTCATGCTTAGGTTCCGATTAGGGACAATCGGGCAATGATACATGAGCGGTTTGCATCACGCACCACCCTGTCAGACAAAATGCGGACAGCATCACTTGCAACAAAAACAGACGCTTGTAGAAAACCTGCATTTTTCTTGCAATAACCCCTTGCAGCCCCGCCCAGCCTGTGTTTTAATTCGCCTCCTCGCTGAACGACGCAGCAAAAACAGCGTCGCAGCAGAGACAGATTTCAGGGCGTTTAGCTCAGTTGGTAGAGCGTCTGCCTTACAAGCAGAATGTCGGCGGTTCGACTCCGTCAACGCCCACCAAGTTTTACGGTTGGAGCGGTAGTTCAGTTGGTTAGAATACCGGCCTGTCACGCCGGGGGTCGCGGGTTC
>JAIXTB010000210.1 GCA_027484385.1 Neisseriaceae bacterium | reverse complement strand
GCCCACGCCAGCCCGCCACCACCGGGGATCAACACCCCGCCGCTGGAACGGGCAGATGTGCTGCGCCTGCGCGAGCTACGCTTGCGCGAAGCCGTGGTGCGGGGCGAAATCAGCGAAGAAGAAGCCCGCCGCCTGCGCCAGTTTTACCGCCGTCACGACGCGATACGCCTGCGCCTGCCCCCCGACCGGCAAGCCAGCATGCCGGCAGAAGAGGCACCGCCCAAAGCCTGGCAACGCTGGCGCAAAAAGCAGGACCGCCTTAACGCACCACCGCCGGATAGCGGGCAGGACAGCTAAGTTAGCGCCCGCCCTGGCAGGCGAAAGGGGACAATCATGACTAGCCTGAGGCATGGCCTGTTCATTCTGGGGCTGCTTGCCAGCACCGCCTGCTGGGCGAGCCCGGCATCACGCTGCCCGCCCGGCAGCCCCCTGCCAGCCTGCCAGTACCAGCAAGCCGGGCAAGCCAGCTGCCAGGACCAGAATGCGGCCAACCTGCCCGCCTGCCTGCAGCAATTCACCCCGCCTGCCTTGTGCCGGCGCGAGCGCGACCGTGCTGCCTGCGAACAGCTCGCCGCCGCACAGCAAACTTGCCAGGACACCAGCGGTGCAGCCCGCCGCCAGTGCGTCGCCCAGCAGCTTAGCCCGCCAGCCTGTCCGCCAAGCCAAGCCAATAGCCACTGCCAGGCCAGACAGGCCGCCATGCAACAGTGCGGTGCACTGTTTGGCAGCCAGCGCCGGCAATGCCTGCACCTGGAAATGCGCAAGCGCCAGGACGATGGCTCGGCCCAGCGCTAGGTTCTACCCCGGCACGCCCCCTCAGCAGGCAGTCACCCCTACTTGGCCTGCAGCAATGCCAGCAAACCCTCCATATCGGGCTGCGATGCCAAGGCCAGCCGGACACGATTGAACGCGGCAGCCGCCTGGTCTGGGTACTTGGCAAACGGCACCAGGCCATCGTGCGACCAACCTGCGGCGGCCAGCACTTTCTTGCGATAGCTCATGCCCTCGGGCCCGCTGCCACCCATTTCCAGCAAAGCCTGCTCGATCAGTACATGCGGAAACGGCGTACGCCGCAGGGTCAGAAAATGCTGGGACACAACCTCTTCGTATTGCATGGCAACGCTCCATGTAGGGTGGTTTTCTTATCTAAGCTTATTACGCCCATTTTTGCCACTTTCAACATGACATGCCGTTTCGATATTCGGATTTTCAAGCAACCTGGATTATATTGATACCCACCAGCGCACAGCCTGCTTCCCATAACGACGACAAGAGAACCCTGGCGTGAACGTATTCAGCGATACCACCACCGTACTGATCATTGACGACTCGCTTACCGTCCGCCAGTCGCTACGCGCCATGCTCAGCAATGTAGGCGTCACCCGGTCAGAAACGGCAGCCAACGCTGCCGACGGCCTGATGCGCCTGCAAAAGCGTAGCTTCGATGTCGTGCTGTGCGACTACAACCTGGGCGAAGGCATGAACGGCCAGGAAATGCTGGAACAGCTGCGCAGCACCGGTAGCTACCCGCTTACCTCGGTGTGGATCATGATTACCGGCGAACGCAGCTACGAACGCGTGGTAGCAGCCGCCGAAGTGGCCCCGGACGATTACATCCTCAAACCGTTCTCCAGCCAGGCGCTGTTCGACCGCATGCAGTCGGCGTTTACGCGCAAGCACTTCCTGAAACCGGCGCACCTGCACCTGATGAATGGCCGCGAAGACCTGGCCATCGCCACCATGGACGAGCTGGTCAGCAAAGCCGCCAACCCTGTACAAAAGCTGGATGTGCTGCGCCTGCTGGCGGAAACCCACCTGGCACTGGAGCATTATCAGGAAGCCAGCAAATGCTATTCGGACATCCTGGACCTGCGCGTCATCCCCTGGGCCAAAATGGGTCTGGCACGTATTTTCAAGGCACAGGACAAAGTGGAAGAGAGCAGTGAGCTGCTGAACGACATCATCCGCGAAGCCCCCCACTACACCGACGCCTACGACACCTTGGCGCACAACCTGGCGCGCTGCGGCCAGTTTGCCGAATCTCTTGATGTGCTGGAGAAAGCCGTGGCGCTATCGCCGCGCAACTTTCGCCGCCTGTGCCTTACCGGTGAAAGTGCCCTGAATGCGGGCGACCCGGCCAAAGCCGCGCTGTATCTGGAAAAGGCCGTACGTATCGGCCGTAACAACAGCGCGTTTGGCCCCGACGTGCTGATCGACCTGCTGCAAGCACACAGCGAAGCGGGTAATGCCGAAAAGATGGACCAGGTCGCCAACGAGCTCAATGGCATGCTGAAGGGTGAACACAATGTATTCCTGCTGCACGTTTGCCGCGCCATGACCCTGCTGGGCCGCAAATCCTGGATGGATGCCCAGGAATCGCTCAAGCAAGCCGCCGCGCTGCTGCTGCAAAAGCAGCTGAGCTGGCGTAGCGGCGTACGCTTTCTGGAAGCCGTCGCCCGCCTGCCAGACGATATCGACGGCTACAACGGTTACGACTGGGTCAAACAGCTGGCACTGCGTCTGGTGCGCACCCACCAGGATGTCGAACAGCTCACGGCCATGACCAAAAAAAGCATCGGCCTGATCCGTGCAGTGCACGATGCCTACGGTTTTCTGCAAAACACCAACGACGAAGCCGTATCGCTGACCAAAGACAAGAAAAAAGACGCCGCCGCCAAACTGCTGTACGACACCGCCAGCGCCACGCTCAACGACCGCCTGGGCATGAACGCCTGTGCGCTACTGCTGCAGCTGGCTGACGAAAACAGCATAGGCCTGGCAAAGGAACTGCTGGGCTGGCTGCCTGCTGAACACGAGCGGGTACACGGCCTGGTCGCCACCCTGCAAAAGCTGCGCCAAGCCACCAGCCAGCAGGAAATCCTGCCGGACTAGCACGCGGCACGACCTTCCGCTTGCCGCAGAAGCAGGGCGTGCCGTGGCGCTGCCTGCCCCAGCAGCACCGTTGCCCTACACGCCAGTACACGTGGCGCAGCCAATGCAGCCCTTACAACAGCCCCCCCTGTCAGCCTGCCACAGCCGCCCTACCGGCTGCGGCCAACCTCTAGCCCTTCCATACACCCCATGCACCACCCGCAGCAGCACGCTTACCTTGTAGCGGCCATGGGTGCACATGCCACACGGTGGCAATATATCCATATAAATCAGCATATTAAATATTGCGTGACAACAAATCTCGTCACACAATGATTTTGCCTGTCTACTTAACACCAGCCTGTGGATAAAACTATCCACACCCTTACGATGCACTCCTTGTGCATTTATAAGAAAATATACGTAATAAACATATGTATTTCGTAATATTTTTACACTTCATTGGCAACTCAGCGCCCATTTCGCCCAATCGCACTAAAGAGATACCTGTTGAAAACTGTTAAGAAACCAAATCCGGGAACTGCCATATGACAGACATAGAAGATGCATACCAACGCCTAATTGCTTCTTTCACAACGGACGAGTCGGTTACGTCGGGGCAAATGTTTGGCAAACCGTGCTTAACAATCAGAGGAAAAGCGTTTATCGCTCTACACCGAGACACCATCGTGTTCAAGCTGACTGGCAAGGCACATGCAAACGCGTTGGCCCTTTCTGAAGCGACACGCTGGGACCCATCAGGAAAGGGCAGAGAAATGAAAGAATGGATCGCACTCAAGCATCAGCACAGAGCGGAATTCGCAAGCCTTAGCAAGTCAGCAGCAGACTACGTATCCACGTTGGCCTAACGGCTCATTCAACCAACGCTCCTGTCTCGCGACCAAGGTCTGACTTTACGTCTGGCCATGATGACAATACATTTTCAGACAATGACAATATGGCCATCACGCAGGCACACCTGTTTCATGCCGCAAGGCGCCCAGATGCCGTGCCCAGAAATACGCTTGACCTGCCTGCCTATCCGATCACCATCGTAACGATCTACGGCAATCGGCCTGCGTCAATGGAAAGCGCCGCCGCAATACTGGCTAGAAACTGCGCCTCAATACGATGCACACACCTTGCTGGGCGTCATCGTTGACTAACATGGGCGCAGCCTGGGCTGTTCGGGCATTTCGTCTTACAGCGCAGTACTTACCTGCCTGAGGCCATCCGTCAGGACAAGACCGCGCGCGCCCTGTGATACTGGCAGCAGGCTAAACGCAACCTGCTATAGGGAAGGCACCACGGTACGTTGGCCGTAGCGATTCACACACCTGACGCACAACACAAAGAGAGGCATGATGTTGCTGGGAATAGAACAAGCCGCTGGCTTCCTGGCTGCCGCGGTACTGATCACGCTGTCACCCGGTCCGGACAACCTGATGGTACTTAGTCTCGGGGTAGCTCGCGGCCGCAAGCAGGGAATGGTGTTCGGCCTGGGTTGCGCACTGGGCTGCCTGAGCCACACGCTGCTGGCGGCACTGGGCATCAGCGCCCTGCTGGCAGCCTCGCCACTGGCGTTTTCTGCACTCAAAATGGCTGGCGGTGCCTATCTGATCTGGCTTGGCTGGCAGGCTTGGCGCAGCCAGGGCAGCCTGCTTAATGCGGGGCAGCAGCAAAACCCGCGCGAAAGTGCTGGCAAATTGTTTATCAAAGGCTTGCTGGCCAACGCGATCAACCCGAAAGTGGTACTGTTTTTTCTGGCATTCCTGCCGCAGTTCGTCATCAGCCAGCAGGGGCATATTGGCTGGCAAACGGCACAGCTCGGGTTGTTATTCACCCTGCAGGCAGCGGTGGTGTTCGGCTTGCTGGGCTATTTTGCCGGCCATGCCGGGCACTGGCTTAATACGTCGCCACGGCGCAGCATGCTGCTGGACCGCCTGGCCGGCACGCTGTTCGGCTTACTAGGCCTGAAGCTGATATTGGTGCCCTGAACGCTATCAACCCCAGCGTGGCAATAGGAAAGCCACCACATACCGCGCAAGTAACGCTTGCGCTTTAGCTATCGATACCTGCAAAAGCCGGCACTTCATGCAAGAATGATGGCTTACTCCTGAATGACTTGCGGATCATGCCTCACGTCTCGCACCTCGCCTCGCACAACCACTTCAAGGCACTGACATACGGTGCGCTGATCAGCCTGCTGTTGCTGCTCAGCGGCGTTGCCGAATTATGGTCTTCCTACCAGACGACCATCGCGCAAGGCCATGCCCAGGCACGCATGGAAAGCCTGCTGTTCTCCGAATGGATGCGGCAAGATTTCCGCGAGGTTGAACTACTGCAAAACATGGTGGCCGAGCAGCTGGAAGAAAACGACTTCCAGGCCTCGCAGCCCCCGGCCGAACGCACGGCACTGGAAAGCCGTCTGGTGCGTGCCATGCGCGGCGTACCGCAGGCCTACGACATGATTCTGGTGGACCGGAATTGCCAGCTGGTGCTGTCGTTCAAGGTCTCCCCCGGCTTTGACGCCCGCGAGCGCAGCTACTGCAAGGCCATGCTGTCCCCCAGCAAGGAAGACCGTTTTGTCAGCGAACGCTTCAAGGGCGCCAGCGGCGACCTGGTGGTGATGGCCACCCAAAGGGTGCGCGGCATAGACGGCCGCGTTATCGGCCTGCTGGGCACCGTCATCCGCACCAGTCATTTTCAACAGCTGATAGACCGCACCCTGGTAGGCGGGCACCACGACGTTATGGCCTTTGCCGACACCCGCATGCAGCTCTTGGCCCGCCAGCCCGTGATCTCGCCCATGCCCGCTGCACCGATAAACGACCCGGAAGCACAGGGCATGTTGCAGCGCGGCGATGTCGAAGCCAGCTATGAATACACCTCCGCACTGGACAATCGCACCCGCCTGCACTCCATGCGCAAGGTAGAGCGGCTACCCCTGCTGGTGACGGTCGGGATCGATAAAGAAACCCTGCTGGCACCTTGGCGCAATAAAGCCTGGCTGATGCTGGGCGGCTGGCTGATTTGCACCTTGCTACTGGCACTAGGCGTGCGGCGCTACCAACGCAACACCGAGCTGACCGATGCACTGGCCACCCGTAGCGTGGCCATTGACCACGCTGCCGAAGCCATCATCATTGCCAACGGCAAAGGACACGTGGAATACGTGAACCCGGCTTTTGTCGAAATGACCGGCTACCGCAGCGAGGAAATCTGCGGCCAACGCAAGCTGGAAGACGTCCTGCTGGCCGAGCATCCGCAATTCAAGCCCGAGCTGCAAACCACCATTCTGGGTGGCGAAACCTGGCGTGGCGAGCTGTCCAGCCACAACCGCAAGGGCGAGCTGTATTTTGAAACCATATCGGTGGCACCGGTCATGTCCGCAGAGGGGCGGCTGCTACGCATGGTCGCCATCAAACACGACGTCAGCGATGCCAAGAAGCTGCAGGCCGACCTGATCCGGCTGGCCAATACAGACGAACTGACCAGCCTGTATAACCGCCGCCAGTTCATGCAGCGCTGCACCGAGGAAATCGCCCGCGGCCAACGCTGGGAGCGCCCGCTGTCGCTGGCCATGCTGGACCTGGATCACTTCAAGCTGCTGAACGACCGCCATGGCCATGCTTTTGGTGACGAGGTGCTGCGTACCTTCGCCAGCTGCTGCCAGGGCAGCGTGCGCATAGAAGACGTCTGTGGCCGCCTGGGGGGCGAGGAGTTCGCCATCCTGCTGCCCGATACCGACCGCTACACCGCTACCCAGATCATGGAGCGCGTGCGCCAGGCCGTGGCCGCGCTACAGCTGGACAACCCGCAAGGCGGCGAGCCGGTGCACTTTACCGTCAGCATCGGCATCAGCGAGCTGTACCCCGGCGACGCAACGGCCACGCCGATGATGGCGCGTGCCGACGCGGCCCTGTATCTGGCCAAACAGGAAGGCCGCAACCAGGTGCGCGCGGGCTAACCCACGCCCATCCGCCGTACCGTTACAACACGCCAGTCAGGCCCACTGACTGGCGTGTTTTATCTTATGCAAGGCAGAACCATGGCGCGGCACAGGTCGCCAGATGCCCCTGCAGGATGATGCACGTCAAAGTACAGGCTATCCCGCCTGCTGTGCCCTGCCGATGCCGGCGATCTGTGCCTGTCTGCCTGCCTGCACGCTGCCTAAGCTGCGGCATCGTTTTACTGCAAGGCAGCAACCACCATGGCAACGCCCATCCATTTTGTTTCCAGCAAGCTCTATCCCAAGCTAGGCCGCGGCCGCTTTAACCACTGGCGCACCGGCTTTGTCATCGCCACCCAGCTCATCTACTTTCTGACACCCTGGCTGAACTGGCACGGCCAGCAGGCGGTGCGCTTCGATTTCGACACCATGCGCCTGTACCTGTTTGGTCTGACCCTTCTGCCACAAGACTTTATCTACCTGGCAGCCATGCTGATCATCAGCGCGCTGGGGCTGTTTCTGTGGACCATGATTGCCGGGCGGCTATGGTGCGGCTTTTCCTGCCCGCAAACGGTCTACACCGAAATCATGGTGTGGATAGAGCGCTTGTTCGAGGGGCCACCCAATGCCAGGCGCAAACGCGATGCGGCACCATGGAGCGTCGACAAGCTGCTACGCAAAGCGGCCAGCCAGGGCAGCATGCTGCTGTTTTCCCTGTGGACCGGCCTGACCCTGGTGGGCTACTTCAGCCCCATGCGCCAGCTGGTTGCCGGGCTGCCGGCCGGGCAAACCGGCTTTTGGGAAGCCTTTTTTGCCCTGAGCTATGCCGGTTTCACCTGGCTGCTGGCTGGCCACCTGCGCGAACAGGTGTGCAAGCACATGTGCCCTTACGCCCGCTTTCAGGGGGTAATGTTCGACCGCGATACGCTGATCGTGGCCTACGACGAGCAGCGCGGCGAGCCACGCGGCGCGCGCCGCAAAGACGGTAGCAAAGCGCAAGGCGCCTGTGTGGATTGCGGGCTGTGCGTACAGGTGTGCCCGGCCGGTATCGATATCCGCCAAGGGCTGCAGTACGAGTGCATCGGCTGTGGCGTGTGCATTGATGCCTGTGACGAAGTCATGGACAAGTTGGCCGCACCGCGTGGCCTGATTCGCCTGTCTACCCAGAATGCCATGGAGCAAGGCGCCGCACCGCCATCGTTCTGGCAGCGCCCACGGGCGGTGATCTACGCCAGCCTGATTGGCAGCACCGTCTTGCTGATGGCGGTCGGCCTGTGGCAACGCGAGCCCTTCCGGGTAGAAATCCTGCGCGACCGTGCCGTGATGGCGCGTGAAACGGCGGACGGTTATATCGAAAACGCCTACACCGTACGCATCTTCAACACCCGCCCGGACGCCCGCACCTACACGCTGACTGCAGCAGGTGAAGGGGTAGTGGGCCAGCGCTTGCCCAAGCTATTGCAGGTACCCGGCGATGGCGAGCTGAGCTTTACCATCAATGTGATGGCCGACCCCGCCGTGCTGGGCAAAGGCAGCCACCCGATCAGCATTGCCCTGCAAGACCGCCACACGCCACAGGACAAAGTCACGGAAACGTCACGCATCCTGATGCCCTGAGCCACGGGCGGGCTACACGCGGCGCATGGCGCGGGCCAGCCAGTCCAGCGCAGGCTGCTGGTCGGGGGAAAAATAGCTGGCATTCAGCCGCAGGGCGTGGCGCCCGGCGGCGTCCGGCTGGCACAGGGTACCTGGAGCCAGCTGGATGGCGTGGCGCTGGGCGGCAGCAGCCAGCTGCACACAGTCGGCCGGGATATCGCGCAGCCAGACAAAATAGCCGCCCTGGGCGGGCTGCAGGGTAGCGCCATCGGGCAGGGTTGGCCGCAACAGGGTTTCCAGCTGGCCTACCTTGTCGGCCAGCTGCTGGCGCAAGCGGCGCAGCCCCGGCAGATAGCGGCCACCGGATAACAGCTCGGCCAGCGCCAGCTGGTTCGGTAGCGGCGAGGCCAGTGTCTGCGACAGCTTCAGCCGCCGCACCAGCTCGCCATAACGCCCGGGTAGCAGCCAGCCCACGCGGTAGCCGGGCGCCATGGATTTGGAAAACGTACCACACAGCAGGATGCGGCCATCCTGATCGTCGGCCTTCATGGGTAAAGGTACCGTGCCATCAAAACCCAGCAAACGGTAAGCATCGTCCTCGATCACCGGCACATCGTAACGCTGCGCCAGGCCCAGCAGCAGCTGGCGGGTGGCTGGCGGCAGGCTGCGCCCGTGCGGGTGGCAATAGGCGCTCATCAGCGCAATGGCTTGCACCTGCCCCCGTGACAGCGCCTGCTGCAGCGCGGCGGTATCCACGCTGCCATCTGCGGCCAACACCAGCGGCAAGATGGCCACGCCTTGCTCGGCCAGCCCCCCCAGCAGGCCGGGGAAAGCAGGCTGCAGCACCGCCACCTGCGGCTGTGCCACGCCATGCGTGACCGCGGCAACGGCGAGCGAGAGCGCCTCCATGCCGCCGCAGGTGATCAGCACTTCGTCGGCGTGCACCTGCCAGCCTTCCGCATAGGCTTGCTGGGCAATCTGGCGGCGCAGGGCAGGGATGCCCGCCAACGCGGGCTCGGCCAGGGCCTGGGCATAGTGGCGCATGGCACCGACAAAAGCATGCGTCAGCGGGCGGGTATCGTATAGCGCAGGGTGGATGAAGGGGGCACCCAGCGGTGCGGCCAGGCTGTCGCTGCCACCGCCCGCGTCGGCGGCCACCACATAGCCACGGCGCGGCTGCGCCACCACGTAGCCAAGCTTTTCCAGCTCGTAGTAAGTGCGCCGCGCGGTATTCAGCCCCACGCCGTATTGCTGCACCAGCTGGCGCAGCGAGGGCAGGGTATCGCCACGTTGGTAATCGCCGTGCCGGATGCTGCTGATAATGCGCTGAACCAGTTCGCCGTACTTGCTCACACCAGGCCGCCTGCAGGGTAAAAAAGGCGATTATGCCCACAGTGACGGCAAAGATCAGCGCTTCTTGTCGATATGGGCAAAGATGGCGTGGCGGGTCTGGGTGATCAGCAGCGCCAGCTCGCCACTGTCTTTCATCTTTTTCAGCTCGCGGTTAAAGCGCCGCACCAGCTCGCCCGCCTGCGGGTGGCCGCGCCAGATCACCACGCACAGCGGGGTGCTCCAGTACTCTCGCGTTTGCGGCACGATGCGCGCCGCCATGGCAGGTGGCAGCTGCAAGCGGGTGGTCAGCTGGCCAGCCTCGCCTTCCATGGGGAACAGGTCAATGCGGCCTGCGGCCAACTTGCGCAGATTGCTGACGTCGTCGGTGGTGACATCCACCTTCAGTACCCCGCTGTGCTGCAAGCGGGTAAAAGTATCCGAGTAGAAATTGCCGGCAGTAATGCCAAAACGGTAGGGGGCCAGGTCTTCCAGGGTTTTCCAGGTATAGGTCTCGCCCAGGCGCTGAAACAGCACCATACGAAACGGCAACACTTCTTCGCTGAACAACAGGTCTTTCTGGCGTTCTTCATTAGGCGTCCAGCCCAGGCTGCCATCCACATCGCCCGTACGTGCCATCTGAATGGCACGATTATTGGGGTACCAGCCATACCTGACGCTGACATTGCCACGGCGAAAAACCTCAGTGACCACCCGCGTCAGAATGCCGCCGAATGGCAGGTTTTCAGACAAATACGGCGCGTATTCCTGGTTGGAAAAACGCACTTTCAACGGTGCTTCCGCCCCCAGTGCCGCCAGCGGCAACAGCAATGCGGCCAACCCTATGCCTCGTCGCCACATCACGCACTCCTTGACTTGATTTTTTCAGCCTAGGTCTGAGGGTGCCATACACCAAGAAAATTATCGAATTTTCGCCAGCGCAGCAGTGCATACCATGGCCCTGCCGACGCCGGACAAACTGGCTCTGGGCAGGCGAAGCATGCCGCGCCAGAATCCATGCAAAGGAGAACCGCATGCCACTGTATCAGCCCCCCGCTTTTGCCAGCCCGCCGGACACGGCCAGCACACTGGCCAGCCAGCACCCCTTTGCCACGCTGATCACCCCCGGCGGCGACACGCCGTGGATCAGCCACCTGGTATTGCTACCCGACCCCGGCCAGCCAGATTGCCTGCTAGGCCACCTGGCCGCGGCCAACGGCCATAGCCAGGCGCTGCTGCACGCCCCCAGCGTAGCCATTTTCCAGGGCGAGCACGGCTATATTTCGCCGCGCTGGTACCACAGCAGCGGCATGGTACCCACGTGGAACTACCGTGTAGCGCATGCGCACTGCGGCCCGGCAGAACAGATAAGCGGCGACGAACTCTACACGCTACTGGCGCAGCTAAGCGCCCGCTTCGAAGGGCCGGACGGCTGGTCGCCGCAGGCCGTTCCCGCGCACGCCATGGCCGCCATGCAGCGCGCAATCGTGGGCTTTCGCCTGCACGTTACCCAGTGGCAGTGCAAAGAGAAACTCAGCCAGAACCGCAGCCTGGCCGACCGCCGTGGCGTGATCGCCGCGCTCGCCAGCGGCGGGCCTGACGACCAGCAGCTGGCCGCCTGCATGCAAGCCGCGCTGGATAGCGATAGCGCCAGCTAAGGGGTAAAACCCGTTACACTGCAGGGCTTGACGTACCCCACGCGAAAGCCCTGCAATGGCACTGAAAGCCACCATTTACAAAGCCGACCTCACGATTTCCGATATGGACCGTGGCTACTACGACAGCCACAGTCTGACCATCGCCCAGCACCCTTCCGAAACCATCGAGCGCATGATGCTGCGCATTGCCGTGTTTGCCCTGCACGCTGGCGAATACATGGCATTTACCCGTGGCATCAGCGACGACGAAGAGCCGGATCTGTGGCAAAAGAATTTCAGCGACGAGATCGAACAGTGGATCGAGCTGGGCGAGCCGGACGAAAAGCGCCTGCGCAAAGCCTGCGGCCGTGCCGGCCAGGTATGGCTGTACAACTACGGTGGCCGCTCGGCGGATATCTGGTGGGAAGGCATGGCAGGCAAGGTTGGCCGTTTCGAGCACCTGAACATCTTCAGCATTGCCACCGACACCCTGGCCGAGCTGGCCGCGCTGTGCGAGCGCAGCATGCAGCTGAACGCCACCGTACAGGACGGCGTGCTGTGGCTGTCGTCCGAGCAAGGCAGCGTGGCCGTCAGCCCGCACCGCCTGTACGGCAGCGCCGAGCGCTAGACCCGGCCAGGCCGCTTGCCAGGTGAAAATTCGGCCGGTCTATCCCTTTATGGTGATCGGCTGGCATATAATCCTTGCCGATAATCGCCATACATTTACAGACTTGGGACATTTTCACCATGCAAGATACGCACGCCTGGTCCGGCCGCTTCTCCGAACCCGTTTCCGAACTGGTCAAGAAATACACCGCGTCGGTCACTTTTGATAAACGCCTGGCCGAGTTCGATATCGAAGGCTCGCTGGCTCACGCCACCATGCTGCACAAATCCGGTGTACTGGGTGACGCCGACCTGGCCGCCATCCGCGACGGCATGGCGCAGATCATTGCCGACATCCGCGCCGGTAACTTCGACTGGAGCGTGGACCTGGAAGACGTGCACATGAACGTGGAGCGCCGCCTCACCGACAAGATCGGCGACGCCGGCAAGCGCCTGCACACCGGCCGCAGCCGTAACGACCAGGTGGCCACCGACATCCGCCTGTGGCTGCGCGCACAGATCGACGCCATCGTGGCGCTGATTGCCGAGCTGCAAACCAGCCTGCTGGACCTGGCCGAACAGCACGCCGACACCGTGATGCCAGGCTTCACCCATCTGCAGGTAGCGCAGCCGGTGACCTTTGGCCATCACATGCTGGCCTACGTGGAAATGCTGGGCCGCGACGCCGAACGCATGACCGACTGCCGCAAGCGCGTGAACCGCCTGCCGCTGGGCGCCGCCGCGCTGGCCGGTACCACCTTCCCGATCGACCGCCACTACACCGCACAGCTGCTGGGCTTTGACGATGTGTGCCACAACTCGCTGGACGCCGTATCCGACCGTGACTTCGCCATCGAATTCACCGCCGCCGCCAGCCTGGTGATGGTGCATTTGAGCCGCCTGTCAGAAGAGCTGATCCTGTGGATGAGCCCGCGCGTCGGTTTTATCGATATCGCCGATCGCTTCTGCACAGGCAGCTCCATCATGCCGCAGAAGAAAAACCCGGACGTGCCCGAGCTGGTACGCGGCAAATCCGGCCGTGTTGTTGGCCACCTGATCGCGCTGGTGACCCTGATGAAGGCGCAGCCACTGGCCTACAACAAGGACAACCAGGAAGACAAAGAGCCGCTGTTCGACACGGCCGACACGCTGATCGACACCCTGCGCATCTACGCCGACATGATGCGTGGCATCACCGTGAAACCAGATGCCATGCGCGCGGCCGTGCTGCAGGGCTTTGCCACCGCCACCGACCTGGCCGACTACCTGGTGAAAAAGGGCATGCCGTTCCGTGACAGCCACGAAGTGGTGGCACTGACCGTACGCCACGCCGAGCAGCAGGGCGTGGACATTGCCGACCTCAGCCTGGATACGCTGCGCCAGTTCAGCACCCTGATCGAGCAGGACGTCTACAGCGTCCTGACCCCGGAAGGCAGCCTGGCACAACGCGACCACGTGGGCGGCACCGCACCCAACCAGGTACGCGTCCAGATTGCCCGCCACCGCGCCCGCCTGGCCGGATAATCAAGCAATACTCATAAAAAACCCCCGGTATTTACCGGGGGTTTTTATATTGTCATGCTGTCATGACACACTGTTACCGATTGCCACCGTGCAGCCCTTGCCAGCCCATGCGGCACAGGGCAATACTGCTCCTGCCTTCTTGCCAACCTAAAGGATCAACACCATGCGCAAACTGCTCGCGATCGCCCTGCTAGCCTGTGTTTCCACCGCCACCTTCGCTGCTGATGCCAGCTGCGAAGCCAAAGCCACCGAGAAAAAGCTGGCTGGCGCGGCCAAAAACAGCTTTGTGAAGAAGTGCGAAAAAGACAGCAAAGCCGCCGGTGCGCAGGCCAGCTGCGATACCAAGGCCGCCGAGAAGAAACTGGCCGGCGCCGCCAAAAACAGCTTTGTGAAAAAATGCCTGAAGGACGCTGGCGCCGCCTGATCGCCGCCAGCCAGTCACGGCAAAGCCCCGCCCAGTGCGGGGCTTTGTCTTGCTACGCCCACCCCTGAGCAGACACCAGCGGCTACGCAGCAAGGCCACGGCGCTAGCTGCCGCGCGCGCGGCGCACGGTGACGCTTTCGCCGCCTATGCCCCAGTTATCGGTATCGACCTCGTCGATCACCACCACCGTGGTAGCCGGGTTCTTGTCTAGCACCTGCTGCAGCAGCTGGGTCACACCGGCAATCAGCTCGGCTTTTTGCTCGGCAGTCGCGCCTTCACGCGTAATCTTGATATTGACGTAGGGCATGGTCACTCCGGGGTTCAAGGTTGGCCGCACGCTGCCGGGCGGGCAGCTGGGGCAGGGGCGGGCACTGGGCGGGACACCCACCAGGCACCCAGCGAGACACTCAGCAACGCCGCGGCCAACGTAGCGGTTAGCGGCTCGTCCAGCAGCGGCACCGCCGCCAGGCCGGTCATTACCGGTATCAGCGCCATCAGTGCTGCCACACGCGATGGGCCCAGCAGGGCCACGGCACGCAAGTAGCACAGCATGGCCAGAATCGCCGGGCTGATGCCGTGAAACAATGCCTGGCTGACGATCATCGACCACGGCGTCTGGGCCAGGCCTTTGGGCAGCCACAGCAGGTACACCGGCAAGTAGAGCAGGGTAGAGGCCAGTGTGACAAAGCTGGTAAGCAGCCACGGTACATAGCCCCAGCGCTTGGCCAGCAGCGCGTACAGCGCCCACAGCACACCCGCCGTCAACAGCATGCCATCACCCAGCCATTGCCCTGGCAGCGCCTGCCCGGCAAACAGCGGCCAGGCCAGCAGCCCCAGGCCCAGCGCCATCACCGCATAACCCGGCCAGGCAGCACGCTGCGGCCAACCCTGGCCCGCCAGCACCAGCAGCAGCGCCATCAGGAATGGCTGTATCCCTGCCACCAGCAGCGCCACATGCGCCGCTGGCACCCAGCGCACCGCCCCGTAACACAACAGGCAAAAGCCAATGCAGCCGATCAGGGCCAGCAGCCATAGCCGGGCATCACGCCAGGCAGCCCATGCGGGGCGGGGCAGCCACAACAGCACCGCACTGGCGGTACCCAGGCGCAGCGCCAGCAGGTCATAAGCCGTTAACGGCGTTTTGCCGCCCAGGCGCGCCATCAGCATGAAACTGCTCCACAGCAACAGACAGGCAAACAGATAAACATAGCCCTTTCGGGTAGCAGCAAATGTCATGGCAGCGGCCTGCAAGATGGAATAGCCGCACTATGCCCGGGCAATGATATTCTGAAAAATGAATTAAAATGATGCGAAACATCCACAATCGAGAACAATATGGACCTGAGTGACTTGGCTATCTTCCAGGCGGTACTGCAAGAAGGAGGTATTACCGCCGCCGCCCGCCGCCTGCACCGCGTGCAATCCAATATCACCACCCGCATCAAGCAGCTGGAAGACAGCCTGGGCGTAGCGCTGTTCGAGCGCGATGGCCGTGGCGTACGCCCGACAGCCGCAGCCCGGGTGCTGGCCGGCTACAGCGAACGCCTGCTGGCGCTGGCCGACGAGGCACGCGCCGCCGTGGCCAGCGACACCCCGCGCGGCACCCTGCGCCTGGGGGCCATGGAAAACACCGCCGCCGTACGCCTGCCACCGCTGCTGGCCAGCTTTCACCAGCAACACCCCGACGTCCGCCTGGAGCTACGCACCGGCCCCACGGCCACGATGATCAGCGCGGTGCTGGCCGGCGAGCTGGATTGCGCCTTGGTCTGCGGGCCGGTCAACGAGCCCAGGCTGGAAAGCCAGCCTTTCTGTAGCGAAAACCTGTTGCTGATCAGCGCGCTGGGCGCGCAGGTCGGGCCGGAGCACGGGCCGCACACCCTGCTGGCCTTTGACCACGGCTGCGCTTACCGGCAGCGGCTGGAGCGCTGGCTGGAACAAAGCGGCTGTGTGGTAGACCGGCTGGTAGAGCTGGACTCCTATCACGCCATGATCAGCTGCGCCGCCAGCGGCATGGGCATCGCCCTGGTACCCGAAGCCCTGCTGGCGCTGACGCCGGCCGCCGGCCATGTGGCCACCCACCCGCTACCCGCACAGCTTGCCCACGCCCCTACCGTGCTGATTCGCCGCCGCGGCGTACGCGCCCCGGCTATTGATGCATTTGCTGCAAGCCTTTTTGCCTTTCAGCAATAAAATGCCAAAGGTATTCAATGAATATAATGTAGAAACGTTTGGAAAATCAGCCACCTAGCCAACAGGATTTGACCATTATCAACAGCATGGCGCGCATTAGGACATACGATATCTACGCGTGTTTTTATATAAAAAATCATTTTCATTTAATAAATATATAAATCAAGCACGCGTAAAACCACCCACCTATGCGTAAAAAGAGCCATGTCCAAACTCACCATCTCGCGCCTGTCATTGGCGCAAAAACTCAGCCTGGTGCTCAGCATCGCGCTGTTCATCATTCTGGGTATTGCCGGCCTGGTCGTTAGCCAGTGGCTAGGCAACCGCGTAGAACAGCGCGCGGTAGACACCATGCAACAAACCAACCAGCAAGTCGTCGACAGTATCGATGCCTACGCCAGCGTGCTGGAAAGCAGCGCCAAAAACAGTGCAGCGCAGCTGGCTGCAGGCTTGGCCAGCCCGATACGGGCCGATGCGGCCAACCCGGTCACCCTCAGCGGGCACACGGCACCGGCGCTTTATAGTGCCGACCAGCTGCTCAATGGCAATGAAACCCAGGTAGACCGCTTTACCCAGGCCACCCGCGGCGTAGCCACCCTGTTTGTACGCCAG